>CP033464.1:1222500-1405000 GCA_007833815.1 Brevibacillus laterosporus | reverse complement strand
CATCTGGAAACAGGTAAACCTGCTCATAAGAGGCAAGTTCCGTTGCGTCAGGAGCAAACCCTTGCGTAGCCACTAGACGAAACCCTTCTCGAATCTGGTCATTTCTCATTGATTCTCGATAAAAGGCAACAATCTGCAAACCATCCATCAAATTTCGATTGATCTCATGTTGGCTAGCGATTTGAACAAAGTTACAAAAAGCTTCTCCACGTCCCACAATAAGCATACTCTTCATCTTGCTCCCGCCCCACTCATTCGAATGACTACATAACTGGCTTATGATCAGCAACAACGAGAACATCCATATGACGTATTTGCCTTAATAATTTTTGTAAAACAGAGCCCGTTCTTATCTCTTCCCATCTCGTCCGAGCAGAATGGCCGATGATGACTTGTGTAACATTTTTGCGATCCATCTGCATGACTAATTCACGAAAAATTTGTCTTCGTTCCTGTACCTGATATATTTCAAAGGCTCCACCCATACGTTCCGTTAATAACCTAAGTTTGTCTAACAAGCTAACCTCCTCTTGGGTAAGGGGGTAATGCTCCTGTACATACGCCACATACCAGTCCGCCTTTAATCGATAAGCAATACGAAATCCACGTCGTATCAATCGTTCACTGTCATTTCGTAAATTTACACAGACAAAAATGGTTTCTTGTTTTCGCCATGGTCCACGCAGCGCACCTTTTCGCTCCCAAGCTTCCAGACGCTCATCCACATCATCCGCTACTTCACGCAAGGCGAGCTCTCGTAATGCAATCAGATTTCCCATCTGAAAAAAGTGATTCAATGACTGCTCCACTTTATCTAGGGCATAGATATTGCCTTCTCTCATCCTCTCTTGTAAGGATCTTGGTGCAATGTCGACCAGTTCTATCTCATCTGCTTCATGTAGAATGTGATCAGGAACCGTTTCCCGTATTCGAATACCTGTTATTTGCTCAACGCTGTCATTCAAACTCTCTACATGCTGAATATTCATGGTTGAAATGACAGAAATGCCAGCTTGCAAAATTTTCTCGACATCTTCATATCTTTTTAGAAATCGACTATTGGGCACATTGGTATGGGCTAATTCATCCACTAGAACCACTTCCGGATTGCGTTTAATAATAGCCGCTGTATCCATCTCTTCCAAAAGAACATTCTTATAAGGAATCACCTTTCTTGGGATAATAGTCAGCTTATCTATTTGCTCGTGGGTCTCTTTTCGTCCATGAGTTTCCAATAGTCCAATTACAACATCAATACCACTGTGTAAAAGTTCATTCGCCTCACGAAGCATCGTGTACGTCTTTCCTACACCAGGAGCTGCACCTACATAGATTTTTAATTTTCCACGCTTAATTCGCTTAATTTCCCTTTCCATCTCCTCAGCAGAAAGACGGCGAAAAGGATGGCTAACAATTCCGCGATGGCGTTTAGCAGGAAGAACTCGCCCCCCGCTTGTCGCCGCACGATCCGCCACAATTAAGACATCTGTATTTTTGCTTTTGCGCAAAATCTTGTTAATAATGGAGCCATGCAAAATTTCTTCCCACCGGCTTCGTTTGGACTGCCCCATTACGATACGGGTAATGTTACGTTGCATCGCGTGCCGCACAATTTCTTTGGCAACGTCACTTTCCTTAGATAGCGGGACTTCTTCAAAGCTCCCCCCCACTTTTTCCGTTAAAGTCACCATAGACCGTTTAAAGGTTGCCTCTTCCTTAGACATCACCTGTTTGCTATCACGAAAGCAAGCGACGACCAGCTCAGCTCCCAATCGTTTGGCTACCTGTTGACCACGACGAATCAAGATCGAACCATTCCAATGATATTGCACAGTAACCAGAATTCGCTCACTAGCCCCAGAAGGCCCAAGTATTCCTTGCTGTTCCCTATATTCATCTAAATCATCATTCACTTCTCCTGCCACAAATCGTAGCGCTAATTCTCTTAGCACAGCCAGATTATCATGGCGGTACAAACGTTGATGCTTTGACTTAGGTTTGGACCATCCTTCTCCCTGACTAGGCGAGTTGGGGGAAATACTCCCCTCTTGCAATCTTTTTAGAATTACTTCCGGTGTCACATCAAGTAGCTTTACCTCGTCTGCTTCGGCTAGAGTCTCATTGGCTACACAATCTTCTACAGGAACGGGTACTCCCGTTAATCGCTGGGCTATTCCTTTCATCCCCTCAAGCTCATAGATATTTACTGTAGTGATAACACTAATATTGTGTTCCAATAGATAACGTACGTCCTCGATTCGGGTACGGCGCATTGCTTCCGGTCGATTACGATGCGCCAACTCATCTACCAAGACAACCTCTGGATCACGTCTCACGATCTCCTCGACATCAAGGTCCTCTCTCTGAACACCTTTATCACACCAGACCATAGCAGGTATTACATCGAGTCCCTCTAGCTTCTCTTGATTCTTCCCTTGATTCATTGCATGCGTACGAATGACCCCAATAACCACATCCAAGCCTTTTTTTCGGAGACGTTGCCCTTCTAACAGCATGTGATAGGTTTTTCCTGAGCCACTCACAGCACCCAAAATAATTTGCAAGCGACCTTTATGGATTTCCGAAATGGAGCGCAAGATTTCCTCTGGCGTTTTTCGGCGAAAGTCTTCCATTTACTTCACCTGATCCAACGCTATGTTTAGCTCCAATACATTTACTCGTTTTTCACCAAACAAGCCCAAGGATCGATCTTCTGTGTGCTTACTAATGAGCTGATTAAGTTGCTCAATAGTCAAATTGCGTACTGCTGCAATGCGTGGCACCTGAACACGAGCCGCTTCTGGTGTAATATGCGGATCAAGTCCTGAAGCTGAGTTTGTTACTAAGTCAGCTGGTACTGCTGCTTGCACAATAATAGGATTCGCAACTAAGAAAGCCGCTACATCTTTTTTGGTTCGTTCTATTAGTTCTGGATTAGAAGGAGCATAGTTATTAGAACCTGAACCAGCTGCATTATATTCTATAGAAGAAACACGTCCAGAAAAGTATTTAGGGTCTGTAAACGTTTGACCAATCAGCTTCGATCCTACTACATTACCGTTTGCATCAGTAATTAGACTTCCATTTGCTTGTATTGGCATTAGAGCCTGCGCGATACCCGTCATGAGCAAGGGATAAATAACGCCGCAGATCAGTAGCAACACAAGACTGACGCGTATATTTTTTAACATGATAACTCACCTTTTCTTTCCTTATTTTTTCTAGTGCAAACCAACTACCACCAGAAGCATATCCAACAGCTTAATACCGACAAAAGGAGCAATGACACCCCCCAATCCGTAAATAAACAGATTGCGAGATAATAGCTTGGTAGCACTCATTGGTGTATATTTGACACCTTTCATTGCCAACGGTATTAACAGCGGGATAATAATCGCGTTAAACAGCAATGCTGACAAAATTGCGCTCTGTGGAGTAGCTAGCTGCATGATGTTCAAAGCTTGCATCTGAGGAATTGCTACCATGAGCATCGCAGGGATAATGGCAAAATACTTCGCAATATCATTTGCGATGCTGAAGGTAGTAAGAGCTCCGCGAGTCATGAGAAGCTGTTTCCCTATAGCTACTACCTCAATGATTTTGGTCGGATCAGAATCTAGATCTACCATGTTCGCTGCTTCTTTTGCGGCAATTGTACCGCTATTCATTGCCAAGCCCACATCTGCTTGAGCCAAAGCAGGTGCGTCATTGGTACCATCGCCTGACATAGCTACCAATTTTCCTTGTGCCTGTTCCTGACGAATGACCGCAATCTTATCCTCTGGTTTCGCTTCCGCAATAAAATCATCTACACCAGCTTCACGTGCAATGGTAGCCGCTGTTAATGGATTATCACCCGTACACATAACAGTCCTAATCCCCATACGGCGTAACTCTTCAAAGCGCTCACGCATGCCTGCCTTTACTGTATCTTTCAAATAAATGACGCCCAGTACACGATTATCATCTACCACCGCTAATGGAGTACCACCTTCTCTAGCAATTTGATTCGCTGTATTCTCCAAATCGCTAGGAACCCGACCACCGCTTTCTACAACATAGTTTTTAATTGCATCAACGGCCCCTTTTCTTACCATGCGACCATTTGGAAAATTTGTACCACTCATACGGGTTTCCGCTTTAAATTCCACTCCTTCTGTTCCTGAAATCTGCCATTCTGATTGAGGAACTCCCAATTTTTTAGCTAGTTCCACAATGGAGCGTCCCTCTGGTGTTTCGTCATGTAGGGAGCTGTGTAGAGCCGCCCGATATAACTCTTCTAGCTTTATGCCCCCCACCGCCACGATTACAGAGGCCATACGGTTTCCGTACGTAATTGTTCCCGTCTTATCCAAGATGATGGTATTAATATCACCCGCTGCTTCGACCGCTTTACCTGACATGGCAATTACATTATATTGAGTGACCCGATCCATTCCAGCTATCCCAATGGCAGATAACAATCCACCAATGGTCGTTGGGATGAGGCAAACCAGCAAAGCTACCAAAGTTGCGACCGGAATCACCACGTTTACATAGGAAGCAATAGGTATCAATGTCGTGCACACGATTAAAAAAATTAATGTTAAGCTAACCAATAGCGTATTTAAAGCTAGCTCGTTAGGTGTTTTTTGGCGTTTCGCTCCTTCAACCAAACTGATCATTCGGTCTAAGAAAGATTCCCCAGGATCTGTGGTTACACGCACCGTAATTCGGTCACTCACCACGCGAGTCCCGCCAGTAACAGAGCTAAAATCTCCCCCTGCTTCTTTAATGACTGGAGCTGATTCTCCCGTAATGGCCGACTCATCGACGGATGCCACTCCTTCAATAATTTCACCATCACTTGGTATTAACTCATTGGTGTTGATGATGACTATGTCACCTTTGCGTAGCTCTGTGGAATTGACCACTTTTATCAATCCATTTTTTTGTAACAGATTCGCTTTCATATCTTGTTTGCTTTTTTTCAAACTATCAGCCTGTGCCTTACCGCGTCCTTCTGCCAAAGCCTCGGAAAAATTGGCAAACAGGATGGTTACGAATAAAATGATGCTCACGATACTGTTGTAAAAGGCATTGGACTCGCCACCAAAAGCACTTGGCATAACGCTTAAAAATAGCGTAATAACAAAGCCTATTTCCACCACAAACATGACGGGATTTTTAATCATTAATCGTGGATCTAATTTTTTGAAGGCATTGATGATCGCCTGCCAGACTATCTCCTTGGTGACCAAGGATGTTCGTTGATTACTCATAGAGAAAGACTCCTTTTCTTCATTAACGTATGGACAGCCACTCAGCAACAGGACCAAGTGCAATCACAGGGAAGAATGTTAACGCACCCACAATGAGTACAGTGGCAAGCAAGATTCCCATAAATACTGTATTATCCGTGCGGAAAGTACCAATTGTTTCCGGTACAGGTTTTTTCATCATAAGTGAGCCTGCTACAGCAAGCATTAATATGATAGAAAAGTAACGTCCAAATAACATAACTAGACCTGTGGAAATATTCCAGAATGGTGTGTTGTCTGCCAAGCCTTCAAATCCTGAACCGTTATTAGCGGCTGAAGACGTAAATTCATACACCACTTGGGAGATACCATGGAAGCCCGCATTAGAAATGGAGCTTGTGCCCATCTCGCTAGCCAGAGCAATAGCAGATGGAGCTAGGATAATCAAAGGATGAATTAAAATAGTAATAGCTATTAATTTCATCTCTTTACTTTCAATCTTACGTCCCAAGTATTCTGGTGTACGACCAACCATTAATCCTGCAATGAACACGGCCATCATGGCATACATCAGAATGTTCATTGTGCCAACACCCTCGCCGCCAAACACGCAATTTAGCATCATTTGAGCTAAAGGAACCATTCCACCGATCGGCGTTAAGGTATCATGCATGTTATTAACTGTTCCTGTAGTAGCTGCTGTGGTCACTGCGGTAAACAGAGCCGACTGTGCAATACCAAAGCGTACTTCTTTTCCCTCCATACTACCGTTTGCCTGTGACAGGCCTGCTTGTGCTAACGCTGGATTTCCGTTCGATTCTGCTACATACACAATCGTCAAGAAAGTCAGGAACATTAGAAACATGGCAACAAATATCATAAGGCCCTGCTTTTTATTGCGTGTCATAGCACTAAAAGTAAACGGTAAGGAGGCCGGGATGAGAAACATAGATAAGATTTCAATAACATTTGTTAGAGGTGTAGGGTTCTCAAAGGGATGCGAAGAGTTAACCCCGAAGAATCCACCTCCGTTTGTGCCAATATGCTTAATTGATTCCAAGGAAGCCACAGGTCCACGAGCGATTTGTTGTTCTGCTCCTTGTAACGTAGTAGCCGTTACTGTTGGACTCATGGTTTGAGGCACCCCTAGAGCTACCAACAGCAAGGTAACAAACACAGCCAATGGTAATAACACACGAGTATGCGCTCGAATCAAATCTACATAGAAGTTTCCAATCTGCTTTTGTCCTGTAATTCCTCTCATAAAGGCCATCACAACAGCTATGCCAGTAGCGGGGGTAGTAAACATCAAATAGATAATAACCGTCATTTGGGACAGGTAGGACAATCCTGACTCCCCGCTATAATGTTGTAGGTTGGTATTTGTTAAAAAACTAGCTACTGTATTAAAAGCAAGTAATGGTTCCATGCCTTCAATCTTACTGGGATTCCCCGGCAAGAAACCTTGCATTCTCACAATCAAATACCCAATTACAAACATGACTAAATTGCTAAGTAAAACTGCTCCTGCGTACTGTTTCCATGTCATTGCTTTTATTTGGATGCCAGAAGCTCTATATATCAATCGTTCAAACCCTCCAAATATTCGGTCTAGTTTGGTGACCTCCCATGAAAAGGCCTGCGCCAAGTAACGGCCACATAATATGGCCAGGATGAGCAAAATCCCTAACACTACAGCAATTTGCAACAGATCCACAACAGTTCCTCCTAACGTTTCTTCAGATTACAGTTGGTTTTATTAATACTTTTCAGGATGAATCAATGCATCAATGAGATAGAGGATAACCCCTGCAACGATGATCATGAGTATAATCAACGCTTTTCTCTCCCTTCTTCTGTTACCACTTTATCGCAGAATGCCATCATTCCATAAAACAGACCAAATGCACCTGCTACTAGTAAAATTGCAACCATATCCATCCTTTTTTCCTCCTCTGCCAACTGTCTGATCAACGTTTGACAATCTGTGCTTCCCCTGTGTTCTTCCTTTACTCTACAAATGAAGTTCACCTTGGAACAAAAAATAGACCAATGCTTGCCCCTATCTCAACGGTAAAAGTGAACATGATAACAAACGGGGCAAGTCATACCTTCTCCCTAGCGAAGCAATTATTGCATCACCAGAGCATACCCATTTGTTTCAATGTTCAACCGTCAAGAAAGAAGCACTCATTGGTCTACCTAACGCCCAGCTAGCAATACGCTCTCTTTGCGTTCTGTCTCCCTAATCCTCTTTCGTACAGTTGTACGTGTTATGTTAAAAAAGTAAATGCAAGCAAAACAAAAAGACCTACACGTTCACGCTTGAGGGAAAAAGAAAAAAACCCTCAGTAAATACAGGTGGTCTCATTGACCTCCTTCGCTTTAGCCGACGAAGTTAGCTGACGGGTAGGATGGCGAAAGAGTTACTCATCCCTTCTACAACTTGTAGAATTAACCCCAGTAAAAAGTGGGTCCTCCGTTCCCGAATGCCTCGGGATTTGGCCGTTATGCTGTTGCTTACGAGTCTTATTATACGTCCATTATTTTATTCTGTTAACAGCGATCTAGCGACAAAAACTGGCAATTTTGCGTAAAATTAAGCATTTTTGAGGAAACAATCTCATGTTTCCTCAGCCAATCTCATTATTTTATCTATTATCTTTTGTTTTCTCTTTTTGTACAAGCTTGTATGTCTGTATAAATTGAAAAATCTCATCTTCCTGATCGATCGAAAAAACAGGAATGGACATCTTTTGCGTTGGCAGCCAACTTACCATCGCGACGATGTTATGTAGCTTATCTAATAGCTCCAGATCTGCCTCCCGACGGATAACCACAATTTTCGGGTAGGACTCCTGTTTAAAGCCCTCCACCAAAATTAGATCGGCTCCTTGCTGGCTCATCCTCGAGATAAGCTGTGGGAGAGGCACCGCATCATTCTCCATCCAAGCTGTTTGAGTAGCGGATTGAATAGCCACCATGGGAGCCCCTGCCTGCCGGAAGTTCCACGTATCTTTTCCACGCTGATCTAATTCAAAATCATGACCATCATGTTTGATTACACCCAGTCGTACTCCCGCTTGTGTAAATCGCTCAATTAGCTTGCATAGCAATGTTGTTTTTCCAGAATTAGAGTACCCCACAAATTGCATAACGATAGTTGTAGGGTCTAGTCTACTTAATTCATTGTTCATTTTTCTCCTCCTAACAAATTTTTGCTGTTCCATTCTTTTATTGCCTCTTCGTAATCGGCAGGTGTATTCATATTAAAAGCGGTCATGTCATCCCACGATTCATCCGTTACTTCTTTTACAGTCATCCTTTCCAGTACCTTCATTACCCGGTAATCTCCACGATCTAGTGCATCCTTCCAAATTTCTTTTGTTTGTTTATGATAAAGTGCTAATAACGGTTGCAATCGGCCTCCCGTTTTAGGTACTACAGCATTCATTCTTCTATTTTCATCTAAACGATCGTTTAAATTCTCTAGTAAGTGTTGCAAATGCACTGTACGTAAAAATGGTAAATCACAGGATACAACCAAATACCACTCTTCCTGTCGAATAGACATGCCAGAATAAATACCGCTAATCGGGCCATGTGAAGCTACAATATCTCGTGTGATAAACACCTTTGTGCCAAGCTCATTTATTTGAGGCAATCTTTCAGGTTCATTCGAGACAATCACACAAGGGTAATGCAGTGGAATTATTTGATCTAGCATATGCATAAGTAGTGGTTTACCTTGCCATTTCAGTAGTTCTTTTGGCTTACCCATGCGACTGCTTTGCCCTCCAGCTAAAATCACAATACATAATGAATTCACCATTTTTCGTCACCTCGCTTATTTTTTCATACTTCTTTCATACATTTATGGATAAATGGCAAAATAGTTATGATGCTATATTCATATGTATAAGTAATTGATATACTAAGACCGTACCTTGTAACAAGTATCACTTACAAGAGAGAAAAGTATGAAGTGAGGGAAAATCTTCATGCCTATAGAAATGAAAACCTTCGTGGATCAGATTTCTCGAGCATTCTGGGAGGATATGAAACGTATCTCTACCCTTGTTGAAAGCATTCCGGGTAAACCGTTATTTTTTGACGGGGACCCTGCTGATTACGTTTATTTAGTGGAAAGCGGTAAAGTTCGTCTGTCAAAGACAAGTACAGACGGAAAGGAACTAACCCTTCAAGTATACAATCCTGGTGAGTTATTTGGTCTGTTCGGTTTGTTTAATTCATCTTTATGCTATAGTGCTACTGCTGTTGTCCTGCAACCCGGAGAACTACGGGTCATCTCACGTACGTCTCTAGAAGAACTTCTCACTGCAAAAGGGGACTATTGCGTAGAATTTCTGCGCTGGATGAGTCTAGAGAACCGTCGCATGCAATCTAAGTTCCGTGATCTGTTGCTAAATGGAAAAACGGGCGCTCTCTATTCGACCTTAATCCGCATGTGTAACACATATGGTCGCCAACATCCTAATGGTATCCTAATTGACCTATCGCTAACCAATAAAGATTTGGCTCAATTTATTGGACTTACTCGCGAAAGTGTTAATCGTTTATTAGGTGAATTAAAAAAATTAGATGTGATTGAACCTCTGCCAAATGGCTACATTTTGGTCAAAGACATTCACTATTTACGTGAAAAAATATGTTGCGATGATTGTCCACCAGATATTTGTCGTTTGTAACATAGTAGCATTACTATCTATAGCGATTTTGAAAATCCTCTTTTGTCGAAAAAGGGGATTTTTTTCTTGTAAAAGTGTAACAGGATGATAATCTGCTAGATCTCACTTATCTCTAAATCATGATTACGTACTATACACGATCAATGAAGAAAAGCCTGTTGAATAATACTCAACAGGCTTCTTTCTATTCCACTATTTCTTATTCAGCAATGTAAGACCATTTGTAATCGACGAAGCCAAGTGCATCAAGAAATACGCCTTTTACTTTTTCGTTTTGAATCCAGTTTTGTGTACGGTAGTAGATTGGAATTACTGGCATTTCATCCATGATGATTTGCTCTGCTTCTGCAAACAATTGCGTACGTTTCGCTGGATCTGTTTCAGATGCGGACTTGATCAACAACTCTTTGTATTTTGCATTTTCCCAGTTTGTATCGTTATTACCGCCTTTTTTATCACGGTACTGTTCTAAGAAGTTGATTGGATCATTGAAGTCAGCAGACCAAGCCATACGACCGATTTGATAGCTACCTTGGTGCAACCTATCAATGTATACTTTCCACTCAGTGTTTTCTAATCTAACATCTACGTTCAGATTCTTTTTCCATTGATCCTGAATCGCTTCAGCAATTTTTTTGTTACCTTCCAATGTATTGAAGGACAGTGTAATTGGAGGTAGCTTGCTGATACCAAGCTCTTTCATACCCTCATCCAATAATTTTTTAGCTGTATCTGCATCGTTATCTTTAAAGTAGCCTTCTGGTTTAATTGCCATAGTTGGAGGCAAGATACCCATTGCTGGTCGCTCTCCAGCTTGTGTAATGTTGTCTACAATCGCTTTACGATCCATTGCATAGGCAAAAGCTTTACGGATTTTTGCGTTAGTAAACGGTGCTTTTTCTGTGTTGAACTTGTACCAATAGATAGAGGCAGTAGGCTTCACCTTAAGGCTACCATCTGCTTTCTTAATAGGCACAGCATCTGTTGGTAAATCTCCAACTGGTTTACCTGCCCAATCCAGATCACCATTATCAAACATGGAAAGCTCCGTGTTGCCATCATCGATCATAGAGAACTCGATTTTCTCCATTTTTACAGAATCTTTATCCCAGTAGTTTTCATTCTTGGTCAACACAATTTTACTCTTATGTTCCCAAGTATCTAGCTTGAACGGGCCATTACCTAAATGGGTTTTTGCATCTTTCGCCCAATCTGGATTTGCAGTATCTAATTTTTGATTAACAGGGTAGTATGTGTAGAAAGCTGTTAGCTCCAGGAAGAATGGAGTAGGATTTTCTAAAGTAACTTCTAATGTTTTATCATCAAGAGCTTTAACACCTACGTCTTCTAATTTCCCTTTATTCTTATGGTAGGCTTCAGCACCTTTAATATAATAAAGCTGATAAGCATAGCTAGCTGCTGTTTTTGGAGTTAGAACACGCTTCCAAGCATATTCATAGTCTTTGGCAGTAACAGGTTCACCATTTGACCATTTTGAATCACGCAATGTGAATGTATATGTTTTTAAATCATCAGAAATTTTAATGTCAGCAGCAACAGAATTATGGGGCTTGCCGTCTTCACCTACACGAGTTAAACCATCGAAAGTAGAACGAACAATTGCCCCAGAAGTAGCATCCTCTGTAAGACCCGGATCAAGCGTCGGAGGTTCAGATGCAAGGTTTAAATGAAGGGATTGGTTGCCACCAGCTTTTGAATCTTCAGACTTTTTAGATTCGTTATTAGCTGGAGCGGCTCCGTTACCGTTACTTGTACCACAGCCTGCAAGAGCAGTACCTAATACAAGTACGGAACTCATCAGCACAAATATATTTTTCTTCATAGTTGTAAATCCCCCTTTTATGTTTATAACGATAGACATGAATAAAGTTTATACTAATTTTATTTTTAGGTTTTATCAAATAAAACAAAATTAAACATTATGAACTGTATTAACGAAAATAAAAGAGCGTTCGCTACATACATGCGATTGCTCTTACTTTCATTTTATTTTTTTTCATACCCATTTATAACTACATCTAGTTTACCTGTACTTGGATCAATGATTAAACCATGAATCGGTATTCCAGGAGGCAGTATAGGATGATTACTAATCATATCTACACTCTCTTTCACTGCATCGGTCACATTATCAAAACCCCGCAACCATTTTTCTAATTTAATCCCTGCATTTTTTAGTAGATCTAAGGAATCTGGTGAAACGCCTCTCTCTCGAACCTTTTCCAAAAAGTGTGTAGGATTGATCGCACTCATTCCACAATCATAATGCCCTACCACCATGACCTCTTCTGCTTGTAATTCATAGATAGCCACTAAGATACTTCTCATAACCGCCCCAAATGGATGAGAGACGATAGCTCCTGCTGTCTTAATGATCTTAACATCCCCATTTTTGACGTTCATTGCGTGAGGAAGAAGTTCTACCAGTCTCGTGTCCATACATGAAATGACAACCAACCGCTTATCAGGAAACTTGGTTGTTGTGAACTCCGTATATTTCTGATTTTCTACGAACTTTTGATTGTAATCTAAAATCTCCTCAAGTTTTCCCACGCTTCTTCACCTCGACTTTTCTCATATTGGCTGGCCCACTAACTCACATACTATGCCTATTATATGTTCTCTTTTGTACCTTATTATTTTCGTGATTTACCTGTTCAATACCTTTTTGTGGGTGTAAAAACTACAACTGTGTAAATGTTTGATAGATCAAGAAAACATTTAGTGCAATAATGACACCACTCACCAGCCACGCAATGGCGGTAACCCACTTCTTATTGACGAACTCACCCATTTTGGTTTTGTTACTGGTAAACTGCACAAGAGGTATGATCGCAAAGGGTAGCTGAATAGATAGAATCACTTGGCTTAAAATGAGTAATTCTGTGGTTCCTTTTTCTCCGTATAACGCAGTAACAATCACCGTCGGCACTATAGCGATCAAGCGTGTGATCAAGCGGCGCAACCAAGGTGTAATGCGGAAATTGATAAAACCCTCCATAACAATCTGACCTGCTAATGTTCCAGTTAGAGTAGAATTTTGACCAGATGCTAGTAAAGCTACACCAAAAAAGATACTTGCTGCTGTCGTTCCAAGCACAGGGGTAAGTAAATGATACGCGTCTCCAATCTCCGCTACATCCTTCATGCCAGCCTGATGAAACGTAGAAGCTGACAAAATTAAGATAGATGCATTGATGAACAAGGCAAAGAATAGAGCAATCGTAGAGTCCAATCGAGCATATTTAATCGCTTCCCGTTTCCCACTCTGTGTCCGTTCGAAATCACGAGTCTGAACAATAGAGGAGTGCAGATAAAGATTATGTGGCATGACAGTAGCACCAATAATACCAATGGCGATATATAGCATCGCAGGGTTCGTCACCACTTCTGTACGTGGGATAAATCCTTGCATGACCTCACCTATTTGAGGCTGAGCCAATAGTATTTCAACTCCGAAACAAACTCCGATAGTACCTATTAAGGCAATAACAATAGCTTCTATATATCTGAATCCTTTATTTTGTAAAAACAACACCAGCAAAACATCTATTGCTGTAATCAGCACACCATAAATTAGCGGGATTCCAAACAACAAATTTAACGCAATAGCTGATCCAATCACCTCTGCTAAATCGCAAGCGGCAATGGCTATCTCACATAGGACCCATAAGCCCATGGATACTGGTTTGGAATAATGATCACGGCAAGCCTGAGCTAAATCACGACCCGTTACGATACCCAATTTACCTGCCAAGGCTTGTAAAAACATCGCCATCAAATTTGAAAGAAGAATCACTGATAAAAGTGTATAACCAAATTGAGAACCTCCTGCCAAGTCGGTCGCCCAATTTCCAGGGTCCATATATCCAACAGCGACCAGATATCCAGGCCCTGCAAAGGCTAAAAATTTACGAAATTTAGACGCATTTTTGGGTACACGCATCGAGCTGTGTACTTCTTGTAAGGAAGGCTGGGTAATTCCTCTTCTCCATCCCTTTTCCTGTTCCAATACTACTGATTCTTGTTGTTGATCAGCCATCTGAGATCACTCTTCCCACTTCTCTTCTTTTATTTTCACGTGCTTTCTTTCCTCACTATAATGAGTATCTTCGGTTACTCCTTTTCCTTGACGCCCATTTTTTGTAATAGGGAAACTTTATGATAATTATTATAAACACCTCAATTAAAATGTAAATAGCCTACTCCCTCATCCTATTCACATAAAGGTGTTTCTGTTTGTTGTTTACCTAACATAAATGGGCTATACTGGATGGGAAAGAAATCTTTTAACTACTTTTAAATAGAAAGAAGGGGAGTATCACAATGACTAGAAAGAAAATCGCCGGACTATTTCTACTATTGGCTCTCATCATAAATACGCTGGCTGTCCTTACAGTTGGCTTTGTAGCTTATTCCAGTGGGGTCACAACTTCCCAAGATATCATGAATATCTTCTTTGTCTATAACACATCTGGCGTTCCATTTTACTTCATCTTATTTATAATTTGGTTGAACAACAATGAACAGCATCATTACCAAGAATAGTCCATTTTTTTAGTAGTGAGGCCCCTACCCAAGCACTTTATTTATGAAAACATAGGATAAAGTACATCTTATTGGGAGGGATTAAGCCATGAGTGTTTTCGATGGATGCCGCAACAACTTTGAAATCGTCTTGGTTCTATTTATTCTATTGGTAATTGTTGTTTGCTGGTGTAATAACTAGGTAACGTAGAATCGCAATAAGTATAAGCTTTGCTGATGATAGGCACACGGCAAAGTTTTGTATGGTCTGTATCGAAGAAAATTTTCACGCATGTTTATGTATGTATAACAAAAAATCCAGGGTATAAACGCCCTGGATTTTTTCATTCTCTTCTATTTATGAACCTTGCAAGCGTGGAGCTGTGTCTATCTCCTCGTCTCCTAATCTCTTCGTAAAGCTTAGGCGCCAACTAGCAGATAATGCTTCTACCATTAATATTCTCTTTATCGCTTGCTTGTTCTTTTTATCGCGATGCATAATTTGATTGGCAAATGCAATCGTCACACCATGAGGATCTTTTTCAATCAATGTCATAGGGTCTTCCTGTGAAATTTCTCCTTCTTGTAAAACCCGTAGATAAAAACCCGTATAACCTGTATCCTGCACTTGTACTGCTAGGTCGTTCACATCGTAGCGTTTCGCCAATTTATGACAAGGCTGCCTTGGTTGGGTAACCTGCACCACAGCATCGCCGATCTGATAAATATCCCCGATACACACTTCATCTTCTAGCAATCCTTCTATGGTTAAATTTTCTCCAAATGCAGAAACGGGCATTGATCTACCAAGAGTCTTCTCCCAATAAGGATAATGCTCAGCTGCATAGACGCATACCGCTTTATCTACCCCACCGTGATACTTCAAATCTGCTTGAGCATCACCTTGCAACTGTGTTTTAGAAAGATAGAGGGGGCCTGTTACCGGTTGTTTACATATGCCTGTTACTACCTCTTGCTCTTTATAAGAAAGAACTTGAGGCTGTCCTACATTTACAGAAAGGATTCTAGCTTGTACCTGTGACATGGTTGTTTTTTCCTCCTTGGCTATCTATTACTAGCCATTATACAGGGTATGACTGCCTAGATCAGCTTGTTTTTACGTTACGAACAGCCATGACAATATACACAGCAGCTAGCCCCCACGTGATCGCACCAATAGGAATAGAAAGTGCCAATAACACCATAATTCCTTTGATAAGGAAAGGAACTGGTAGGCTAAAGACAGCCATTTTAAAGGTTTGACCAAATGATAGTTCCTTTTTAGTTATGTTGCTGACAATGTAGCCGAATATGCCAATGATAAACGCAGTAAACAAGGTGCTGAAGATCATGTAAATAAAGATACAAGCAAATATGATAGCCCAGATCATGTTTTCTTTACTCACTAACCAATCTACAAGTCCGACAAATTCTTGTTTAGTCATATTTCCCAAGCCAGAATCAATATAATTAACTTCTCTTACAAAAACTCCATGTTCTACAAAGGTCGCCTTTACTTTTCCAAAAATCACTACATATGGGCCTTTTGGATAACCCTCTGCTTTTACTTGATTGTTAGGGTCAAAGACCAGCATGTTGTTAGGCGAAAAAATTGGTTGATCAGTCTGCATGTTCAGAACATCATCTTTAAAAGTAAAATCAGGTGTGCTATTTAGTACTGCCTGTGCCTCTTTTAAGAACGTATTCGTTGTATTATAGAAACTGAAAAAACCAAACACGCTAATAAGTAACGCGAGAAATAAGATAAATCCGAATACGACCCCAGCTTTCTTGTGCACGAGCTGACCTAGGTCTTTCGGTTTCAACAAGCTCATTTTTAATGAATCAAACAAAATAATATCCTCCTTTTTAGCAGTTAGATTGTTATATAACATGTTCATCCATCTGCTTATCCCCTCGAAATCGAGATAATATTTACCTTCTTATATTATAGAGGAGAAACCTTCTGTTCACCTTATCACAATCTAAAAGTTATCTTAAAATTATCATTTCCCTCGTTGAACAAAGATAAGTAATCAACTTCCCACTACATGTAAATATTAGAATAAGAGAATACATTTGTTTTATTTTTTGTTTAAAATGTAACATCTATGTCTTTTGTACGTGTTACTCTAAAGATATCGTTTTGCTTAGAAAAGAACGGAGGAGAAAACGTGTCATATACCATACTAATCGCTGATGATGAGAGAGAGATCGTTGAACTTTTAACACTCTATCTGGAGAAGGAAGATTTTCATGTGATAGAAGTTCATAATGGCGATAGCGTTTTACCTATTTTGGCTCAAAAAAAAGTTGACTTGGCTATCCTTGATATTATGATGCCCGGTAAAGATGGGTTTCAGCTTATTAAGGAGATTAGGCAATTCTATAATATTCCCATCATGTTTTTGTCAGCTCGTACCCAAGATCATGATGTAATTTTAGGTCTTGGACTTGGAGCAGATGACTACATTACAAAACCGTTTAATCCTCTAGAAGTCATCGCACGTATTCAGGCTCTCCTTCGCCGTGTCCATGAATTTACTCCTACTTTTGAAGTAACCGTTAATCCTGAGGACCAACTCATTAAAATCGGGAAAATGACTCTAGATAAGACAAGCTGTCTCGTCTATCGTAAAGAGGAAACCATCTCTCTCACTTCTATTGAATACAAAATTCTAGAACTCTTAATGGTTAGTGCAGGACAAGTATTTACCAAAAAGAAGATATATGAAGCAGTATGGGGTGATTTTTATGCCAATGATGATAATACCATCATGGTGCATATAAGCAAATTGCGTGAAAAAATCGAGGATGATCCAAAACAACCAACTTATATTAAAACCATTCGAGGATTGGGGTATAAATTTGAAAAAATGGTTGGAGCGTAAAAAATCACGAAGCCTCTATACTTCCCTCATCCTTGATTACTTTATCTTTAATTTTTTACTCATGGTTGTTTTAATTGGACTTGCCATCTATATTCTCAACGTTGCTGCCAACCGTCTAGAAAATATGGATATTGTTGATGTAAAGATTGACGCTTCTAATTACAAACAGGAAGATCAACGTAAAGAGCTACTTCCTCAATTGGAAAGTATCGGAGGCTGGCTAGAACATCTTGATTCTAATAAACAACTCGTACAGGTTTATGGTAAAAAATCTGATGATATGAATCACTATTCAGAGAACCAATTATTCGATCTTTTACAAAATCATGATCAACAGCCCTATTACTACTCGATGTACCAGAATACTTTTGATCAAGGAAAGCAGTATTTATTACTAAAAATACCTAGAGATAATATACTCGTATCTAAGGATATTAAACAGGCATATATTTTTGATCCGTTTGCTAAAAGCTTTATGTCCTATTTAGGCATGTTCGCTATGATTATGCTTGTTTTCATTGTGTTATATATTTACTGGACCGCTCGCCGTATCAAAAATCCACTGATTATCATTTTAGATGCACTGACAAAGATGACGGATGGTGACTATAGTGCCCGCATTCACTTAAAGGCCGAGCATGAATTCGTGCAAATCCGTGATACTTTTAACTATATGGCGAATGTATTGGAAGAGACGCGCCGCGAAAATGAAGTGTTGGAAAAAGGCAAACAGCGTATGTTAATGGATATCTCCCATGATTTGAAAACACCGATCACCAGTATTCAAGGGTATGCCAAGGCCTTGAAAGAAGGCATGGCCACGGACGAAGAGCGAAAACAGCGATATTTAGAGTATATCTATCAAAAATCAATTCGGGTAAACCATCTCATTAACAACCTGTTTGAACTTCTTACATTAGATGCCCCGGAGTACAAATTACATTTACGTCTAGAAGAGATTACAGAGTTTGTCCGTGATATGGTTGTGTTGCATTATACAGAAATGCTGGATAAGCAATTTCATTTACAATTAGATATACCGGAACGAGAAATATATCTGTACTTTGACCGTATTCAAATAACTCGCGTATTAAGTAATTTATTGGTAAATGCGATTAAATATAACCCTGCTGGAACAACCATGCGCATATCGTTATCAGAAGAAAAATATCACGTAGTTATTATGATTGCTGATGATGGAATCGGTATTTCCGAAGATATTAAAGAAAATATTTTTGAACCATTTGTTCGAGCTGATTCTTCCCGAGCAAGTGAAGGTGGAACAGGTCTTGGCTTATCTATTGCTAAACGAATCGTGACCAAGCATGGGGGGACAATCAAACTCACCTCTAATGACACCGAAACTACCATTTTGGTTATTCGTTTACCCAAACCAATTATTTAATGCACCAAACTAAAAATCGGCAGAGCTACTATGCTCTGCCGATTTTTTTATACTTATAGCCTTTTAGCTTGCTATAGCTGACTATTTTTCTATGGAAATGATATTTTCTTCTCCACGTTTTACCAAGGAACCAGGTTTAAAAATAACCTTTTCCCCTTCTTGTAAATTGGTAAAGATAACTGGTGTAATCACTGACGGTACTTTTCCCTTTACATCCGCTAATTGAACACGTAGTAATGGTTGTCCTGCTGTGACCTTATCTCCTTCTTGAGCTAGAGCCTCAAAACCTTCTCCCTCTAGTTTCACCGTATCAAGTCCAAAGTGGATCAAAATTTCACGGCCATCATTTGCAGCGATACCAATCGCATGCTTGGTCGGGAAGAAGGTAACGATTGTCCCATCCACAGGAGATACAACCTCTCCATTGGTAGGTTCAATAGCAAAACCATCACCCATCATCTTTTGCGAGAAGACTTGGTCTGGCACCTCTGTTAACTCTAACATCTTGCCTTCCAATGGTGAAACAAAGATTGTAGATGCTTTCGTCTCCGCCGGTGCATGTTGTGGAGCTGGCTTACTAGCTGATTTCTCAACCGGCGTACGTCCTGCCATAACATCCTTAATCTGTTCCTTTAATTGATCTGATTTTGGTCCAAAGATCGCTTGAATATTGTTACCAACCTCTAGAACTCCCGCTGCTCCAAGCCTTTTCAATTGTTCCTTATTTACATTCTTACTATCTTTAACGGATACTCGTAAACGAGTAATACATGCATCTAGATTACTAATATTAGGACTACCACCCAATGCTTCCAATACATCTGCTGCTAGTCCCGAGGATTGGATATTACCACTTTGAACCTCTACCTCATCTTGTCGGCCCGGTGTTTTTAGATTCCACTTTTGAATAGCAAAACGGAATCCGAAATAATAGATAACAGCAAGTACTAAACCTACTGGAATTACTAACCACCACTGTGTTTTATTAGGCAACACACCGAACAATAAGTAGTCAATAATCCCCCCAGAGAAGGTCATACCAATCTTAACATTCAGGATTTGCATTACCATGAAAGAAAGCCCAGCAAAAACAGCATGAATAGCAAATAATACGGGGGCTACGAATAAGAATGAGAATTCGATCGGCTCTGTAATCCCGGTCAAGAAGGCGGTAAGGGCAGCCGATCCCATAATCCCAGCTACCATTTTCTTATTTTCAGGACGAGCTGTATGGTAAATAGCCAAAGCCGCTGCTGGCAAGCCGAACATCATAAACGGATACTTTCCTGTCATAAATGTTCCTGCTGTTAACTGTACATTATCCTTCACTTGGGCAAAAAAGATCGCTTGATCCCCGCGGACAACTTGTCCTGCTTTATTTACGTACTCCCCGAACTCAAACCAGAATGGTGAATAGAAGATATGATGTAAACCAAACGGAATAAGAGAACGTTCTATAAGACCAAACACAAATGCAGCCAAGGTTGGATTAGAATCCAGCATGACATGTGAAAACGCATTAAGACCTGCTTGAATAGGCGGCCAAATAAAGATAAGTATAAGACCTGTCACTAAAGCTGCAACCGCTGTAACAATCGGAACAAAGCGTTTTCCGGCAAAGAAGCCTAGGAATGGAGGTAATTCAATGTTATAAAATTTCCGGTAAAGATTGGCGGCAATGACACCCATAATAATCCCGCCGAATACGCCTGTTTGCAGGGTAGGAATTCCAAGCACCATCGCATAGGCTTTATCAGTCTGTGCCATTTCAGCAGTAACACCAAGGAAGACACCCATAACCTGATTCATAATTAAAAAACCAATGATTGCAGCTAATCCAGCTACACCTTCACCACCTGCTAATCCAATGGCTACACCAACCGCAAATAAGAGAGCTAGGTTTCCAAAAATGATGGAGCCCGCTTCTTCCATTACTTTTGCGACTAACTGGAGCGCTGGTCCTGATAAGAAAGGTAATTGCTCCAACAAAGCCGGATTTTGCAAAGCATTACCGAATGCTAGGAGAATCCCAGCTGCTGGCAGGATGGCAACTGGAAGCATAAGTGCTTTTCCTACTTGTTGCAACACCCCAAAGATCTTTTTGAACATGTACGAACCTCCTCTACTTCAAACGCCGTTTACATTAATCATGTGGTCATTTGAAGTATGCCTATTGGACAAACCTACTATGTAAGTAAACAAAAAATAATGATTGCATTCCTTTTTGAAGCTTACGTAATAGAAATTTTGTCAATTTAAACCATAAAAGAGATTTGGGCAAAAAACAAGATGTCAAAGTCACGAAATTAAGAACAATTATAAATTTTGTTCAAATAGGTAATATAAAGATGATATTAGTAAGCAAAATAAAAAGGATCACCCTACCAAAAGTAGAATCATCCCTTTGATCAATTATTCTGTTACCTATAACTAAAAAATTCTGTAGCCAATTAATACAACGATCACTAGCAAAACTAATGAACCAATAAAGAAAACAAAATTCGGCTTACGTTTATCTGCACGCACAAGTGCCATTTCCATCAAGCCGATAGTACAGACACCCAAGATACCTTTTATGATGAGTCGGAAGTCTCCCATGTAAAATTTGAACAAGAGCATGGCTCCGAATACTACGATTATGATATACATGAGTCGAAGTATCATATGTAGGATTTTAGCAATTTTGTTTTTATCTAATCTGTAAAGTACATAGGCAAGAATCAGTAATACAAGTGCAGCTTCCCAGCCACCTACATGCGATGCCAATATAGCTTCATACCTCATTTAGTAACCCCCTATGCTTTTTTCCATTTTTTCATTTCCAGCTAATCATATCATACGAGTCTTACCTTTCCAAACATTCGATATCCATATGTCTGTTTTTAAAATGATAACTTTTCACCAAAATACTCCATTACATATAAGTATATAATTACTCATTATGGTACTCAGTAATTTACCTGTCTTACATGCATGAAAACATAAAAAAAGACCATCTTATGTGAGGAGAAGGTCTTGGTCAAACTTCACATTCTTTTCACAAAAAAGACTGGACATTAGAGTTAATTAGTATTATTATTAATTTATAATTAATATAAAGTAATACAAATTATAAAAGGGAGCTGTTCTTCTATGGCACAACAAGTAATGGTAAGCAATCAGAAAGTAATCGACGTTCTTAATCGCCAAGTAGCAAACTGGAATGTTCTATTTGTTAAATTGCATAACTATCACTGGTATGTGAAAGGCCCTCACTTCTTCACTTTACATGAAAAATTTGAAGAATTGTTTAACGAAGCAACAACTAGAATTGATGATTTGGGTGAGCGCGTTCTAGCTATTGGTGGTAAGCCAGCAGCGACATTAACAGAATACGCAACACTTTCAACTATTCAAGAGTCTTCCTGTAAGGAATCCGCTGAAGAAATGGTACAAGCAATCATTGTTGACTTCCAAACTTTGAGCAATGAGTGCCAAAAAGGCATGGAAGTCGCTCAAGAAGCTGGTGATGAGAGCACTAGCGATATGTTGCTCGGTACTCTTACTGATCTGCAAAAACATATTTGGATGTTAAACTCCTATCTCGGTAAATAATAAGTAATCTGTAGCACCCTTAAATAGATACAAAAGCTCTCCACATAGCAATTACACTACGGGGAGAGCTTTTTTATATCGATAATCTGTTTTCTGGTAGGTTATTCTACAATCCGAATACCAAGCTAATAAATACAACGATAATAGCTACAGGGACTACATATTTTAAGAGAAAATACCAAGCTTTGAACCAGACGAAGCTACCTGTTGTACCTTGTTTTACTTCTGCTAGCAAGATATCTCGTTTCATTTTCCACGCCACAAAAATAGAGATAAGCAAAGCCCCAAGAGGCATTAAGATATTACTTACTAAAAAGTCGGCTGCATCAAAGAAGCTTTTTCCGAAAATCGTTACATCACTTAGTACTCCAAATGCTAATGCAGAAGGAATTCCTAACACAAAAATCAATAGGCCCACTTTCCAAGCAGCTGAAGCGCGTTTTGCCTGATTGCCCTTTGTAATCGCTGCTACACTAATTTCTAGCATGGAGAATGCTGAAGTTAAGGTAGCAAACAAGAACAATAACAAGAATATGGTCAAGAAAAATGCTCCGAACGGAATATGTTCAAACACTGCTGGCAAGACCACAAATAAAAGCCCAGGCCCCTCCGTTGGCTTCATTCCTAGTGAGAAAACTGCTGGGAAGATCGCCAATCCAGCTAGCAATGAGATAACAATGGTTAAACTTACAATAGAAACTGTGGACTTTGGCAAGCTCTCGTTCTTTGGCAGGTAGGAGCTGAATGTAACCATCACCGACACACCTATACTTAACGAGAAGAAAGCTTGGCCTAGCGCATACAAAATTGATTTAGAAGATAGTTCACTAAAATCTGGTTGTAGGAAGAATGTAATTCCTTCCCAAGCTCCTGGCAACGTAACTGAGCGAAAAATAAGAGCAATAAAAATCACAAATAGTGCAGGCATCATATATTTATTAGCTTTTTCGATCCCATTCGAAACTCCTCGGGACACAACCAAAATCGTAATCATCATAAATAAAAATTGAACAGATAACACTAACCATGAGTCCGAAATGGTTTGACCGAACAATTGATTATAATCTAGTCCTTGGCCAATCAATTGTCCCGTTATGCTTTTAATAAAATAAAGAAGAATCCAGCCACCTACAACACTGTAGAATGATAGCAAAATAAAACAAGTAGCGATGCCTAATCTACCGACCCAGTGCCATGGAGTATTAGGAGCGATGGCTTTGTAGGCGGAAACAGCATCTTTTCCTGTGCTGCGTCCAACAATTAGTTCTCCTAATAATAAAGGAGTACCTAGCAACAGCGTAAATAACAAAAACAGTAAGAAAAAGGCCCCTCCTCCACTCGTACCAGCGACATAAGGGAATTTCCAAATAGCCCCTAGTCCAATTGCTGATCCTGCGGCAGCCAAAATAAAACCTAACTTTGAAGTCCACTGTTCACTTTTTGACATTTTTTTCTCCTCATTGCATTTGATTTCCGTACATTATAACAAACTTCACATCAAATAGTATGTTTATTTGTAAAATAATATAGTTGCTACTTATTTGAAAAGAATGAACCGAGATGCTGCTTACGTCCATGTCCTTTTAGAAAAAATAAAATAACCCGGAGCTGCGTCCGGGTTGTGTACACAAAACAATAACCTATATGAAATCTATCTACTTTTAACCAGTATATCTACCGCTTGTTTAATGACCTGCTCAGGATCATTTCCCTTTTCTAACTCTTCCCGAATACAATGCTCCAGATTACTCGCTACGACTAATCCAATAACACGATCTACAGCAGTGCGGACGGCAGAGAGTTGCGTAACGACATCTCGACAATCCTTATCTTCTTCCATCATCTTCAGCACGCCGCGTACTTGACCTTCGACTCGTTTCAAGCGGTTTTTTACGGAATCATTATAGTCCATACCGTTTCACCTCGCTTATTCATTCTTTGTTTGTCTGTTCTCTTTAGATAAATAGATTAAGTCCAGAGTCCTGCGCATCGCTCAAGTACGAAGCAACGCCCGCTACATCTACTCCGTCAATTAATTCTTCTTGTTTAATCCCCATGATATCCATACTCATGGCGCAAGCTACCAATTTGACGCCTGCTGCTTGGGCATTCTTCATTAACGTCTCCAAGGAGTCTACATTTTTCTTTTCCATTACATGTTGCATCATTTTCGTACCCATTCCTGCCATGTTCATTTTCGACAAGGTTAGTTTATTTGCCCCTTTTGGCATCATCATTCCAAACATCTTTTCAAGCGTATCCTTCTCCACAACCGGAGCATGTTCGCGGCGCAAAATGTTTAGTCCCCAAAAAGTGAAGAACATTGTCACCTTTTTACCCATGGCAGCCGCTCCTGAGGCAATGATAAACGAAGCCATCGCTTTATCTAAGTCACCACTAAACACGACCATCGTCGCCCCATCTTTATCTATTTGCTTTTCATAGCTTGCCTTTTGTATAGCAGCTTCTGCGATAGATGAAGGCTTATTTGTACCTTTTTGAATAAAAACATGGGCTACTTTATTGCTATATTCGGAGGAAAGGAGGGTATTCCCTGTTTTGTCGCACCATGCTGCAATATCAGCCATGAATCCAGGATCAGTGGCTTTCACTTCAATTGTTTGCCCCTCCTGAGCGCGTGATACAGCTTGGAAGACTTGCATAATTGGTCCTGGGCATTGTAACCCACATGCGTCAATGGTAATTGTCGATTTGTCTATGTTGGATAGTGATAATTCGGGTTGCTTTGATTGGTCCTTTAATGAATGATTCACAGGTTGATTGCTTACCACTGGTGTTCCTTCTTCTTTATCAGGGGTAAACGTCTCTTCTATCGATTTTCCCATACGATATGTTTTAAAGCCACCATCTACATTTTTCACCTGATAGCCGTACTCGCTAAGCAGACGTGCGGCTAAGTATCCGCGCAATCCTACTTGGCAGGATACATAGATGGTTTGATCCTTTGGCAGTTCAGTTAGACGATTGCGTAGCTCTGGTAGTGGAATATTGATAGAGCCTTTAATAAAGCCTGTTTCTCTTTCAATTGGCTCACGTACATCAACCAGCAAACCACCATCTGCCACAATCTGATCAATCTCATGCCACTGGACAATATCTACTAAGCCATAAGCAATGTTGCTCGCTACGTACCCTACCATATTAACGGGATCTTTAGCAGAGGAATACGGAGGTGCATAAGCCAATTCCAGATCAGGTAGATCATGAATGGTTAAACCACCTTTAATCGCTGTTGCAAGCACGTCGATCCGTTTGTCGGCCCCATCCGCTGAAATTGCCTGCGCTCCGTAGATTTTACCTGTGGTTTTATCAAATAATAGTTTCATCCAGATAGGTGCTGCCCCGGGGTAATAACCAGCATGAGAACTTGGATGTACATGGATTGCTGTATATTCAAGTCCAGTGCGCAATAACGTTTTTTCGTTATTTCCTGTTGTAGCTACAGTGAGATCAAATACTTTGGCTATGGAAGTACCTAGCGTGCCGTTGTATTGAACATCAAGTCCATTAATATGATCCGCTACTAAGCGTCCTTGTCGATTGGCTGGCCAAGCTAACGGTATGTGCGTTGCTTGACCATTTATATAGTCTGTTACTTCTACTGCATCACCAATGGCGTAAATCGCTGGATCATCGGTTTGCATCTGTTTATTGACCCGAACAGCTCCGCGTACTCCCAAGGAAAGTCCTGCTTCCTTTGCTAGCTGAGACTCTGGTTGTACACCAATGGCTAAAATAATCATGTCTGTCACTAATTCACGACCACTGCTTAAACGAACAATCCTCCCTTGATCGGCAAATGCTTCTACACCATCCTGAAGCAGTAACGTAACGCCTTTAGCCCTCATATGCTCATGTACCACAGCAGCCATTTCAATATCGAGTGGTGCCATGACCTGCTTACCCATCTCGACAAGCGTAACATCAAGTCCACGCTCACGTAGATTTTCAGCCATTTCCACACCAATAAATCCACCTCCGATGACAACCGCGCGTGTAGGCTGTTGTTCATCTACATAGGTTTTAATCGCATCTGTATCTGGAACACTGCGTAGTGTAAATAGCTGTTTTGCCTCATCGATGCCCGGAATAGCTGGTCGAATCGGCTTCGCGCCAGGAGACAGAATAAGAATGTCATAGGTTTCTTCGTATCTCTCTCCCGATTGCAGATTGTGAATCGTAACCTTCTTTTGTTCTCGATTAATGTGAGTTACCTCGCTTCGAATTCGAATGTCCATGTGAAAACGTTGTGACATTCCCTCTACTGTTTGTAAAAAGAGCTTGCTTCGTTGCTCGATGACCTCGCCAATATAATAAGGGAGACCGCAATTGGCATAAGAAATATGTTCTCCACGTTCAACCATAATCAACTCATGTTTCTCACTTAACCGACGTAATCTTGCTGCCGCTGTTGCTCCACCTGCAACTCCACCTACTATAATGATTTTTTTCTTCATAAGTTGTTTGCCCCTTTTGTTTTTAGCTTTTGTTATGTTGCATGTAAATTTTTCTGTCATTGTATAACTTATACCCCAAGGGGTATTAAATAGATTAAAAAAAATATGACTTAGCTGATTTCCGCCTATACGTGAGTGTTTTTTATACCCCCATGGGTATATAATAAGCTCTAACCATCTCCCGAGTCAATAATTATCCAATAAAAAAGCTTTATCGCGCTCTTCTGCGTGATAAAGCTCTAGTAGCTACTTATTTAATGATAAAGACTGGGCATGGTGCTAATTGTGTAATACGGTGACTCACGCTACCTAGCATCAGTTCTTTAAAATCTCCCAATCCGCGACTGCCCATCATGATTAGATCCGCGTTCTTTTCTTTAACTAAAGCAAGCAATTCGCTGGACGGCTCCCCTTGAAGCAGAACAGCTTCACACTGAACTCCCTCTTTTTCTGCCGCCTCGCATGCCTGATCCAGCAATTCTTGACCATATTTTTTTGCTTCTTGTAAATAATCAGATTGAACATCATGGACCATAAACACTAGTTGACTGGCAACATAGGCAGGTAATTCTTTTACAACATGCACAAAAGTGAGGGATGCTTTATTTTCGCGGGCAAATAAAATCGCCGCTTCCTGTACTTTCGGGCTTAACTGTGAACCATCCAAAGCTGTCACCATTTTATCAAACATACGTATGGCCTCCTTGTAATATCGGTTCTTTATTATCATTGTAACATGCCAGATCGGCAAAGATTTTGCACATTTATGAAGAATCTGGAAACATTTTCACATAAAAAAACGTACTATATAAGTTAAAAGAACTTCCTTGCAAAGGATAGCAGCATGATCACAGCTACCACCATACAAAGAATAAATAAACCTTTTTCTTGTTTTTTAAATGGATCCATATCTTCGCCCCATTTCCTTACACCATTCCTTTTAGGTTACCCCTATTATAGAAGGAGAAAACATCCGTACATGTTCATATGGATGTCCGTTCTGTGAAGAATTGCACAAGCGTTAAGAAAATATCACAGGGCTATGATCAATATCCCATTTTTCGATCGTATAAAATAAAAAAGATCCACAATATCAGTGGATCAATTCATAAAAATAGTACGACCTTCCTTACTGCTTTTGAAAGCCGCTTCAATTAGCAAAATATTCATGCGCGCCTGCTCTGCACGAACGGGCACATTTTTACCTAGGCGAATTGCCTCGTACAACTTGTCGTAATAACGCTGATAGGAACCCTTTTCCGACACAATTTTTTCTGTTACAGGCTGACCTTCTACCATCGTGGTTAATTCCCCATACCAATCTTTCTGTTCCTGACCCCAATTGGGAGCGGTTAGCGGTTGATTGTCACGGATTGCACCTTCCTGCACGTCAAATCCATATTTAATATAACTACCTTTATCACCATGCACCTGAAAACGTGGACCCGGTTGAACCGTCAACATGCCAGCGTGTAAAATCACTCGCAAACGCTCATACTGCAAAATGACGTGGAAATAATCGTCTGTTTTAGCCCCTGGACGTTGTGCCTGCACATCGGCAGTAACTGCTTTAGGCATACCAAACATCATAATCGCTTGATCCAGCAAGTGAGAACCTAGATCATACAAAATTCCAGAGCCTGGTCCTGCATTTTCTCTCCAACGATCACGAACCTCTGGACGATATCGATCATAATGGGATTCAAAATGATAGACTTCACCCAATCGTCCTTCCTGTTGCAGACGTTGAATGGTCAAAAAGTAATTATCCCATCGTCTGTTTTGATAGACGCTTAACACCTTGCCTGTTGGTTTGTTCAGCTCAATTAATTCATCTGCTTCTTTGGTTGTCACGACAAACGGTTTTTCAACAACAATATGAACACCCGCAAGTATTGCTTCTTTTACCATTTCATAATGAAGCGATGTAGGAGCGGTAATGACGACCAGTTCTAGTTTGGGATGCTGTAGTAACTCTTGTAGCTGAGACACCACCTGTACATCTCCCAAATCTCCTTTTACCTTTTCAGGTTTGGAAGAGAGGACAGCTACAATCTCATAATGCTCTGACACTTGTAAAAAAGGAACATGAAAGGTGGTAGCTGACGGACCATATCCGACAATACCAACTCCAATTTTCTGCATTTTCATTCCTCCTGCTGATGTAATCCTATTCCTATGTTATATCTGCTCATCTTGCTTCTTTATCATAAATGAAAAAAATAGAGTTTCCAAGATTGGACACCTACTGAATCGTCTTGTTTATAATAGTCCAACTTATGCACAAAAGATTGTTAGTTTTTGGTCTTCTCTAATCATGGCATCCTGCTTTATAATAAGCCTAACAGAACGTATTCGAATCGATCGTCTTTTTCTTCTATCCAATCTTTGCAATTTACTTAGCAACAGATCAATTGGCAAAGGAGGTTATACCCATGTCGCTCGATAAGCGAAGCGCTGCAATTTTGCATAAAATCATGCAAGCAGACTCATATGTAACGGTACAGGAGCTCTTAGAATCTCAAGGAATTTCTAAACGTACGCTTTATTATGATATGAACAAAATTAACGATTGGCTGGAAGAAAATCAACTCCCTGCTGTTCAATATGTCCGAACCACCGGCTACTATATAGACGAACTGACCAAACAAAAAATTCCTGACAAAATTCAAGGTATGAAGAAATGGCAATATGAGTATTCCGTCAAGGAACGTAAGGCTTGGCTAACCATCTATCTATTAACACGAGAAGGGCGCATCTTGCTAGAGGATTTGATGAATCGGCTAGGTGTTAGTCGCAATACCACTTTAGACGATCTGAAGAAACTAAAGGTGGAGCTACACTCCTTTCATGTATCGCTCAATTTTGACCGCAAGCAAGGCTACTTCATTCAGGGTGAAGAACAGGATAAACGAAAAGCTCTCATCTTCTATCTCTCTCAAGCAGTAACAACCCAAAGCTGGAATCAACTAATCTCCCACATTCAGACCATGGCGCACTCTACTTCACTGGTAGCAGAGGAACAGCAAGAAGATTTTTTGAAAACAAAGGAAATTCAGGTGATCCGCGAAGCCCTATCTGTTTGTGAACGCCTATTAGGTATTCAATATACCGATGAAGTCCTAGAGAGTTTGAGTATTCACATCCATTTGTTCCGCAAGCGATTTAGTCGTGGTCAGCACGTCACAATTGATATGGAAGAAAAAGAGGTCTTGAAAAAAACGAAGCATTTTGAAGCAGCGACCTACATTAGCAATGAGCTGTCTAAAACCCTGCAAATCGATATACCTGAAGACGAAACCTATTACATTGCCACGCATCTCTTAGGTGCTCGTGTGATGAACCAATATCATCCGGATCATGAAAATACCCATACTCAAATGCTATTAGAAACAGTCCGGCGCATGGTTACTGATTTTCAAAAGTTCGCCTGCATTATGTTTGAAGATCAGGAAGGTCTAAAACGTGATTTAATGCTACATCTCAAGCCCGCCTTCTACCGAATTAAGTATGGTATTAACATGGACAATCCGCTGATTGATTCAATTAAAACGCACTATCATGAAATCTTCTTGCTGACCCAGAAAGTTATTTTTCATTTTGAACAGTTGGTGGGGCAACAGGTATGTGAAGATGAGATCGCTTATATAGCAATGCACTTTGGCGCATGGTTGCGAAAACAAGGAGCGAATCCTGCACCGCGTAAAAAAGCACTGATCGTATGTCCAAACGGCATTGGTACCTCACTCATTCTGCAAAATCAGTTGGAAAACCTATTCTCGTCCATTGATATTTGTAAAACGGTTTCTCTACGGGAGTATGAATCCCAATCCTATGAGGTTGACCTAATTTTTTCTACCACCACTTTGACAAAAAGCGATGCGCCCGTGTATGTAGTAAATCCAATTCTTAACGATGCTGAAAAAGCGCGCTTATTAAAACGAGTAGGTGCTTATATCGGTGATAAAGAAAAACAGCCAACAGAGTCGTTGGAAGGCATGATGTCTATTATCCGTCGACACGCGGTGATAGAAAATGAGGAAGCCCTACAACAAGAGTTAAAAGAATATCTGTTGGAACCTGCTTCTTTAAGTAAAGAGCTTACTTACAAGCCGACCGTCTCAGATTTACTGACAAAAGACCAGATTCAGGTAGCCCAAACCGTCGCTAATTGGGAAGAAGCGATCCGACTCGCTTCAGCACCTTTAGTACGCAATGGAAGTATTCTACCTTCTTATGTGGACGCCATGATTCGCTCTGTGTATGAACATGGCCCGTACATCGTCATTGCTCCCAAAATTGCTATTCCGCATTCTCGGCCACAAGATGGTGTCCAACGACTAAGCATGAGTTTCCTACAATTGAAGCATCCCGTGTCCTTCTCAGAAAGACCAGAGCATTCTGCACAGTTGTTTATTGTACTGGCAGCTGTAGATAATGAGACGCATCTGCGTGCGCTGGCTCAGCTAACAGCAGTGCTATCTTCTCCAGAAACGCTGCAAACCTTGTTGCAGACGGATCATATTGATGATGTCCTTCGATTATTGGAGATTTACTCACAACATCAATTGCCTGCTGGATTGTAAATAGCCAAAACCAACCAAAGCATTAGCGATGGTTGGTTTTTTTGATCCTCCTTACACCTTCACTTCTGACATGGTAATCGAAAGAGACTGTGCGTTCATCCTTTTGATTGGTTGCTGATAGAACTGCTGAGCTGGGAACAATCGAATTGAGCTGAGATTTACATACAGATGCTCAGGAGAATCTCCCCAAAGCTCCCGATATTGCTCACCACTTAGCTCTAACTCAAACAAAGTACCATCTGTCTTCAACTGACAATCGAGACGTAGAAGTGGCCCCAATTCAGAGACATGCAACAAAGTAGCTTCAGCCCAGCTATCCCCTTTTGAAATGTGTGAAATCTCCATTTGATGAGGGCGTATGTAGCCAGTCGCTTCTGTATGGTTCCAGTCCAGAACCTCTTCCGACTTCCATGCTAGTTGCCCAATTTGAACAGTTCCTCCATGAACACGAACATGAAATTTGTTCACTCTACCTAAAAAATTATAGACAAAGGGATTACTAGGATTCTGATAGACTTCCATTGGCGATCCGACTTGTTCAATTCTACCCTTGTTTACAATTACCACCTGATCCGCCATCTCCAAGGCTTCCTCTTGATCATGTGTCACAAACACGGTGGTAATTTTAAGTGTATGATGCAATTGTTTGAGCCACCGCCGTAGCTCCTGGCGCACCTGCGCATCCAGTGCTCCAAAGGGTTCATCCAATAATAATACATTTGGTTCAATGGCCAATGCACGAGCCAGTGCAACCCGCTGTCGTTGCCCACCAGACAATTGACCAGGAAAACGCGATTCTAGCCCATCTAATTGAACTAAACGCAACAACTCCATTACTTTTGCTCGAATTCTGGCTTTAGAAGGACGCTCTCCACGCGGACGCACCTGTAAGCCAAAAGCGATATTATCAAAAACGCTCATATGCCGAAATAAAGCATAATGTTGGAAAACAAAACCAACCTTTCTCTCCTGAACACTTTTCCGAGTAGCATCTACTCCATCAAACCGTATGATCCCTTGTTCCATCTGTTCAAGACCTGCAATCAGTCGAAGCAAGGTAGTTTTTCCCGATCCTGAGGGACCCAGTAAAGCAACTAACTCTCCACTTGGAATTTGTAAATTAATATAATCAAGGGCAGAAAACGTCCCAAAGCTTTTGGATACCTGTTTAATTTCAATGCCCATGTAAACTCTCCCCCTTTTCATAACCCCAGACAGCTACATCTGATTTCTTCTGTTTGTATTGCCGCTCCGCTTTCCATTCCAGTAAGCTCTTGATGATCAGTGTCACGATAGCTAAACCTGCTAATAAGGTAGCTACAGCAAAGGCTGCTACAAAATTATATTCGTTATACAAAATCTCTACTTGCAGTGGCACCGTGTTGGTCATACCACGGATATGCCCCGACACGACAGAGACAGCACCAAATTCGCCCATGGCACGCGCATTACATAATATAATCCCATACAACAGTCCCCATTTGAGATTAGGTAATGTAACGCGCCAGAAGGTTTGCCACCCCGTTGCTCCAAGGGACAACGCTGCTTCTTCTTCATCATTACCCAACGATTGCATGGCTGGGATCAGTTCACGTGCCACATAGGGAAAGGTAACGAAAATGGTAGCTAAAATAATGCCGGGCACCGCAAATATAATTTTAATATCGTAGGTTTCTAACCAAGGTCCCAGCAATCCTTGCGTACCAAACAACAGTACAAACAAGAATCCAGAGATAACTGGCGAGACAGCTACAGGCAAATCAATTAGGGTCAGTAGAATGTTTTTCCCCCGGAACTGATATTTGGCAATCGCCCAAGCAGCAGCAATCCCAAACACCGCATTCAGTGGAACAGCAATCACAGCAACCAACAGGGTAAGCCGTATAGCTGCTAACGCATCTGGTTCGACGATCGCATCCCAAAACGGTTGTAATCCATGTTTTATTGCCTCCGTAAACACCGATAACAGCGGCACAATTAAAAACAGCCCCAAAAACAGTAAGGAGAGAACAATCATGATCCAAGCTCCTGGATGTTTAGCGGTATCAGATTGAGTAGATAACGACATATGCTTCCTCTCCTTTTCTATTAGTCCATCCGATACATTTTCCGACTCCACCACTGTAGAACATTGGTCGATAGCAAGATAAGAAACGATAACAGTAGCATTACCGAGGCGATTGCTGTTGCCCCTGCATAGTCAAATTGCTCCAGCTTTGTCATGATTAAAAGTGGGGTTATTTCCGTTTTCATCGGCATATTGCCTGAAATAAATACGACAGAGCCATATTCCCCTACTGCTCTAGCTAAGGCCAGCGTGAAGCCAGTCAGCAAGGCAGGTAAGAGCTGGGGAAAAATAATCCGCCAAAAAGTAATCCAACGTGAAGCACCGAGACTAGCGGCGGCTTCTTCCATTTGCCGATCCACATCCTGCAATACGGGTTGGACGGTGCGGATCACGAACGGAATTCCAATGAAAATGAAGGCAACTGTTACTCCAAGTGGAGTAAACGCAACCTTAATGCCTAGCGGCTCTATATATTGACCAATCCACCCATTAGGAGCGTAGACCGCCGTGAGTGAAATACCTGCTACCGCAGTGGGCAAGGCAAAGGGAAGATCAACTAGTCCATCAAGGATTTTTTTACCCGGGAAGCGGTAGCGCACCAGCACCCAGGCTATCATTAGCCCAAACACCGTATTCACTAGGGCGGCGACCAAAGAAGCTAAAAAACTAAGTTTATAGGATTCAATCACTCGATCGGCAAGTACAATGGATAGGAATTGATCCCAACTAAGGGAGCTGGTCGACAGTAAGAGCACAGTCAAGGGAAATAGAACAAGGAGACTCACATAGACAACCGTATACCCCAGCGAAAGGCCAAATCCTGGTATGATACTCGACTGTTTCCAGCTGTTTTTCATGATTTACACTCCCCTGTGTGTCAGTTCGTTATATTCTCATTTATGGTTGGTATATTTGATCAAAAATCCCCCCATCAGCAAAATGGGTTTTATGAGCTTCCTGCCAATTTCCAGCTGTCTCTTCAATTGTGAATAGCTTGATCGTAGGAAATTGACTTTCATATGCTTTGGCCACTGACTCTAGTCGTGGTCGGTAAAAATTCTTTGCCGCAATCTTCTGTCCTTCCTCCGAATACAAGTATTTCAGATAAGCCTCTGCTACTTCCTTTGTGCCTTTTTTATCAACGACTTTATCAACGACTGTCACCGGCGGTTCCGCTAAAATACTGACGGATGGTACAACGATTTCCACTTTGTCTTTCCCGATTTCATTAACGGCCAAAAATGCTTCATTTTCCCAAGCAAGAAGTACATCTCCAATACCCCGCTCTACAAAAGTTGTTGTGGAGCCGCGCGCTCCAGAATCGAGAACAGGCACATGCTTATATAGCTGTTGCACAAATTCCTTTGCCTTCTCATCGCTGTTCTGGTTGAGTTGTTTGGCATAGCCCCAAGCAGCTAAATAGTTCCATCTAGCCCCTCCTGAAGTCTTCGGATTAGGTGTAATCACTTGAACGTCTTGTTTTATTAAATCGTTCCAATCCTTGATCTGCTTTGGATTACCTTTACGAACGAGAAACACAATGGTTGAGGTGTAAGGGGCGCTTTTTTGTTCCAAGCGCGATTGCCAATCCTGTTGGATAAGTCCTTTACTCGCGATAGCATCAATGTCATATGCAAGAGCCAGCGTGACGATGTCCGCTTCCAATCCATCAATAACCGAGCGTGACTGTTTGCCGGAGCCACCATGAGATTGCTTAATTGTGACTGTTTGACCTGTCTTGTTTTGCCAGTAATCAGTAAAGCTTTTGTTATACGCCTGATATAACTCTCGTGTCGGATCGTAGGAGACATTTAAAAGCTCAATTGGTTTTGATACGGATTTGTCATTGCTAGAAACAGTTGTGGTTGTACCTGATTCATTGGTCACTTTACCTGTTTCTGAACCAGCGGAAGATGCCCCTCCTCCGCAACCTGCCAACGCAAATGCTAAGCTACCGGTAAGTAGACAGGTCAGCCATGTTAGTCGCTTTTTATTGTTGAGAAAGTTCGTTTTGGTTACGATGTTAGGTTTTTCTTTCATTGATTTACTCCTCCTAATCTTCTCTGTTCTATCAAATGAGCCATTTTGTACATGTATACAAAAAAGGCTCCTATCGCTCGCCCTTCCATAGCAAACGTAAGGAGCCTTCGGATGTCCGATCGGCACTTTATTCTTTTTGTTTTTTCGAAAATTCCCTCTTTTCTAACGAATAACGATGACGCTCCACGCGTTCAATTTGCGTAATGTTTGAATCATGAATTGTAATATGCACAGAGCCATACTCAATGCCTTTCATGGCGTCTAAAATCTTCTGCATCAATAGGTCTTGTCGACTTGCCTGTTGCTCAGACATACCGTTTGCCTCCTTCATGCCTGTTCCGCTTTTTTGATAGGCACCAAAAATTAGGAAACTTTGTATTTGAGTTTAATCACATAATTCCTATCTGTCAAGTTGGAATTGAACAAAATAAGCATATTTCGTGCGATAGGCACGAGAATATGCTTAGCTGTGACAAAAAGGATTTCTACTATGCGGATTGCCCCTAAGAGTACCGCTTCATTTGCAAATGAATTCCTTGTTGTAGTTCATGTAAAAATTGATCTCGCTCTATGAGCAGCTTTTCAGATTCATCCCTTGCTATCTCTGTAAACTTGATCTCTTCCCCCGGCCTCATCTGTGCCAGAATTGGTAGATCTACTGTAGCAACTTGACCAATCCGTGGATAACCTCCTGTCGTCTGCCGATCAGCAAGTAAAATTATAGGGTATCCCTCTGCCGGTACTTGAATCGTACCAAAGGCTACAGCCTCCGATAATAGTTCAATCGGTTCTACCATGCTAAGCGTAGCTCCTTGTAGGCGATAGCCCATCCGATCTGATTGGGATGTGATTTTGTAGGAGGAGTGAAATAATTGCTGTTGGCTCTTTTGTGTAAACAAGGAGAAATGTGTTCCTCGACTAATACGCACATGCGGATATCTTCGGTACGTTGCTAAGCAATCGGAGCTAACACTCCAATCTACGCTTGTCCAATTTCTCAATGCCGTCTGCCTTTCCAGCTTCCAGCACCATTTCTCCTGAAAAGAGAGCGTCACATCTGATGGAACACCGGCCGATATGTAGTCATCTGCCTGTAAGCTTCTGCCTTGGTAGCCTCCCATTCCTGCACGAGCATACGTACTGCGACTCCCTAGCACCTGCTCGACTTCAATACCTCCTGCAATAGCGAGATAGGCACGACAGCCCGTCCGACAACCTCCACCTTTCATAACCGTACCAGCTCTAATAAAAACGGGACGCCACATGGGCAAACGCTCACCATTGATGGTAAAAGATAAATCCCCGCCGGTAATCGCTATAAGACTATCGGTCTCAAAAGATAACTCTGCACCCGTAAGCGTCATCTCTAGAGTAGCGAGATGCTCTGCATTGCCCACCAGCATATTGGCAATACGCAAGGCCATGGGGTCCATCGCTTCGCTGGTGACAACCCCATACTTCCGAAAACCAAACCGCCCCTGATCTTGAATCAAAGTAAGCAAGCCAGGCTTTATAACACGTATACTCATGACTCCTCCCCTTCCCACTCCAGATATTCCTGTTGGGTAATCGGACGAAAGTGGACAGTATCACCTGCCTGTAAGTAGCTGGGTGGATTCTGCTTGGGACGAAATAGCGCAAGCGGTGTCCGACCAATCAACTGCCAGCCACCTGGGGTCACTATAGGATAGACGCCCGTTTGCTCACCACCTATGCCGACTGAGCCCATGGGAATCTGTAACCGTGGAGAAGCCCTCCTTGGAGTCGCAAGCTCAGCAGACATTCCTCCTAGATACGGAAAGCCGGGTGCAAAACCAATCATAAATACCTTGTACATAGCGGATGTATGAATACGAATGACTTCTTCAGGAGTGATCTGATGATACTTGGCTACCTCCTCCAAATCAGGTCCATACTCTCCCCCATAGCAGACCGGAATTTCAATCAATCGTGTGTGAACCTCTAGTTGACTAGTTTGCCCTGCTAACAACCTACGTACATTATTCAGTACGATCTCATACGCAGTGCTTTCTGGCTTTTGATTCGATACCTGTTTAACGGTAACAGGATCGTAATAGATCGCCACACTTGTAAAAGCTGGTACAAATTCAATCATGCCTGGAAACGGATGCTGTTCGATATGACTCGCAAAAGCCTGCACAAATTGGTAAATCTCCGCGCTCTCATTACCTACAGATTTAAATTGCACCAACACAGCCGCATCTCCAAGCGGTAGAATTTGAACAGGCCACTTTTGCTCGATTGCTTGTGCTTCTCTCTGTTTTTCTGGCTGATTTTTCACCTGATCACCTCTACCATCTCTAACTGATTTGCCCTTCTACAGCCTTAATATCTTGCTCCACTTGCAAACTGGTACGTATAGCTACCGCCAAGGCCTTTTTCACGCACGTTACACTCATACTAGGCTGACCAGGAAAACGTACAGCCTGTTCAGGTAAATAGGGAATATGAATAAACCCGCCTTTTGTCCCTGTATAACGCGTGGAGATCAGATGAGCCAATCCATAAAAGAGATGATTACAAACGAACGTGCCTGCTGTCTGGGAAACTGACGCCGGTATCCCTGCCAGACGGACTTCTTTGACAATAGCCTTGATCGGTAACGTAGACCAGTAAGCTACCGGTCCCTCTTCAACAATAGGCTGATCGATTGGTTGATTCCCCTCATTATCCGGGATGCGTGCATCATCTGTATTAAGGGCTACCCGTTCCACAGTGATATCTGCACGCCCTCCTGCCTGTCCGACGCAGATAACTACGTCAGGCTGTACCTCTTCCATGATGGCTGCCAAGACTTCCAGAGAGCGATGAAACACGGTTGGAATTTGTTTGATGATTACTTGGACATCGGGAAGTTCTAGCTGTTGACATTGCTTTACTGCCTTCCATGCAGGATTAATTGGTTCCCCACCAAAGGGATCAAAACCAGTTAACAGAACTTTTTTCACAATGATCCCCCCTAGAACAACAAGTAGTACATCAAAAAGATATTAATACCCAACAGTAGCAAAGCAGTTGGAGCCTGCGCTTTTATGACTGCATTTTTATCAGGTAAATCTAGTAGGGCTGCTGGCACGATATTAAAATTAGCTGCCATCGGGGTAAGCAATGTGCCACAATAACCAGAAAACATACCAATTGCCCCTAACACAGCTGGATTTCCACCATGCATTTGCACTAACAAAGGTAGACCAATACCAGCAGTCATGACCGGAAAGGCTGCAAAAGCATTACCCATAACCATCGTGAACAAGGCCATTCCCAGTACGTAAGCGACGACTACAAGAAAACGATTATCTACCGGGATCGCAGAGCTTACTAAGTCAGCAATCACTTTACCCACTCCCGCTGCTCCAAATAACGCTCCTAGTGTGGCTAGCATTTGAGGTAAAACAGCTGCCCAACCAATCGCATCCAGCAAGCGACGCGACTCTTTTACTGGCTGAATGCCTTTCGTTTTCGTAATCCCCATCGCTACCACCAACGATACTAAGCAGGCTACTCCCAAGCTCACCAGTGTAACATTCTGTTGATCGAGTAAAAAGATTTCACCTATTTTTACATTTTTCAACAACACGCTACCAATCACTGTAACAATTGGTATCAATAAAGCAGGGATAAACAATCGATTCCCAAAACGTTTAGCGCTCGTCTCTCTTTGTTCATCCGTTGTTTGTTGATACGATCCCAGTCGAACCCCGCCCAAACCAGCAATAAGCGCCATCAGCAACACGACAATCCCCATCACTAGTGAGGAAACCAGCTTACCTCCTAGAAAGGAAAAGGCAAATAACGCCCAGAAAAGGGACGTGGTGAAACGGCGAGAATTGCTTTTATCTCTCCACGCTAGAACAGCAATAATGACAAGAAAAGCGCCTGCAAGATAATAGATAAAATCCAATTTGATTAACATAGCGGTCACCTTCCCTTCTACGTATTTCTACGCGCTTTTGCGCAGTTATTTGCTTTCTTCCATATATCTTTTGATTTTTCCATCAAATAAATATAATCTTGTTCCATGAATCAGGAAGGCCGCAATTGCCGTAGGAATTCCCCATACTGCGATCTGAAGCGGTTCGAGCGAGATACCATTCTGTTGGAAAAATCCATGCATTAACAGAACGGCTCCAAAAGCAATAAAAATGTCTTCTCCAAAAAATAAACCTACATTATCCGTAGCTGCCGATTGTGCTTTAATTTTGTCGCTTAGTTCCTTGGGCAGTTGGCCGTGCTTATTTTCGGCTGCTCCTTCTGCCATCGGTGCCACCAATGGGCGTACCATCTGAGCATGTCCACCCAAGCTAGTTAGTCCCATCATGGCAGTCACTTCCCGCACAAACAGATACAAAATCAACAGTCGACCTGTAGTCGCTGCTTTTACTTTACGAATCAATCGTTGCGACTGCTCCTTTAAACCGTACCGCTCCAATAACCCAATAATTGGTAAAGTTAGAATGAACAACGATAAATAGCGATTTTTTTCAAAAGCTTCTCCGAACGTAATAACTATTTGTTCAAACGATAAATTTCCTGCTAGCCCCGTAGCAATTCCCGCCACTGTAACAACAAGTAACGGATTAAAGCGCAAAGCGAAACCGACAATAACGATTAGAATCCCGATCAGTGATAACATGTAAAACCTCCCTTTGTCTGTTGGAATCTACGTGTTCATCTATATCTGGTATAAAACTCTGTTTAGTCGTTACACGTCACTATGTTTGATGTGACACCGTTTCAATCGTGATCTGTTCATTTTCTAACTGTGAACGGATTTGTTTGGCAAAAGATAGGGCGTGAACACCATCGCCGTGAATGCATACTGTATCAGCTTTAATCATGACATCTGTTCCTTGTTGGGAGGTGACTTTGCCCTCTTTAACCATTCGAATGACTTGGCTAACTGCCTCATCCGTGTCAGTTAGAACGGCATTAGGCTGTCGGCGTGAGGTAAGTGATCCATCATTTTGATAGGTACGATCGGCAAAAACCTCATGTGCACTGCGTAAACCAATCTTCTCAGCCGCCTTCACCAATCGACTTCCTGACAAACCGTACAAGATTAGCTCTGTATCTAAGCTATATACAGCTTCTGCTATTGCTTCCGCCAAGCTGTCATTTTGTGCCGCCATATTGTACAAGGCTCCATGTGGCTTTACATGGTGCATAATCCCCCCTTGCGCTTTAACAAAGGCATGTAGGGCTCCCATCTGATATAGCACTATATCATGTGCCTCACGTTGTGAAATGTCCATCGTACGGCGTCCAAAACCGATTAAATCAGGTAAACCTGGGTGTGCTCCAATAGCTACCCCTTTTTCCAGCGCCATTTGAACCGTATGACGCATGGTAGATGGATCTCCTGCATGATAGCCACAGGCGATATTTGCTGAGCTGATGAAAGCCAGAATTTCCTCATCGTTCCCCATCCGATAAGCACCAAAGCTCTCTCCCAAATCACAATTCAAATCTACGCGATACATACTTCCCCTCCTTTTTGTCTTGTGTTCTTTGTGATACGTGTAAATGTCGCGCGATTTGTTCCGCAATTCGGAATAGTGGTTCCATTTTTATATTTTTAATCATTATAGATTTAGTTCAATAGATTGACAAGAAGCAATTTACAGAAAAAACTACCCAGCGTATCGCTAGGTAGTTTTGTTATTCCTTACTATTAGTAAGAGACAAGGCTACACCAACTGTGTCCATTGATGTCGTGGATACTCCTTCTGCCCACCAAGTGAGCGCGAGATTCGTTCAGCCGTTTCCATTGTCTCTTTAATAAGCAAAGGTAATTTATTAGCTTGAAAGCGCACCTCTGGACCTGCAACACTAAGACCAGCCAATAGTTTTCCCCGATGATCAAAAATAGGAGCTGCTACAGAAACAGTCTCATTCTCCAATTCCGAGTAACTAATCGTGTAGTAATTCCTACGGGACTCTTCCAGCTTCTCAACTAACTCTTTACAAGTAGTAATCGTACCTTTTGCGATACGCTCAAATTGAACATTTTCCAAATATTCCTCAATCTCTGCATCTGGTAAAAAAGCTAAAACAATGCGTGAACAAGCCCCTGCATACAGAGGAGAACGTCTCCCCACCTTGGTATATAACCGCACCGGATGCTTGGTATCTAGCTTTTCTATGTAAATGGCATCCACACCATCCTTCATAATGAGATGAACGGCTTCTCCCATCTCATCCCGTAACTGATTCATCCATGGAAGGGCCGTTTGGCGAATATCTAACCGATCCGACACCAGTTGACCGTATTGCAGAAAAGTTAAACCAAGCGCAAAGCGACCGTCCTCATCCTTTCGTAGGAATCCCATCTCCTCCAGTGACCCGACCATACGATGCACAGAGGTCTTAGGTTTCTCGGATAACTCTACTAATTGGGCTAACGTTAAATATGGATGAGTAAGAAATAGAGAAAGTAAATCTAATGCTTTCACCACTGTCTTATTTTTTTGTTGCACCTTCTCCTCATCCTTTCTATATTTATAAGCTACTCATGAAATTTTATATTATTATGACATATCTTATTACAGAGGGAAGTGGTGTGCCAAGCTATTTCGCTATGATAAAACAAAACAAAGTACCCAGAACGGATACTTTATTTTGTCATTTTCTTTATTTGTCTTCATCAGGAATCCATGATAGAACCTAGTAGCTACTCTCCCCTAAGACCCACATACTTATCATATGCTTGAAAAACAGCTCGACTGATGTTCGACGCAGAACGCCCTCCATAACCACCTTCTGGTACAACAACAGCTACTGCCAGCTTAGGTTTATCAGCAGGCGCATAGGCGATAATGACTCCATTGTTGACTCTGGCATGTTTTTGCCATTTGGTAATGGATTCTCCTTTCGTATTCGTAGAAGTCACTGGAACATAAATATCTTGTTCGGACGTACCCGTCTTTGCTGCCACTTGATAGGGAAGACCACGAAATGCATTGACAGAGGTTCCACCTGGTTGTGTTACCTGCACCATTCCGTTACGCAAAATGTTCCAATACGTTTGGGGTTGATCTATTTTATTTAAAATCTTAGGTTTGGGCTGAACAACAATCCTCCCTGCTTCATCTACAATTTTATCTACAAGTTGAGGTTGTAAACGAATACCATTGTTAGCCAAGGTAGCTGCGTATTGAGCCAATTGAACAGTTGTAGCTCGAATCTGTTGCCCAAAAGAAGCCTGCACCATCGCAGCGAGTGGTCCATAGTTCTCATTCATGACCAGATAATCTTCTTTTCCTTTATTCTCACTAGGTAGATCTATTTCGGTTAACACTCCTAATCCGAATTGATGGTAGTATTCCTGCAACAGAGAAACGGCTTTGTTACCCTCCTTTTTGGCAACACCTTCTCCAATCCGTGCCATATATGTATTCGAGGATTTGGCAATTGCCTTAACTGGGTTGAGCACCCCATAATTATGACCGCTATCGTTCTTGACTCGATCGTTTCCACGACCATAATAGTATGTGACCGGATCTGTCCATTGATCGTTTGGTGTAATGATTCCCCCATGTAGGCCAAGCAAAACTGTAACCGGTTTCATGACAGAGCCTGAGGGCACGATTGATTTGGGGTGTTTATTATTTTCCTGTTCCGCCAAAAGGCCTGTTAATGGACGAACATCATACGGGGCTTCACGAATGGTTCCATTGGTAACAGAGTATTTCATCTGCTCATAAGTAGCTTGATCGGGTCCATGCACCCAAACATTAGAATCATATTCAGGATAGCTAACCATCGTAACTACCTTACCTGTGTCCACTTCCATCGCCACGACATAGGCTGTTTTAGCTCCAGCAGCCAATGAAACACTACCTCGTAATTTCGGTAGGAACCCTTTAATGAAATCTCTAGTTTCTGTCTGTACACGCTCATCAATCGTTAAATAGAGACTTTGCCCACGTACGGGAGACTCTTTCTTTACCTCACGTTGCACGGATTGATTGGCTGCCACCTCATACAGACGATAGCCATTTTTCCCACGTAGTTCTTTTTCATAACTACGTTCAATACCGTCTAATCCAACAAGCTGATCAGGAAGATAATTCGTTTGCTCCGTTTTATAAAACGTACTGTTCAGATTTTGGGCCACATGATAGGGACGAACATAGCCAATCGTTTGTACAGCTACCTGCTTAGTGTCGTACTCCCTTATGGATTTTGTTACGACGTCTATCCCTGGCAAATCTTCTCGGTGCTCTTCTAGATAAGCAATCTCTTCGGGTGTAAGGTCATACTTAATTTCTTTTTCCATATACTTAGGGGCATTTCGAGCGATGTCTTTCCGCCGTCCATTCTCCCAAGTAAAGCCTACATCTAGCTTTTTCACAATCGTGCTTTGTGTCATGCCATGTAAGACTTTTTCTAGTTTCCCAGCTAGTTCAACAAGCTCCTGTTGCTTGATACCCTCTGGTTCATGAAAGACTGCTGTAAATGAAGCTCTACTATGTACCAATAGCTTGGCATTGCGATCATAAATATTTCCACGGACTGCGGGGATTGGGTCTTTTTTGAGGGAGCGAGAGCTGAGAACCTTCTCAAACTCGCTTCCCTCCACAATCTGTATTTGGGCCAATCGAAGAATAATCGCCGAAAACAAAAAGAAAGTAACGAGAAAAATCAATTGCATACGTTTTAACCGCTGTTTCTGTTGCAGTTCTTGTTCTGCTTTATCCACAAAAGGCTCACCTTATCTTTCTGCTGTCTATTCACTGGAGTCTCCTCTTACCGCTTGCGAAAAAATTCGTTTTACCTTTGGATCAAGATAATGACTTCCGCCCCGACCTTTTACATTTTCCACCATCATAGTAAGCAATAGCTTGGGTTTATCTACATTAAAAACCGCCATCCAACCATATTCCATTCCGTCCTCACCCTTTTTAGCCTTTAATTCGGCTGTACCTGTTTTACCCGCCACGCGAATACCTGCTGGTTTAGCAAACCGTCCTGTTCCTTGAGGGTTTTCCATTACTTGAATCAAGTCATCTCTAATCAATGCTGCCGTTTCTTTGGACATCACACCTTCTTTCCAATAAGCTTGTGGCTTAGCTTCTTGCTGGATCAAAGTGGGGTAGATCATATTGCCCTCATTTAAAAACGTGCTATACGTCAACGCGAGATGAAGTGGTGTCATCGTAACCTCCCCTTGTCCGTACCCAGAATCAGCTAGCTGAATCTCATTTCTAATCTCTTTGTTAGCTATTTTTGATCTTTTTAATGGATATGTGAGCGGTAAACTTTCACCTATACCAAACTTTTCTGTCCCTTCTAAAAAAACTTGCTGTCCCATCTGTAAAGCGGCTTGCGCGAAATAAATATTATCTGAATACATAAGTGCTTTTTCTAAAGTAACGGGACTGTATGGATCCTTTACTCGCGTTACCTCGTACTTGCCCCATGACGTATCTTTTTGCCAGTGTAATCCCTTGACCAGCATGCCTTGCTCAGGCTGAATACTTCCTTGTTCAAGTCCTATCGCTGCCGTAATAGGCTTAAAGGTAGAGCCCGGTGCGAATCCAATGGCAAAACGATTTAGCAAAGGTTTAGCCGGATTGTTATTTAATTCCGTCCACTGCTTGTTGGATAATCCACGGATAAAAGCATTGGGGTCATACGCTGGTGTACTTAACATAGCTAGTACTTCCCCAGTGAGTGGATGAATAGCCGCTGCTGTTCCTGCATCACCCTTCATTTCCTCGTAAATAGAAAACTGTAGGTCACCATCAATTGTTAGAGAGAGCTTCTGTCCGTCTTGTGCCAGCTTTTTTGCTAACACTTCCTTTTCTTGTCCCTCTTCATCGGCTATAATAATGCGCGCACCTGGAGTACCGTGTAATTGTTCCTCATAGACCTGCTCCACGCCCGCCTTCCCCACCAGATCAGTGGAGCGATAACCTTTTGGTTGATACAGCTTCCATTGTTCTTCACCCATACTGCCGATGTAACCGATCAAATGAGCGGTAGCTTGGCGATAAGGATAGTAACGCACCTCTTTCTTGCGTATCATCAATCCATTAATCTTTTCCAATTGATCCAATCGCTCATCTTCCTTTGCTTGAGTAGCTAATGGAACAAATAACTCCGGCTTTACCCATTTCGCCTTACGTTTTGCGTCAATCTGTTCCATGGTCATATCTAGTAGAGCGGCCGCCTTTTGTTTTTTATCATCTGAGTTATTGTCCCATTTTGCAGGTAATAACCCGATTTCATAAGCAATCCCTGTTGTAGCTAATAGCTTGCCTTGTCGATCTACAATTTCTCCCCGCTGTGGCAGGATTGTTTGGACCCTCACCTTATCTTTCTCCTTCATGCTAGGAAAAATGAGGGATTCGTTCCATTTGATGTACCAATCTTTTTTTCCACTCTGGTTTTCACGCACCATGGTTAGTTGATGTGTAAAGGTGAGTGAACCAGCTACCGTATCCATACTAACTTGATAGGGCAGGTGAATCTCCTCTTTTTCGGTGATGGATTCACGTCCCTTTGATGTATCTTTCATTTGCAAGTGATTTGCTTCCATCCCGTTATAAATGGTCTCATAGCGACCTATGAAATCAGCCTTTGTCATATTCTTTTTTGTATCCATCGATAGTTGCTCGTACATTTGGGCAAAATCCTGTTTACTCCAGCTATCAAGATAATCCCCAAACCGTTTTTCTGCCCGATCCTTTACAACACGTGGGTCATTTTCCATCAAATGGGCATAAATGAAAATGCCTCCTGCCGCAAGAAGGACTCCTATTATTGAAAAAAAGAGTATTCTTTTCATGATAAATCCACTCCCTTCTCTTTAAGATAGGTCATAAGCCTCCCAATAAACATATTGCTTAACCATCAAATCGCTGATAAATCGCTCATATATACATGAGATAACATCCATACATATCAAAATAAGTACACAACAAAAAAACCAGAAGGAAAACGCCGGACTCCTTTCTTTTATAAGAAAGGAAATCGATTGTTTTGCCCTCTGGCTCTTTTGTCTTTTTATAAGTCCAACATATATCCGTACCGCGGTATGGTAATAATTTTATCACCGTACTCGCCCAACCTTTTACGCAAACGGTAAACTAATGCATTAATTTCAGCTCGGCCTACATCTGGCAACCCATCTACTTCGGTAGATGTTCGTTCTGGCCAAACATGTACTTTCATCTCATCATAGCTAACAGCTTGATTTACACGTTCGTACATGAGCATCAACAAATCAATATCTTTTCCCGATAAATAAAGGCGAACTCCATCCAGTAAGATTTCTCTTCTCTCCACATTGATGGTCAAACCTTTCACAACCGTATTCACCGGTGTCATCTCAATCTGTTCAGCCACCTGATCCTTAGTAGCCACCAATGGTCTTATAAACTCCCGCGTTACATCCAATTCATTTTCCAATGTAAAGAAAATAAATTCTGCCTCCCCTTTTGCTAAAGTAATACGATCTCCGTATTGCAAAAGATGCGGGGTATTCTGGAGCGGCTGTCCATTTACCTCAGTGCCATGTTTGCTGTTCAGGTCATAAAGAACGTACTGATCCCTCTCTTGGCGGATGACAGCATGCTGTCTGGATATAAATAAACTGGTAAAAGATAAATCTGGTTGATACGTCGCCCCACGTCTACCAATTGTGCATTCAGTCTCTGTAATGAATTTCTTTACCGTTGTCTGGTTGGAATCTCCCTTTTTAATGAAGAGATATGCTTCTACTCCCAACATGATATCACTCCATATAACAGTTAATCCTTCTCTCTATTATAAACGATTCTGATACGTCAACAAGAGCTGCTTAGTTTGCAGCCCTTGTTCTTTTCATTATCATCCTATTTGTTTTGGGATGGCATTGGTAACATGTTATATTTTTTAAGGATTTGTAATGTAACGTTTTTAGCTTTTACCCCCGAAGAATCTCCTTCTCCATTCACAGTGGTAACAAAGACATAAGGATGTCCCTCTACTTTAACAAAACCTACAAACCAACCAGCTGGCGGTGTGGCACGTGTACCTGTTTTACCATAAAGCGTATATAGATCTTCATCTTGCTGGATAATCATACGTTTAACTGTCTTCATCACTTGTTTGTCAAAAGGTAATTGTTCTTTATATAGCTTCTCTAGAAAATCAGCTTGTTCAAGCGGAGTAATCTTTAATGAACTGTTTAGCCAAAACTTATCAATACCACCACTGATATCCTGATTTCCATATGAAGCTTTATGCAACCATTCTTTCATCTGTTCTGCACCGATATCACGGGCCAACTGCTGATAATACCAGACTGCTGAATGGCGCATCGCCGAACCAAGCGTATGATCCTTGTTCCAGGCATCAAGATCACGCTTCACGCCATCCCAGCGCTTCACAGTATATTCATCGTCCACCGCTTTTACTTGAAGACCAATCAAAGCATTCATGATTTTAAAAGTAGACTGTGGTGCTTGCGATTGTTTCGCTCTTTCTTCATTGAAGATAAATGTCGTATTTTTCTCCAGATCACGTAGGATAAACGCCCCTTCATCGTTCGGGAAAAATTCTTTCACTTCCATTTTGGTCAAATCAACGATCTGTTTTTGCTCTGGTATACTTGCCGGTTTTTGTAGCTCAGACTCCTTTGCCATTACCGAACATCCAGCCATTGCCACACTTAGTAGTAAGACCGCACCATATTTAAATAGGTTCATCATCGACACTCCACTCTATTTTTTATATCACTTTCTATTTGTATATATTTAGAATTGTTCACCATCGCTTCCTGTCTATACCAATATATGCTAATAAGAACGTTGAAAACATGCTTAACTCGTTACAAATCGATGAGAACCTGATGATAAATCCATGATAGGACGCTCAACTTGACTGGCACCTAACGGGATGATACTCTAAACGCGTCTCTTGACCGGAATAAATGAAATAAGTGGAGGTGTATGTGTGGCATGGGACTGCTTCAGGTGACAAACCTTAGCAAAATATATGGAGGAAGAATTCCATATCGGGCTTTAACCGACGTGAATTTTCACATAGAAGAGGGAGAGTTTATTGCCATAATGGGTCCATCTGGTAGTGGCAAAACGACCTTGTTGAATCTTATCGCTACGATTGATATCCCTACCACTGGACATATTTTATTAGATGGTGAAAATCCACATAAAATAAAAAAATCAAAACTAGCACTATTTCGAAGACGCAATCTAGGCTTTGTTTTTCAGGATTATAATCTATTAGATACATTGACGCTGGGCGAAAATATCTTGTTGCCGCTCGCTCTTGATTACTACAAGATTCCTGATATGAAACAAAAATTGGACGAGATATCTACTCAGCTAGAGATTAGTCATATATTACAAAAACGTCCCTACGAGGTGTCAGGTGGTCAGAATCAGCGTGCTGCCATTGCCAGAGCTATCATTCATTCTCCCTCGCTTTTGCTAGCAGACGAGCCTACAGGCAACCTGGACTCCAAATCAGCTCGTATCGTCATGGAAACCTTGCAAAACATTAACATCACAAAGAAAACAACCATGATGATGGTGACACATGATCCTGTAGCAGCTAGTTACTGTGATCGCGTCTTATTTATCAAGGATGGCAAGCTATATAATGAGATTCAGCGTGGAGAAAGCCGTCAGGTGTTCTTCCAACAAATTTTAGATGTTCTTGCGCTTTTAGGGGGAAGTACCTATGACTTTTCTACAGTTCATCGCAACTAATGTGCGGCGTAAATTCAGGTTTTATCTAGCTTACTTTTTAAGTATTACTTTTGTCATTATGATTTATTTTACCTATGGCATGTTTATTTATCATCCAGGAACAGCCACACAAGGTCTACATTACCTGGTGGTTAATGGGATGACTGCAGCCGAAGTAATCATTTTTTGTTTTTCCTTTGCTTTCATTTGGTACTCTACGAATATCTTTCTTAAGATGCGTAAAAAAGAGTTTGCCGTTTTAGCTATACTTGGTATTTCGCGTTGGCAAATTAATTTTATGATATTTATGGAAAACCTGTTGTTAGTCACTTTATCCATGGTGGTTGGTATTGGATTTGGACTGTTATTCTCCAAATCCTTCTTCATATTCGCTGCGGCCATTCTTGATATCGAAGAAATTCCATTTTATATACCTACCGAGGCACTTGTGCTTACGATTGTTTCATTTTATACTGCATTTTTGCTTATCTCTTTGTTTACTTTGTTTACAACGAAGCACCGGAGTATCAAGGTTTTACTTGATGAGTCACGCAAACCTAAAAAGGAGCCTAAAGGTTCCGTTATTTTATCCCTTTTCTCTATCCTTTGCATTGGATCAGCCTACTATATCACGTTTACACTCAAAAACGATATCATTGAAGTGATAAAGTGGATGTTTATTGTCATCCTATTAACCTGTGTTGGTACTTACTTCTTCTACTCACAGTTTGGGGGATTCCTGATTAATTGGGTTAAGAAAACACCAATTCTCTACTGGCGTGGAACCCGAATCATCTGGCTATCTGATCTAGCTTATCGCATTAAGGATAATGCACAAATGTTTTTTATGGTAACGATTGTTTCCACCGTCGCCTTTACTTCGGCAGGAACCCTGATCAGTGTCCTAGGTGTACTTGGTATGGTCAAAGAGACTCTTCCATTAACAGTCGAATATACGTATAACAACCAAAACCAACAAGAGGGTAAAAAGACGAAACAAATAATTGAAAACCATCTAGCTAATTACCATGTAAACTATCAACGCGTAGATGTAGAAGATTTATATTTTACCAAACCCTCACGTGTAGATGTGATAAAAATATCAGCTTATAATCAATTAGCAACGCTTCTAGATCGAGAGACTTATCAAGTCAAGAAGGGAGAGGCTCTTTGGATACGAGCGAACTATTTACCACATGAAGGAACCCCTTTACTTCCTGATCAAAGCGGTAGACCCTTTCGCATTGTAAACAAGGTGGACAAACCCATTCTTTCTTTTCAATGGAATACGTTAGCTGTGTCCGATGAAGACTTTACCAATTTGAAAGAAAAAGCATCCACTAGCTATATGGTTGTAGGTTATGTTGTTCCTGCTTGGAAAAATGATGAACCTATCAATAAAGAGGCGGTAGCCTTTTCCAAAGAAATTAATGAAAAGGTACCCAATCAACATCCCTTAGTGCGTGACGCCTACTATGCTGAAGCTAAGCAGGCCGTTGGTAGTATGTTATTCATAGGCTTATTTGTAGCCGTGATATTCTATGTTTGTGCAGGGAGCTTTTTATACTTCCGACTCTATATGGATCTTGATCGGGATAAACAATACTATCAAACGATCTCTAAGATTGGCTTGTCAGTAGAAGAATGGCAAAAAAGCATGACTGTCCAGATTGCTCTGCTGTTCTTTGTCCCGTTCACATTGGCTATCGTCCACACGTCAGTGGCATTAGTTGGTCTTCAAAAGGTATATGCTAGTAGTACCTTCGTTTTTTCCATCTTTAAAACGTCGATTCTAAGCATTCTGATCTTCTTTGTGCTTCAGCTCGTCTATTTCCTAATTGTTCGCTCTCACTTTTTACAAAAACTAAAAAGACACCTTGTTTAGAGGAATGAAAAAAAACAGCCGATTGCTTTGCTCTTACTGCTACGCAATCGGCTGTTTTTGATTCTCAATTAAAATGAGGCTGTCGCTTTTTCCTTACGTTTAAAACCGTACGTCATTTTTCTCCAAATAAACTCCAAAGGACCTTGTTTGAACTTCAAGAAATACAGGTTACTTAAAATCAACTGAACGATAAGAATGATCATCGCCATGTAGAAGGATTGGACTAACGTATATCCGTTTGACCAACCAAACAGGGAAATCAGAATAGATCCGAATATATTTTGTGTAAAATATGCGGTTAGACCCAGTCGACCGTAATTGGCAAATGGTTTCAAAGCATTAGCCAATCTCTCATTGCGTAGCCCAAGGAATAAACTACTCATGTATAGCAACGCCATTGGATAGGTATCCATACGGGAGAAAAATGGTTGGAGTATTTCTTTTATAGGGTTATCTGTAAAATGGCACCACAGAATACCTACAAAAGGAATGATACTCAGGATGAATGTAATAATCTGTGTACGTCTCAACAGATGTACGTGTTTATCCACTTCCGCTATAATATTTTGTTTACCCACATAGAGTCCCAGTAAAAACATTCCCAAAATGGCAAAAGTATCACTCTTTAAAGAACCGATAAACTCTGGCACTGGAGTACCAAGATATGTTTGTAGGGCAGCAATCCCACTAGCTAATACTGTTGTAGCAAAAAGCCCCATTGACCAACTCAGGATGGTTCGTGCAGACCTACGATAGAAAGGCATCAACACAAATCCCAAAATAGCATAATAGGCTAGAATATCTCCAAACCAGGTAAGCATGTGCAAAATACCAAACAAAAAGAGTGCCGCCAGACGACGGACAAAAAGAATAAACGGTTTATCTCCACGCGCTTCTGCACGACTCATGAATATATAGAAACCAAGTCCAAACAGGAACGAAAAAATACTGAAAAATTTCGTTGTAATGAATAAATTATATAGAAGGCGTAAGGTAGGATCAAAAGCCTGCTGACTTATGCTTTGTCCTTCAATATAAACCATGTAGGCCGGTGCATTCACCAGCAAAATGCCCATTAGAGCAATTCCACGCAAGATATCCATGGAAACGATACGCTCTTTTTTCGTGACCGAAAGTGCGGTCATAAGATATCAATCCTTTCTAAACTCATAGTAGTTGTGTTCTCTAGTAACCTTTGTGTTTATTCTAGTTGTTACTAGATTTTTTACCTATGCAAAAAGATTACATGCCCCTTACATAATTGTAAGGTTTGATTTTTAGACCAGACCCTCAACAAATAAACGAAAAAAGCTCTCTTTCTTACCGATTTGGTAAAGAGAAGAGAACCTTTTCTAGAATTTATATGATTACTAGCTTTTTAAAAAAAGCTGCCCAGGATTTCGCTGGACAGCTTTTCTCTCAAGAAGCTTGATTCTTAAATTGTGTATGATACAGATTATAGTAAAAGCCTTTCTGTTTCAATAATTCTTCATGACTGCCACGCTCGATAATCTCCCCTTGGTTAATTACCAGGATTTGATCCGCTTCCCGAATAGTACTTAAACGGTGGGCAATCACAAAGCTAGTACGACCTTGCATTAATACTTTCAATGCTTTCTGTATTTGCATCTCAGTTCTGGTATCAATACTACTGGTCGCTTCGTCCAGAATCAAAATGGATGGGTCTGCTAGAATTGCCCGTGCAATGGTCAGCAATTGGCGCTGTCCTTGACTGATATTGCTAGCGTCCTCCGTAAGCTTCGTATCGTAGCCTTCTGGCAAGCGTTCAATAAAAGAATGGGCATTCGCCATATGGGCTGCATGCATGACTTGCTCGTCTGTAGCATCAAGTCTACCGTAGCGAATGTTTTCTTTTACAGTACCTGCAAATAGATAGGTATCTTGCAACACCATTCCAATAGATGAACGCAGATTCTCTTTTTCAATCTGACGTACATCCTGCCCATCCACAGTGACACTCCCCTTCTGAACATCGTAGAATCTCATCAATAGATTTACAATTGTTGTTTTTCCTGAACCTGTAGGCCCAACCAACGCGATCATCTGCCCAGGTTCCGCTGTCAGATGAATCCCCTTCAAGACAGGTTCATCCGATTTATAGCCAAAGGTAACATCCTTAAACTCTACTTTGCCTGCCACTTGTTCAAGGGGATGTGCCACCGTTTGATCAGCGAATTCTGGTTCTTCATCCAATACCTCAAATACACGTTCTGCACCAGCAAAAGCTGATTGTAGCATGTTAAATTGATTGGCCATCTCATTTAACGGACGAGCAAACTGCTTAGAGTAATTTAAAAAGGCAGTTATGATCCCGATCGTGATAGCCCCTTGCACAGCCATGTATCCACCAACACATGCAACCAGTGCAAAGCTTAGATTATTAATAGCATTCATCAGTGGGGGAATGATCCCTGAGAACACCTGAGCTTGAGCACCCACTTTTTTCAAACGTTGATTTTTTTCTGCGAATTGCTCGATGGTTTCTTGTTCACGATTAAAAGCTTTAACCACCCGTTGTCCCGAAATCATTTCTTCTATATACCCATTTAATTGACCTAGCTCTGTCTGTTGTTCCAAAAAGAGCTTACGGGTGCGTTCTGCAATTTTTTTGGTAATAAATAAACCAAGTGGAACCACGATGAGACTAACTAACGTTAAAGAAGGGCTTAGCATCAGCATCATTCCAATGGCCCCTATAACGGTAATGAGGCTGGAGAAAATTTGTGTTGTTGCTTGCGAGAGTGTGTTGTTAATATTCTCAACGTCATTGGTTAGACGGCTCATCAAATCACCACGAGGCTTTTCATCAAAAAAGCGCAGAGGCAACGTTTGTACTTTATCAAAAATATCTTTTCGCATATTCTTGACTGTTTTTTGAGACACGCTTGCCATTAAATAGGTTTGTAACCAAGAAGCAAGTGCACCTAAAATATATACGGCAATTAAACCAACAACAATTTTAGCTAATAAAGGAAACTGAACCTGCCCAGTGGTTATTCCCATGCTATCAATGGCCTTTCCAATCAGTAAGGGACCCATCAAAGCAAAGCCAGAACTAGCCAACACTAGAAAAAACACAAAGAATAACGACCATCGCTGCTCCTGTAAATACCTCCATAGCCGCTTAAGGGCCTCCATGGAATTTTTCGGTTTAACAATCGGCATCCCTGTCATTTCTTTTGAACGACCTGGTCTCGATACCCCTCTATTCATCTAGATCGCCTCCTCTCTTACTTGGGAACGATAGATATCCTGATAAACGTCCGAACGTTCTAGCAGCTCTTGGTGAGTTCCGATATCTGTAATCTGTCCGTTGTCTAACACAATGATTTTATCTGCCTCCAGCACGGAGCTAATGCGTTGCGCAACGATAAAACAAGTCGCATGCCCTAATTGTTCTTTTAACGCACTTTGAATACGGGCTTCCGTCGTCAAATCAACCGCACTAGTGCTATCGTCCAAAATAAGAATGTCTGGCTTTGTTAGTAGGGCACGAGCAATAGACAAACGCTGTTTTTGCCCACCCGAAAGATTGACCCCGCGTTGACCGACCACTGTATCATAGCCAGCAGGCAATTTATCAATAAATTCATCAGCTTGAGCTGCCTTTGCTGCGGCTATCACCTGAGCTTCCGAAGCCTCGGGATCACCCCAGCGGATATTGTCGCGAATGGTACCTGAGAACAGTACAGCCTCCTGTAGAACCATTCCGATGTTTTTGCGAAGTTCCTGGAGCTTCAGCTCACGAATATCCGTTCCATCCAATAAAATGCGACCTTCCGTCACATCATAAAAACGCGGAAGTAGATTGACCAACGTAGATTTACCTGAACCTGTAGCACCCAAGATAGCAATTCTTTCTCCTGGAGTAGCCGTAAACGATAAGTCTTTCAGTACTGGCTCACCACTAGCTCCCGTATATTGAAAGGATACATTGTCGAATTCAACTTTTCCTGTATGCGCTTGAACGTTTTTTTGCCCAACATCTTTAATGGTGGTTTTGGTATCCATTACCTCCACGATCCGATCGGCAGATACTTTCGCCCGTGACACCATCATCAACATCATTCCAGCCATCATTAACGCGAACAAAATTTGCGTCATGTAGTTTGTAAAAGCAATTACTTCTCCAAGCTGCATGTTACCTACATTCACTTGAAAACCACCAAACCAGATAATCGCGACAATACTTATATTCATTAACAACATCATAATCGGCATCATCAAGGCCATTGTCCGTGCAGCCTTTACAGATACATCAGCTAACTGCTCATTCTCTGTTTGAAAACGTTCCTTTTCATAATCAGAACGAACAAAAGCTTTTACTACCCTTACTCCCGCCAAATTTTCTCGTGTAACTCCGTTTACTTTATCCAAACTAGCCTGCACTTTTTTAAACAAAGGAAAGCCCTTTTTGATGATTAAAGCAAGCGCTATTATTAGAAGAGGTACCGTCACAAGCAACACAAGGGCCATTTTGGCATTCAGTGAAAAAGCCATGATTATCCCACCTATAAACAGAAGCGGAAATCGTGTTAACATGCGTAACATCATCAATACCACGGTTTGTACCTGCGTTACATCATTAGTAAGTCGGGTAATTAAAGAGGAGGTTTTGAACTGATCCAGTTTGTCAAAAGAAAAGCTCTGTATATGGCTAAACAGATCTTGTCTTACATCTGCACCAAAATTTTGGGAAGCGATACTGGCAAAGTAAATACAGCCTACTCCGCCAACAATCCCCAAAAGGGCAACCCCCACCATAATCATCCCTGTTTGGATGATGTAATTTACGTCTCCATTCGCGATACCTCGGTCTATAATATGAGCCATCAGCGTCGGCTGGAGTAAATCCATAACAACCTCAAGAAACATTAGCACAATAGCTGCTGCCGCATATTTCTTGTAAGGTAGAATATACGTAAAAAGTTTACCCATACGCTTAGCATCCCCTCTGGCAATTTATTTTGTTAGCTACATAAAAATCTATTTCTGAGCTCATTCCGTTAAATTACGATGCATATGTGTTAAAAATCGTCGAAGCAAGACTTTCTCCTCATCCCGAAAACCCTCAAAACATTTTTTCTCAATCTCTTTAATAACTTCTTCTATCCGTTCTAATTTCTCTCTTCCCAGTTCAGTCAAATAAACCCGAGAAGCTCTTAAATCATCTGGGTCAGGTTGACGTTCAATCAAGCCAGATTTCTCCATGCGATTAAGCATGACCGTTATCGTTGCTGCCTTTACCTTCATCTTATGGACCAGTTCTTTTTGTACCCTTCCATTTTTCTTTTTCAGCAGAAATAAAACCGGCAATTGTCCCGGATAGATTCCCACTTCATGAGACATTTGCCACATTTGATAATTATACGTTCGCACCACGCGCGATAATAACAGTTCTAGAGAATCTAGATAAGGGGTCTCTTCCACACTTCTCACCTCATTTAGTTAGCCAGCTATATATTATGATAAACAGGATTATACTCCCTCATTAGTTAAGGTGCAAGTTCTGGCTTGCCAAGAAGCAATTGGTATATATAACCTTTCAACCAAAAAAGGACTCGACATACCTATATCTAGGCAGAATCGATTCCTCTATATTCTGGTTATTCTTTAGTCTTCATAGCTAACGTTATCTCTTTTGTTACTCTCTATCCTTTTGCCGCATTTATCTTATTTCTCCTCCTCTTGCTCATCAAAAAAAAGACAACTACCGCTATTACAGGAAGAAAAATCAGGAGATATTTACTATATTCAGCAATCAGGTACCCTACTGAAGCAGCGTTGCTCCCTAAAAAGTGTCCGAGGATAAAAAATAATAATGTCCAAAGAAATCCAGTCGTAAAGGAGAATAAAGCATACCGACGAAAAGACATTTTGCTAATCCCGACTAAATACGGTACTACATGGCGTACAACCGGTAGAAAATAACTAATCACCAACGCCTGACTCCCATACTTTTGCAAGAGATGTTCCGCTCGTACAATATAAATATCCATGTGCTTTTTACGCCGAATGCGATCTATCACCGGAACGCCAACCTTATATCCTAAGACATATCCAAGAGACAGCCCGGAAATAACCCCTAAATAGGTGACCAAAAACGCCGGAACTGTATGTAGAATACCAAACGATCCAACCATACCGCCCGTCATGACAATTACTTCATCTGGAATCGGCATACCAACAATGCCTAACCATAGGGCAAAAAACAAAGCAAAATAGCCATATTGATTAATTAACTCAAGTATCGTGTCCAACTGCACGTAATAACCTCCTGAATTCATGAGAGCAAAGAAGGGAACAAATCTGGATGTAACTCTGTCATTTTTGCTTATAGCTATATGATATCCAACAATTCTTATCTTTTTTATCACAGAGTTCTAAAGAATTTCTTACATATTCTCTGAAGGATCATCCTGAATCATACTCCCATGCTCCTTGTAACAGGTAAACGCACACAACATGTAGTACCCTTATGCACATCGCTCTCGACCTGCACCTCTCCATCATGTGCTTCTACGATGGCTTTTACGATAGCCAGTCCAATTCCTGCCCCACCTGATTTACGACTACGTGACTTTTCACCACGATAAAATCGTTCAAAGATATAGGGTAGCTCTTCTTTCTTGATTCCAACTCCTGTATCTATTACTTGGATAACAATATCTGACTGTTGTTCCTTGATTGTAACGTGAACTTCTCCATATTCGGGGGTATATTTATATGCATTGCTTAGTAGATTCGTAAAAACCTGCAACAGTCTACGATAGTCAGCATTCAAAATGACCTCTTTCTGTGAAGGTGGAACGTAGCTAATCCTTTTATTGTCCCATAACTCTGCAATACTTTTTTGTGCTTCCGATATGATCTCGGATAAGTTAACCTGATCCTTTTGCAACCGAAGCATGGGGTTCTCAGCTTCCGTCAATTTCTCCAAATCCCGAATCAGCAGAACAAGCTGCAGGGTCTGTTCCTGACAAATTCGTAATTTGTCTGTGGTCGGTTCCCATACACCATCTTCAAAAGCTTCCATATAGCTTTGAATCGTAGCAAGAGGCGTCCGCAGCTCATGGGCAATATCTGCTGTTAAATTTTTGCGTAATCTCTCTTGTTTTTGCAAGCTTTCTGCCAAATGATTCAGTGCCTGACCAAGTTCCTGTATTTCTCCATGTAACGTGCCTGTTTCAACTCGTGCTGTGAGATCTCCTGTCCGCATTCGATTGGCTTTTTCCTTAATATGAAGTAGTGGATGGCTAATACCGCGAGAGATACGAACACTGTAATAATAAACGCCAACAATGACAAAGAGGAGCGCTACTCCGACCATCCCATTGAATCTGGTAATGAATTCTCGCTCCTGTAGTTGAAATTGTCCATCGGAAAGCGAAACATGTAACGTACCTACCTGCCGGTCCGCAATGATGATAGGAGTAGAGTAGGTTGACTGAGGAAGCGCATCTTCTACGGCACAGGAATGACCTGAATGCGAGCTACTCATATGCATGCCCATCGTGGTAGAGTCCCAGATAAGTCTACCTTCTGCATCAAGTAAAATGACAGTCATCTCCCGTTGCATGGCCCGATGTGCTGTCCCCATAAGCATATGTTTATTCCATCCATTCATTTCTACATAAGATTCAGTCAGGTCTTTTAGGATCGCATCCGCCTCTCCTTTAAGCTGATTCTCTACGTATTTTCCAAACGTAAAAGAAACAGAGATATTAACAATAATGATGATGACTAACAGTGAAATGAGTGCAACACCAAGATGGGAGAAGAATAGCTTTCGTTTCATTCCTCTATGCTTCATCGCGGTTCACCATAAATTTATAGCCGACACCAAACACTGTTGAAATAAAGGAGGGGTGTTTGGGATCATCATGTAATTTTTGCCTTACGTTTTTGATGTGTACATCAATGGTTCGTTCGTACCCATCAAATCCATACCCCTGTATCTGGTTAACCAATTCCAGACGACTAAACACTCTTTTGGGTTGACTAGCTAATGTATACAGCAGTTTGAATTCAATTGGAGTTAGTGTGATGATAGCCTGATCTAGCGTGACCTGATGTAATTCTGGTTCCACACAAAGGCGTTTTTTCAGAAAGGTAAGGACGTGCTCTTGTTTCTTTGTAGTGTTTGTCCGTCTCAGTAAAGTAATAACCCGGGCTACTAACTCCCGTGGGCTAAACGGTTTAATGACATAATCGTCGGCTCCCATTAATAGTCCATTAATTTTGTCATCCTCACTACTTTTTGCTGTCAGCATGATAATAGGAGTATCCGATATTTTCCGTAACTGGCGGCATATGTCCTCACCCGACATATCAGGTAACATCAAATCTAAAATCAGGAGATCCGGCTGTAAAAGTTGATGGAGCTGGAGGGCTATCTCACCCGTCTCTGCTACGTATACGATGTAACCGCTCCTCTCAAGATAGGCACGAATCACTTGCAAAATATTTTCTTCATCATCAACAACCAATATCTTTTGTTGATTCATTATTCCTTCACCCGCCTTGCTTACTATGTGCAAAAATGCACAAGTAGGCAGCCCCTCCTTTACGGAAAGTCTGCCTTATCCTGTTTTCTTCTTTTATTATAAGCGATTATTTACGATTTGAGTTCTGATCTTCATCATTCTTCATCATTCTATTATGCATGCCATTTGGTCCGTGACACGTTTCGTACATAGAAGAGATTTGTGCATCTGTCATTTGTGGATGCATTTGTTGCATGAAGGGACGCATCTGCTCAAATTCTTTTTGATCTGGTGTTACCTGTGACGTACTTGCGTATACCCCTGTACCTATCCCCAAGACTAGTGCAAGTGATGTTAGAGTGAAGATCATTTTTTTCATATTTGTTCCTCCCCTTTTTTTTCTAGCATACGAAAAAGAAGTGTGGAACTTATGTAGTAAATATAAAGAAGTTATGAAGAGCATTTTATGTGCATATAGATAGGACCTGACAGGAAAAAATCAACATTATAGTTAGACCCTTGACAAAAATAAACAATAACATTATTATACTTGTAATTAGTAAGTAACTAAATATTATCCGAAAGGGGATAAACAAAAGTGGTAAACAAACAACAGCTTGGCGCACTCATTCTTCGTGTTGTACTAGGTTTAACCTTCTTGCTACACGGTCTTGATAAATTCCAGGGGGGCATTGAAAACATTGTAGGATTTTTCGAAAGTATCGGCCTACCAGGCTTCCTAGCTTATGTAGTCGGAACCATCGAATTAGTAGGAGGTATTCTATTAATTCTAGGACTAGGAACTCGTGTCATTTCATTTTTACTCATGGTCATTATGGTAGGAGCTACCTTAAAAGTAAAATTGGCAGCTGGTTTCATAGGTGGCTATGAATTTGATCTAGCACTCTTCACAATGGGGCTATATCTTACATTGAATGGCAGTAGTATGGCAGCCGTAGACAGCTTACTTCCTTATGGGAAAAAAGAGAGCGCGTAAATTGCTGTACTAACGCTTTTCCTAACATAAGAGAACATTTCTTTTTGTATGCAAAAGCCTGGAGTTATATGCTCCAGGCTTTTATTAATGAAATATTGAATCGATAACCCTCTACGCCCTTGCTTTGTACAACAAATAAAGGAAGTATGGTCCCCCTATAATAGCAACCACTATACCTACAGGAAGTTCCGCAGGTGAGAATACGGTCTTGGCAATAAAATCAGACACTAGAACCAACAGCATTCCCATCAAAGCAGACATGGGCAATATACGTGCATGATGATTTCCTACTAGAGCTTTGGCAATATGCGGAGCCATTAATCCAATGAAACCAATGCTACCTGACACAGATACACATGCACTAATGATCCCGACACTAGCAAGTAAGAGCACCATTTTTTCTTTTTCTGTAGACACACCTAGTCCTCTAACGCTACCTTCATCTAGCTGCAATAAATTTAAGATGTTGGCTTTACGGAAAAGGATCGGGATAAACAGGATAAACCAAGGTAGCATAGCCAGAATATAGATCCAGTTTGCACTCCAAATACTACCTGTCATCCAAACCGTTGCCATCTCAAAATCCTTTGCGTCCATGCGTAGAGACAGATAGAGAGTAAACGCCCCTAACCCCGTCCCAACGGCGATCCCAACTAAGATAAGACGTTGTGGGTCTAATTTTCCCTTTTGCCAAGCAAATAGATAGATTAGCAAGGCAGAGAGTAAGCCCCCCACCAAACCAAACAAAGGCATGGCTAATGTTGTCAACAAGCCGTTGCCACCCATTTTCCCTTCAAACAGATAGATAAATAATACAATAGTGGCCCCTGCACCAGCATTAATGCCTAGTATTCCGGGATCAGCAAGTCCATTTCGCGTAATTGCCTGAACAACGGTACCCGCCAAACCTAGTCCCATACCAACAAGCGCCGCAATCACAATACGAGGTAAACGAAATTCAAAAATCACCAGATCAAATTCAGGTTTAGGATCATTACGCAGTAGTGTGTTTATTACGTCTTTGATCGTCATATCAAATTCGCCATTTGTAACACTGACATAAATCGCTACCAATCCAAGAAAAATGCTTGTTACAACAACCATCCAGAAACGAGCCGTTGACTTCTTGGCAAAAGCATGCGATTTTTTTTTGCTAGGAACCATGTTTTTCTCCCCCTTTTTTAACAATCAAATAGAGGAAGAATGGGATACCAAACAACGAGGTAACCACCCCGATTGGTGTTTCAAAGGGGTAATTAATAAAGCGGCTAATGATATCGCAAAATGCTAAGGATATACCACCAATCACTGCTGAACAGGGTAGGACCCAACGATAATCTATTCCTACCAAAAAACGAGCAATATGTGGAACGATTAGTCCAACAAACCCAATCTTACCTACTAAGGCAACAGAAATACCGGTCAAAATCACAACAGTCAGCATAGTCAGCCCTTTAATCAAAGCTGTACGCTGTCCTAAATTAACCGCTAACTCTTCTCCTAATGACAGGATCGTAATGGATTTAGACAAAAATAACGCAAGCAAAATACCAACTAGAGCAAACGGAATTGCTAATGTAATCAATCCTGGATCAATCTGATGTAATCTCGCGTTATACCAAAAACTAACGTTCTGCGATATTTGATAATAAGTGGATAAGGCTTGCGATATGCTACTTAGGACTGTTCCAATAACTGTTCCAATAATAGCCAATCTGACTGGGGTCATTCCATTGGGTAGTAGGGAAGCAAAACCAAAAACAATTCCTACCCCTATCGCTGAACCAACCAGGGAATACAAAATCATGTGCAGGGAAGATGTGTTTGGCATAAAGATCATACACACCGTAATAACAAATGCTGAGCCATCTGATACCCCCATAATAGAGGGAGATGCCAGAAAGTTTCTGGTCATCCCCTGCATCAGGGCTCCCGATATCGCTAAAAATGCACCAATCAGTAGTGAACCTATTGCTCTTGGCAATCTGGAATGCATAATAATCTGATGATCAACATTACCGGAATCGAACTGAAAAATGGCATCCTGTATTGTGCTTATCTCTATGTTCTTAGCGCCATAGAAGATGGATAGTGCCATCAAGAGCACAATAAAAACCGGTGACGTCAACAAAATGATAACTGGTATTGATTTTTTTACTCTCATAGCACTCTTCTCGCCTTTTTATCTACTTGGACAGCTTTTCCACCGCAGCTTTCAAGAAGTTGATTTTGCTCCATGCTGTACCACCTTGTGCAAGTGGATCTACTACATTCACGTAGACATGACCATTTTTCACGGCACTCATGCTTTGCCAGATCGGATTTTTCTCCATATCTTCTAAATATTTAGGTTGATCTTTGTTTTCATCCGGTGAAAATTGCACGAAGATATAATCTGGATTTATTTCACTAAATTTTTCTAAAGACACAATCTCTTGTGCTTTTGCTGCTTTAACTTCTGCCGGTGCAGTAAAACCTAATTCTGCATACAAGGATGGGTTAAAGAACACCTTCTCTGGGTAAATATTGATATTGCCTTGACGAAGACGTATCGCTACCACTTTTTTATCCTTTAGCTTATCGCCCAAAGACGCTTTTGCCGCTACTACGCTTTCTTTGTATTTCTTAAGCTCATTTTCTGCCTCTGCTTGCTTACCTGTTAATTCAGCCAACAGGTGCAAGTTGGCTTCCCAATTGCTTGAGATATGAGAAACTGGGAACGTTGGCGCAATTTTACCAAATTTCTCATATACTTCCGGCTTAAATTTTGACGATCCCAGGATCACATCTGGTTTTAATTTCAGGATGGTTTCCATATTTGGTTGCATTTTTTCACCAATGGATTCTGCTGAACCAGTAATACTAGCAAAAATATCTGGGAACTTTCCACCTACAGATATCGCACCTACTGGTTGTACACCTAGAACCACAGCATCCTCCATAGATTCCATACTACCTGTAATGACAATGCGTTCTGTCTTAGCTGGAATTTTATATTCCTGATCAAGATACTTGACCGTTCTTGTTTCGCCTGTTGCTGATTCTGATGCTTTTTGACTGTCGCCACTAGTAGCTGCCGTACTTTGTGCATTGGTAGGTGCTGTTGTCTCTGTTTTCGCACCGCAAGCTGTTACCATGAGAGCCAAAAAGGCTACTAGCCCTACTCCAAGATATTTACGTTTATTCATGTTTATAATGTCCCCTCTCGATAAGACCAGCTGAAATATTTGATAATAATTCTCATTTACGATTATAGAGGAGTAGAGTCTGCCCGACCATGAACGATTTCCGGAATCAATATGGACGATTTCCAGAAAAGAGACGATGGACATCCTCGATCAAGCGCTCATGAGCTAGCGGAGAGTAATCAAGCCATGGGTTTGATAAGATTTCATAGACTTGGCCCAAGCGAACTGCTCTAATTTCCTGCCATTCTGCCGTCAGCTGTAGGTGTTTCCAGTAATCTAGCGTCTCCGTCTCAGGGCATGCAAGTACTAATATGCGATCTGGATCATACTGAGCTAACTTTTGTAAGGTTATTTCTTCATCGACCCCTTCTTCAAGCAATGGGTGCGCAGGAACCATCTGTAAATCACCATAAAATACCTGAGTCATGCTTGAATTGCTGTATACATATATGGTTTGTTTCAAAATACGGATAATGAGAAAAGTATCGTTGTTTATTGTTCCTCTTATTTTCTCTCTGATCCTTTTTAGTTTGCGGTCATATGCCTTGAGCCACATGTCTGCATCCTGAGGTACTTGTAATAGCTCTGCTGTGTGTCGGAATCGTACTCTCCAATCAGTATCAGTCCATGAGACATAGCTCACTGATCCCACTTGTTCCAGCTTTGCTTTCTCTTTTGTTTCTAGCTGATCTATGCTGATAATAAAGTCCGGTTTGATTTGTTCCAATACCTCAATATTACTTTCCCAATTTTGATCCACTCGGTACGCACTTAAATGAATAGGTATTTCATTACGATACTTCTGATAGTACGTGGACGACCATTTTGGATGAAGTGGGGCCGCATAAGGAATCACGTGTAACGCCAGCACATAGCCAAGTAGCCTATGACTGTATACCGCTACTTTTTTCTGACATCGCTTCATGTATGCAGTGGGTGAGACACCTACTTCCTGTTTAAATTTGCGACTGAAGTAAAATTCATCATTATAACCAACCTGATGAGCAACATCCTTTAAGCGAATTTGCGAACGACTCATAAATTGCTTTGCCTGATTCATTCGTACCTGTGTCAAATAATCAATAGCACTTATCCCATACGTCTTTTTAAACAACTCACCAAAATATTTGGGACTTATCTCCGCAATTTTAGCCATATCCTCTAGACTAAGACTCTTGTTGTAATGCGTCTCCATATAAGTTTTAGCTTTGGCAACAGCAGTTTTAGAATCCTCGCAACGAACATATTTATTATTCATAAGCGTATGGATAAGCTGTAAAAAGGAGATTTGGCCCAAAAAGGGCTCCGTTGATTTCAGGCTATGCCATTGCTTATCGATCGTTTGGCACATCATAGTAAGATGGGAAGTGCTATGTAGGATTTCCCCGCCTACCCCAAAAGGACCCTTATCACGCACAGATTTCAAACGTAACATCTGTTTTCCTGATTCTTGGTACACGTGAAAATAAATGACGTAAAAATGGGCTTCTTCCTCTGAAGTCAATTCCATTCCAAGTGTTTGGAATGGTGTACATACATAAACCCCATCCTTTTTTAGTAGATGAATTTGCTCGCCAATGAGGACATGGCCTTGACCTTTGATGGCCACAATCAAGACATAAGAGGTAGTCAGCTGATGGATCAGTGGTACTGGCTTATAATAACTTCCCTTTAGCAGCTCAATATCTCGTAATTTAAATTGGTATTGATCTAATCTTGTATCCAACTCGTCAGGATACTGATATTGTTGCTGTCGTTGATCTGACATATATGTCGCCACTTTCTATGTTCCGTCATAATCAGCTTATTGATAAGCATTATCAATATCTTAGCACTATTTGCAGTATAGCAAAGCAAGCTGTATATTTGAAACCAATTGACCTACGTAATCGTCTGATAACATAGATAGAAAATTTTACAATTTTTTCAAAAAATAAAATAGACGGAGTGGTTACCATCAAACGTTCAGGATACCTTGTGCTTAACTCGGTGTTAGCCGTTGGATTATTGACTGGCTGTGGAAATACTGGTTCTACAAGCACACAGCCCCCTCAAGGAGAGGCCTCCTCTCAGACTACAGCTCCACAGAAGGATCAACAAAATGCTGATCAAGATGCAATTAAAAAAATGCAGGAAGTCACCTTGCAAGCAAAGGAACCCGTTGAATTAATCACCTACTTGGATAAGACCATCAAAAATGTAAAAAGTGAAACAGCCGATCAACTACTCGTCATTCTGGATGAGTATTATGCCACTCACCTGATCGAACTTAATGAAAGCTTTAGCAAGTTATTAGCAGAGAATAGTAATGCTCAAAAGCTGTATGAGATTGGCTTCCCTATGGATGTTACGAAAATAAAAGATGAGCCTCTAAAGAAATACATGCAGGATAAATTTGCTGGTAAGTTAGCCTTGTCAGATCATCAAGGAGATTTGTATTGGAAAGTAGATTATGAAGCCTTACGTGGTGAATACTCCAGCTACCTTACCGATGATATGAAGGCTTACATGGAGCTACAGAGGGATGAATCTAATAAACCAATTTCTAGTGATGGTAGTCTAATGATTACGCGTCAAGAGCTGGGGGAACGTATCGTAAAAGTGGAGAAATACCTAACCACATATGATAAAGGAATAAAGAAAACGGATGTTAGGAATTTATACCAAACCTATCTACAAGAATATCTCAGCAACTATCGCTACGAAGCTATTGATGAAAAAACAATGAAACTATTGCCAGAGGTAAAAAAAGCTTACGAACAATTTACCAAGGATCATAGCGGCACTAAGACTGCGGGCATCGTAACTGAATATCTACAAACTGTAAACAAAAACAAAGATGTGATTTACGAGCATGGGAAAGCAGGAGAGAGCATCATCGGTGATGCCAAACCAGACATTTCTATGTTCTGGGGAGAATTGCAACATAAGGTTGAGCAATTGTTCGGGAAATAACTAACAGGCTGAAGGACTCTTACAGTAATTGCCGACTGAAAGCCCACGGTTTTAATCGTGGGATGAAAGACGGCTTTGCCAGAACATCCCTTCATGGGATGGGCGGGGCAAACACCTAGCACATGTGCGTGTACTTTTCTTTTCGTTTAATTGTTGTAGTTGTACAATTAAACTGATACAACTACAACAGTATCTCTCATTAACTATCATTTTGTTTTCTGCCCTCGTTATCGAAGAAAAGTGTTAGTAAAACAAGTGGAAATTCGATTCAAGGAGCTATTGGCTGAAATATGCCATCAGAATAACTGGCTTATTGTGGAAATGGAAGTTATGCCCGATCATGTCCATCTGTTCCTGAACTGTCTTCCCACCGATTCTCCATCAGACGTAATGGCAAAAGTGAAGGGAGTGACCTCTCGAATAGTAAGGCAGGAGTTTAAGCATCTTGCTCATTTGCCTAGTCTGTGGACACGTTCTTTTTTCGTTAGTACAGCAGGAAACGTATCAAGCGAAACAGTAAAGCGTTATGTTGAAGAACAAAAGAAAAGGGGGTGAACACATGCAAGCTTTAACCGTTAAGATACGCATATTTCCTGATCAACCAGCCATTCTACGTCAATTAGGAAATGAGTACATTCGGGTAGTCAATCAACTAACCAAACGGGCTGAACAACGAGGGGCATTTCCGAAAATGACTACAAAAGATGTAGAAACAATTCTTCCGTCTGCCGTTTGTAATCAAGCGATTCGTGATGCCAAAATTGTTTTCAGTAAAATCAAGAAACTTGGTGTTCGTCCAATTCTTAAAAAATCTGTATATTTCGTTAACAATCAAAACTACACGGTATCCGAAAATACAGTTGCTTTCCCTATCGTTGTAGATAAAAAGACGAAGAAAACAGCGTTTCGTGCTACAGCGACTAGCAGAGATATGGAACTGTTAAGAAAAGCCAAACTTGGATTGATGCGCATCGTCGAAAAGTCAGGGAAATGGTACGCTCAAATTTCGGTAGAAGTACCTACAAGCGTAACAAACAACGAAAACATCATGGGTATTGATCTTGGTTTGAAAGTTCCTGCTGTTTCTGTAACTTCTATAGGTAGAACCCGATTCTTTGGAAACGGCAGACAAAACAAGTACATACGAAGAAAGCACCAACAACGTAGACGTACATTAGGTAAACTCAAAAAATTGTCTGCCATTCGTAAGCTAGGTAATAAAGAGCAACGTTGGATGAAAGATCAAAACCATAAGATTAGTCGGCAAATTGTAGATACAGCCATTCAGGAAGGTGTGTCAATAATCAAGCTTGAACGACTAGAGAATATTCGCAAGACGGCAAGAACAAGCCGCAAAAACGCAAAGAATCTGCATAGTTGGACTTTTTATCAGCTTCAACAATTCATCTCCTACAAAGCAAACCTTGTCGGCATAAAGGTTGTGGAGGTAAATCCTGCCTACACTTCTCAATCTTGTCCTGCCTGTGCGGAGAAGAACAAAGTGAAAGATAGAAGGTACGAATGTTCATGCGGATTCAACGCTCATCGTGATCGGGTTGGAGCGATCAATATCATGAATCAACCTGTGGCAGATGGTAACAGTCTGTCAGCCTAAGATGCTATATGCACTGTCTTAGGACGGGCTGATGAGACAGCCCTGAACTTGGGGGAACTACGGTTAGCAGAAATGCACGACCGTCTACCACCCAAGAATCCCAATAATACCGAAGGTGTCAGCTTGCGGCTTTAGCCGTGGGAGTCTCAACCCTCTATCCTAATTTGACTGCTTCTACAAAATTGGTGTAATACGTTGCCCCACCACCTAAATCTGTTAACGCTTCTGAGGTTGTCACATTAACATTCTTTTTCCACAGATTAATAGGAGTAATTAACACACCGACTCCCACTTTTTCGCTGATTTTAGCTGGGAGGACTATCTCTCCACGATCGTTATATACCTTCACCTGATCTCCCTCTTCGATCCCTCGTGAAAGTGCATCTTGGGGATTCATATAGAGGACCGGTTCTTTTTCTCGCTTCTTTAATGTCTCTACATTGCCAAAGCTGGAATTTAAGAAATGCTTTGATTTCACCGTCAAAAAATGTAGCGGATATTGCCCAGGATTTTCTTCTTTTTGCTCAAGCGGTGTGTAGTTAACCAATGGCTCCAAGCCTAGCTCTTTCATTTGTGGGGCAAGCGCCTCGATCTTCTTGCTTGGGGTCAGGAAGCCTTGCTGAAAAGGAAAGAAGTGTTCTCCTTCAAACGATATTTTCTGATATTTCTTCTCTTTCAACGTCTCATACGTAATTCCTTTCAGAAACGGGTGGGGAGAATTCAAAGCCTGCCTAATCAAATCCTCATCACTATCCCTAAAGCAGTCTTCCGTATATCCCATCGCCTTGGCTAACAAACGAAATGTCTCCGTATTTGGTTTAGCTTCCCCCAAAGGCTCAATAGAAGGTTCATTTACCTGTACATACAAATGCCAGTAGGACGTATGAATATCTACATGCTCCAAGGTTGTTGTAGCAGGCAATATAATATCAGCATAGCGACAAGTTTCTGTCATATGCTGCTCATGGACAATGGTAAACAAATCTTCTCGCATTAATCCTTCCGTAACCTTGTTAGCGTCAGGGGTAACTAAAGCTGGATTACTGTTGTAGACATAAAGGGCTTTTACTGGTTTTTCGCGTTGCAACAAGGCAGAGCCTAATTGTGCACAGTTTATTTCTCGAGGATTTCCCTCATAAACATCGGGCCGATACAGATTCTCATAATTAATTCCTACATCCATATTTGCGAGTAAAAAACCGCCGCCTAGCTCTTTCCAAGCTCCTGTTAAGGCTGGAAGTACCGCCAACGTACGAATGATTTCTCCCCCAGTTGTATGGCGTTGTGGACCGAATCCACAGCGAATAAGGGAAGCCTTAGTGGTCGCATATAATTGTGTAAACTCGATTATTTCTTGCTCCGTTAGCCCAGTAATATCGGCAACATGTGCTGGAGTATATGGTTTTACTCGCTCTTTTAGTTCTTCAAAGCCTTGTAGATAGTTGGTAATGTAGGCATGGTCCAGCTGATCATTATTGATTAATAAATGCATCATGCCCAATGCAAGAGCGCTATCTGTACCCGGTCTAATTTGCAGATGAATATCAGCTTTTTCCGCCGTTTCATGCTTATAAGGATCAATGACCACCAATACTGCACCATTCTTTCTTGCCTCTTCCATAATCGGGAACTGATGGACGTTAGTATGAATGGTATTGGTACCCCAGGCGATAATCAAGCGTGAGTGTACCATGTCTTCTGGATCAACACCGAGTCGTGTTCCGTATACAGAGTGTAGAGCTGCTGATGCTGCTGATGCACATAAAGTACGGGCCAGACGAGAAGCACCCATTTTCCCAAAAAAGCGCCGATCCATACTGCCGTAGTTTATCAGCCCCATGGTACCAGCATAGCTATAAGGTAATACAGCTTCAGGTCCATATTGACGTATAGTCTCCTTGAAGGCATCTGTAATTTGTTGAATTGCTTCCTCCCACGAGATTTGTTCAAATGCTCCTTCCCCTTTTTTACCGATTCTCTTCATTGGATACAAGATTCGCTCTGGGTGATAAACCCGCTCCAAATAATTATTTACCTTGATGCACAGAAAGCCCTTGGTTACAGGGTGTTCTTTGTTACCGCGAATTTTCACAGCCTTTCCAGCTTCATCTACGGTCACTGTCATACTACAGGTGTCCCAACAATCATGGGGGCAAACATTGATGTGCTCTTTTGTCATCGTTTCTCATTCCCTTACTTGATCGTAATCAATTAACCGTCATTGATCTTGGAGATGAAGCAGAATTTGAGCAAATCTTCTGGAATCTCCTTCAATCCAAAACCCCTCTCTTTGCAACAGACAAGGATGATCTAAGTTTTCTTTATACAAGAATATCAGGTTTTGGATAAGCTTGTGCAGTTAGATATTCCGTTAAAAGAAATTATTGCGCTGGTAGTAGGTTTACTATTCACATCTAGTAAGCTGTCCCCTGCGCGGTGTGACGCCATATGACACTGAAAAGATCATGTCTGACTATTTGTAGCATATGTATCTAACTGCTATAGTCACAGTACCGTCATTTGACACATACGATATATTGATGTAATTTGTAATTCGTAGACTATATATTGTGCGTAAATCACATTTACGGAAGCATTTTCCCTTTTTAAAAATTGGGGGAAATGCTTCTTACATTTTAATCGGATTATTACCACTTTATTCCATATCGTCGTATTTCTTTACTCAAATATCAGGCTTTTACAATTACAGGAGGCTTTTTTTCATGCTTATAATGAAACGCGATGGTCGTCAGGAAATTTTTCAGGTAGAAAAGATTAACACAGCAATTACCCAAGCATGCTTGGCTGTAACAGGAACTGCAAATTCGGCACTTTGTGAAGAGATTGCCCTTTGGATTCAAGAGCAGCTTGAACAGCAACTACTTACCTCGGAGCAAAAACAAAATAACAAAGTGAAGCCACTTTTCACACAAACAGTCCATGAGTTACTTATCGCACATTTATGTGAAAAATATCACAATGACATCGCTCATTCTTTTACTTCTTACCGTCAACAACGGGATCGCAATCGCCTAAAACAAAGCGAACTATACAACATTAGTGAAGCCGTAATCGGTCTACAGGATATGGATTTACTCCGAGAAAACGCCAATGTGAACGGAGAATCATTCAGCGGAAAAATGAGTAAAATGGGCTCCGAATACGCCAAATGGCATGTGAAACAATATGTTCTACCTACCGAGCTACGTGAAGCCATCGATCAACATTATGTTTATGTCCATGATTTGGATCAGTATGCAATTGGAACAACCAACTGTATTTTCATTCCTTTTGATCGCCTACTAGCAGATGGATTTAATACAGGAAACGGATCAGTTCGCACCCCACAGAGTATTATGACTGCAATGGCTCTGGTTGCAATTATCTTTCAATCTCAGCAAAACAGCCAATTCGGTGGTGTTTCCGCTAACAAAATTGACTGGGACCTCGCTCCATATGTCCGAAAATCCTTCGTCAAACATGTTAAAAAGGGAATTCATTATTTTAACGAAGGTTTCGATCTTACTTTGTCCGACTTAAATGATGACCAGCTTTATATGGATAACGAAAAACTAAAGCAGGATTTTCCACAGAGCTATGCCTATGCCTTAGAAGAAACAGTATCAGAAACCCATCAGGCAGCTGAATCTCTCATCCACAATCTGAATACGATGAGCAGCCGAGCCGGGGGACAAATTCCTTTTACTTCCCTTAATTATGGCATGTGTACCTCTACGGAAGGACGCTTGGTCTCGCATGCGCTATTGAATGCAACAATTAAAGGATTAGGAAATGGCGAAACACCGATCTTCCCACAGCATATCTTTCAATGCAAAACAGGGGTTAATCAGGCAGAGAGCGATCCGAACTATGACCTGTTCCAAAAAGCGATTGAATGCTCCAGCAAGCGTCTCTACCCTAATTTTGTCAATGTAGATGCTACCTTCAATCTCATTTACTATCGTGAGGATGATCCTAATACTATTATCGCTACGATGGGATGCCGGACAAGATCTATCTCAGACCGTTTTGGACGAAATTATAGTAGCGGAAAGGGAAATCTCTCGTTTAACACGATCAATCTTGTAAAATTGGGGATTGAATACGGCATTTGTCGAGAACAACGCGATCAAGCAAACATAGCTGGCTTTTACAAAGCGCTACAAACTTATATGGATACAGCTATCAATGGGTTAATTCACCGCTTTGGTATTCAAGCCAAACAACCAGCGAAAGCATCGGATTTCATGATGCGCGAAGGTGTCTGGGAGGGCGGTAAAGATTTACATCCTGATCAAGAGGTAGCTGAGTTAATTAAACACGGTAGCCTTGCTGTAGGTTTTATTGGATTAGCAGAATGTATGTATGCCCTTTATGGAAAACACCACGGGGAAGATACTGAGGTATACAAACGCGCTCTCTCTGTTATTTCATTCATGCGACAATACTGCGATGATATGAGCGAAAAACACAACTTGAACATTACTTTATTCGCTACTCCTGCTGAAGGCTTGTCAGGTAAATTTACGAAAGCTGATCAAAAAACACATGGTAAGCTCACAGGAATTACGGATCGTGAATACTATACCAATTCCTTTCACATTCCAGTCTACTATTCCCTACCAGCTTTCCAAAAAATTAAGCTAGAAGCACCTTTCCATGAGCTATGCAACGCGGGGGCCATTACCTATATTGAGCTAGATGGAAATGCCAGACAAAATACGGTAGCTTTTCAGCAGATTGTTCAGCACGCATTAAAAAGCAACGTAGGATATTTCTCCATTAATCATCCACTGGATCGCTGTCCACATTGTGGCTTTGAAGGGATTATCGGCATGAGTTGTCCAAGTTGTGGGAGCGATGAGAATTCTGTTCATTTTCAACGACTGCGCCGTGTGACTGGCTACATTACAGGCGATTATACAGAACGTTTTAACTCTGCAAAACAAGCTGAGGTGCTGGATCGGGTGAAACACCAGTGAATCAACTCATGCATATCTGCGACTATCGAAGCGAAAGCATCAATGAAGGCATTGGATTGCGAGCAGTCGTTTTTGTGAGCGGCTGCCGTCATGCTTGCCCAGGTTGCTTTAATCCTGAATCGTGGGACTTCAACTACGGTCAAGCTTTTACGCCTTCACGCCAACAAGAAGTGATTCAGGAGATTTCAACTAATCCATTATTACATGGCATGACCCTCTGTGGAGGAGATCCTTTTTTCTCAGCAGATGCTTGTATCTCCTTTGTCACCAGCTTTCGCAACGCTTGTCCAGATAAGACAGTCTGGGCCTACACTGGATTTACTTTTGAAGCGTTGCTCCATCAAGACAAACACCGTCAGCTATTAGAGCTATGTGATGTCATCATTGATGGAAAATTTAAAAGCGAAGAAAAGGATACCTCCTTGCGCTTTCGTGGTAGTCGTAATCAGCGGATCATTGATGTGAAAAAAAGTCTTTCATTAGGTGCTGCTATAGAATGGGCGTAAATAGAAATAAATAAACCTGTACCTTTTACCTCCTCGGTATTATCCTGATATAAAGTTATTGTAATAATCTACCAAGGAGGCAATTAGTTATGGCTACACATACAATCCGCCCTGAACGATCGACTCTGCATGGTTCTTACAGCAGAGAATCTGCCCCTATTCTGACAATCCATTCTGGTGATACTGTTCGATTTGAGACGCTTGATGCAGATTGGAACGCTGGTCCTGAACAGGTAGACGGTAGAAGAATAGAGTTTTGTACTCGTGAACATCCCCAAGATAGTGGGCATGCCCTCATTGGCCCCTTATACATTTCCGAAGCCAAGGCTGGTCAAAGCTTGGCCATACATATTAATGAATTACGCGTAGGTACATGGGGCTGGAGTGGAGGTGGTGGATTTACTAGTGACGTAAACAATCGTTTAGGGATGCATGAAGGAAGACAGTATGGTTTAGTCTGGAAACTGGATGCGACTAGCATGATAGGAACTAGCGATAGAGGACATAAAATTCGCCTTCACCCATTTATGGGGGTGTTGGGTATGCCCCCAGATGAACCAGGTATTCATTCCACTACTCCTCCTCGCTACTGTGGCGGTAACATAGATTGCAAAGAGCTAGTGCCCGGAAGCACCTTATATTTACCTATTCCTGTTGATGGTGGGCTTTTTTCCGTAGGGGACGGACATGCAGCCCAAGGTGATGGGGAAGTATCTGGCCTTGCAATAGAGTGCCCTATGGAGTTGGTTGACCTGACTCTTACAGTGGTAGATCAAGTACTTTCTTACCCAAGAGCACAAACACCGTCTAGTAAAATCACTTTTGGTTTCCATAAAGATTTACATGAAGCCTCCATGATTGCACTGGAGGGCATGATTGATTGGATGCAGGAGCTATACGGCTATGAGCGAAAAGAAGCCTTAAATCTAGCCAGCCTCGTCGTCGATTTGCGCATCACTCAGTTGGTGAACGATGTTGTAGGTGTACACGCGGTGTTAGAGAACGATAGATTAGTTGATACAAAATAATAAGTCGAAATGATTACAAACTAGATAGAATCACTTCTGCCTATGAAAAAAAGGGTGCCTACTTTAATTGTCTGCGCCCTTTTTACCTAACTCACCGTTAGACTTTAGAAATAATTCTTCATTAACTCATTCATCCACAGTGGTATACGAACATTTTCTCTTGAATCAAACTCACTAATGTATGGTTTGATGTCTAAGACAAACGTCTTATCGTTTGCATCTATGTATGAAATCATCTCCCCCCAGCCTTCATATACTTTGTCAGTCACTGAAGACGTAACTTGTCCAATAGGTATTATGTTGATCTGACTCAAAGTTATCACTCCTTCTATTCCTTGAAATGGAAAGCTTCGATGTAGGTGACCGCCCCTTCACTATTCTTCTTGATCCTACTTCCTAATACTTGTTTCTCTCAATAAGATTTGTCATTTCATCCACTGTATTTTGAGACAAATAGTTATTCACTTGCTGTAAAAGTAGTTGTAGCACATTCCACTTTTCTTTAGATAAGGAGATATAAAATATAGTACCGTATCCTCTAATCCAAGTTATTACATACCGCTCTGCCTGCACTCTAACTTCTTCCTTTGAAACTATACAAGCACGTAATAAATAAAAAATACTGTCTCGCTTTCCCACTAGCTTGAACAAATTTAAAATATTTTTCTGTACATGTATACGATCATCTTCTTGATAAATGTCCCAAAGTCTTTCAGCATGAGAGACTGTAACCAATTGCGAAAGAGCTTGTCTTGCTTCACGGGATACACCACGTTTATCAGCTTGCAGAGACGTAATAAACACTTCCTCATAATTGTCTGCATCAAGGTTGGACAATGCCTTAACAGCAGCACTACTAATTCGGGCTTTTTCATGATTTATAAATGCCAATATCCAAGAAGCATCCGTTTTTGAACCCGTTTCACCTAATCCTGTAATCGCTACCTGTATCACTTGCTGTTCTGAATGGCTCAATTTTTCTCTGTAGTATGCTGCATAATCGATTGGTTTCTCTCTTAGATAATATCTCGCTGTCTCCCGAATCGTTTTATTTCTATCTAGAAGTGCCTTTATCAACTCTTCAGGAGCCTGTTCTGGGAAAATGTCGACAATCATCTTAAGCGCACATTGCCTTACAGGTGGAGAAACATCTGTTCTGGCACATTTTAGCCAGTTCATCAATTCGTTTTTAGACAAATTAGTAGACACTTGCTGAAGCGTATAAAGACGAATAAACATATCCTTTTGAGCAAAAGCCTGGCTACAAATATCATTATGATTCATATCTGGAAGGTTACATGCCATCAGAAAACAAAAACGTCGGACATCAAGATCATAGGAATGAAAACCGCTCACAAGCTCAGTTCGACAATCATCCATTTTCAACAAACGATAAATCTCTTCTACTAAATCGGTAAATTTTTCACGATTATAGTATATTTCTAAATGTTTAACTAACGAAATAGACAACAGAAAGTTTCTAGCAAATTTAGTCTGTATTCTTTGTTTCAAAGCTTTGAATGCTAGGAAACGAATGGTAGGAATAAAATCATTTAAACGTAGGAGAAGAAACGGAATTTCTAGTCCAGAAAACTGGCTACCTAACTTTTTGACAGCAGCTTCTCTAACGTATCCATTTGAATGAAATGTACATACACCAATAAATGTAACACTCTGCTCACTTTCCAATAAGACAGAGGTAACATCGGTTGGCTGTAGTTCATACCATGGTTTGAAAATAGGGCTATAATTATATAAATTTATTCTACGTACATGTTGATCTAGACTAATCATTTTTCTATAGGAGTGCCTTTTCATTATTATATGTATCGTTTCTATTGCACTCTCTTTTCTTGCAACAGCTAGAGGCAATAGATGAAGAAGAGTGACCATGCTACCGGATTTAGCTAGGTAAGAGAAGATTTCTTGCTCCATATCATTCGATTTATCTAATAACGCAAAATTAGAAGTAGGTTTATATAGTTCATGTAATAGACGCTCTTCATCTCTTGATAATCCTTTCATGGCGTACTCCTTTTTTCTCATAATGTGTTTTTAAGGATTGTCATTTTTCTCATATAATAAATTATACCTAATTCCCTTGATGCTTTTTCGAAATTTTCCCCATAAAAAAATTCCCTCCAGCAGTCAATGAAAGTTTCTAATCATCTCAAATATAGATGCTAAGAAACCCTCACTGTCCACACAAAGGAAATTCGTTTACCTACTAAGCATTTTGTTTTTTCCCACTAGGTTTACTCAGAAACATCTTCATCATAGGCGGTGTCACAATCGTCGTAATCAAGACCACAACTACAATAACCGCAAACATATCACCGCTTAGCAAATTAGCTTCTAGACCCATGGCTGCGATTATGAGTGCTACTTCCCCACGAGATACCATGGCTGCACCAACACCTAGAGAGCTTCTCCACTCAAATCCTGCTAATCTAGCCCCTATCGCAGAGCCAATGAGCTTTGTTAGTATCGCTATAACACTTAGTCCAAGAATTAACCAGATGTTCTGAGTAATTCCCATGAATTGAGCCGTTACTCCAATTGACGTAAAGAACACAGGGACAAAAATGGAGTAGCTTATCGTTTCAACCTTCTCAAACACTTCATGCTTATGCTTTGTTAAACTAATGGCAACACCTGCAATATAAGCACCAATGATACCAGCAACACCTGCATACTCAGCTAAATAAGCATACATAAAACAAATGATCAACCCTGCTGAAATCACTGCTTCTGATACACGAAGCGGGGCAAATCTGTTTAAGACCCATGGAACCACTTTCCATGCTAGAAGGATAGCTATTGCGAAGAATGCTACCTTTTTCAAGACCACCATTCCAAGATTAACGTCCCCACCTGCAAAGCTCATGACAAAAGCCAAGGCAACAATGACAAGAATGTCATCAATAACAGCGGCTCCTAGAATTGTAGTTCCTTCACGTGATTTCAATTTCCCCATTTCTTTCAGCGTTTGAACGGAAATACTTACGCTGGTTGCAGAAAGTAACAAACCGAGGAAAACAGATTCGATCATAGGAAGTTGGAGGAAAAATCCAGCTAGATAACCGAATGCAAACGGGAAAATAATTCCTGCAATACCAACATAGGTCGAGGCCTTACCAGTACGTTTGAATTCCTCTGTATCTGTTTCTAGACCTGCAATGAACATCAGTAAGATAACACCGATCTGACTCAATTCCTGAAGAATGTCTGTATTGGTTACTACCCCAAGAACAGTAGGCCCCAAAACGATACCAATAAGGAGCTTTCCTAATACAGAAGGCTGACCTAATTTAACACTGATATCTCCAGCAATTTTTGAAGCTAGCAAAATTATTGCTAATTGAAAAACAAGCATAGTTACTCCACCTCTTTTATGTTTATATTTTGAGCACACGAAGGGAAAAAAATACAAAAAGAGCCCATCAACCGTAGCTAAAAAAAGACATAGCAAAGCTGCGGTGGCAGGCTCCTCCAAAAAAACAGTTATTCTGTTAATAAAACACACTTTTTCATCCCATTGACTTATACGGACTAGAAACAAAAAGGTTTCAAAATTAACTACATTTCTTTTATGTTACATATGTTTTATTTTTGATATCAATATCAGAAATAGAACCATTATATGATATAAAAAAGAACCTAGCGGACACAGGATTCAAACCTGCGTTCTGCTCGGTTCTTGGATACATCGATACTTTGACTTTGACTAGAAAAAATTCTACTGTCAGAAGAAACTTAGATGCTTCATAATTTCCTATTTTTACATGATGTTACTCTCGCTTCGATTGTTCATGTCTGACATTAACAGCTTCCATTACTATCGCATTGCATACCATTAGGAGAAGGCGCACGAACCTTTCCTAATTCCTGAGCTAAAACCTTCTCAAACATTTCTTTACTTACTGCCCCTTGTAATCGCTCTTCACCTATCACAAATGTTGGGACAGCCATGATTTGAGCCTCTTCGTCTGCGTGCTGACGTGCCTTTTCCTGCACCTCTTTATACTTTCTTGTTACCAATGCCTCTTTAAATCCTTCCTCATCCAAACCAATTTCACCTGCAAGCTTAACTAGAACTTCAATTTCACCGATGTTTTGTTCCTCTTGGAAAAATGCTTTAAACACTCTATTGTTGTATTCCGTCCCCATACCTTGCTCCTTAGCAAAATGGTATCCTTCAAACGCTACGTGTGTATAAGGATGAGGTGACATGTGGGGTAATTTCATGTTGACTCCCCATTTTTCAGCTGTTGGAGCAATGAATGAATTCCAACCAGAAAGTTTGGAGGGATCATTCCAAGGATCTAATTGTAAGGATGGACTTGGTCTCAATTCAAAAGGCATCCATTCCACTTCAACATCCTTTCCTTCAATTGCTTCCTCAAATGGAGCTTTCGCTAAAAAACAAAATGGACATACATAATCTGAATACACTTTAATTTTCACTGTCATGTTACGCTCATCACCTTATCTGTAAAATGGTACGTTATAGTTGCAACCATTATAGTTACAAATAAAATGTATTGTCAAACTTTTTTCTACCTATTTATCAAGGCTTTCCATAATCCGCAAGATAGGGACAAAAAAAGCCTCCCTTAAAATGCTATTACAGCATGAAAGAGAGGCCCTTTTTTAACATAATGGATTTGAATATGGTGTTATTTCCTAGTCGTTACTAATTCATTTGTTGATTGGTGAAGTTGATCAGCCCACTGTTTATCATAGACAGTGTTGACGTATGCCATGCCATTATCGGGAACTAGAAACACAACATTAGGTGATTTCTCAAAAAGCTTATCTTTGAAATAGTGGGTAATCGCATAATAGGAAGTTCCAGAAGATCCTCCACCAAAAATCGCGTGGTTTTCAAACAATTGATAGCATCCTTCGATGGTCTTTTCTTCTGGAACATGAATCACTTCATCAATAACCGCTTCTTTTAATAGATCTGGCACCATACTGGAGCCGATCCCCGGAATATAACGCTTCTTCGGCTGGTCTCCAAAAATAACAGAACCCTCGCTATCCACGGCAATGATTTTTATCTGTGGAAACTTTTCTTTTAATCGTCTGGACACGCCTGAAATCGTACCTCCAGAACTCACACCAATAAAAGCATAATCAAGTTCATCGAAATGGGCGGCAATCTCTTCACCAAGTCCATGATAATGCGCCCAGAAACAATCAATGTTTCCATACTGATTCGTCCAAAACGAGTTCTTTGTTGACTGGCAAAGTTCTTTAATCTTTTGGATTCTGGTTAATAAAAAACCGCCCGTTTCATCACGTTCAGTTACCTTGACCACCTGATACGAAAAAGCATGCAGAAGATTCTCGTAAATAGGGCTAATATTGGGATCAACAACCGGAATAAATGTAATTCCAAGTCTTTTGCATAAGGTAGCAAGCGCAACTCCAAAATTGCCAGATGTAGATTCAATCACAGTCGTATTTTCTGTGATATCGCCTCTCTCAATGGCTTGTTTCAAAATATAGTATGCCGCTCTCATTTTAACGCTGCCCATCAAATTATTATATTCTAATTTGGCAAATAAATTGATAGCCTCATGATCCAATGTAACAAGAGGTGTATTTCCTACAAGATGACTGATAGATAGAAGGCGATTGATCATACTAATCCCTCATTTATTTAAATTTCAGTCTTCAACATGCACCTACACGGGAAAATATGTTATACCTCACATAGATAAACGGCTTCTGAATAAAGTCTCAATGACTTTTTCCAACGGCTCAGTAACTCATTCCATTCATCCTGCTGAAAGACTTGGCTCGTTAAAAATTCAAGAGGTATTCTTAAATTCAAAAGTCGTCCCTCAACCATGCAACGTGTAACACCTGCTGGCATAATGTGACCGGCTAACGCAATTTCCTCCAACTGCTGCAAGCTATAACACGGAAAACGGAGTAGCACCTCCCCTAACAGAGGAAGCTGTAAGCCATTATCTTGTGGCAAACGTTTTACAGGAAAAGAGTTATTATAGGAATCTACTATGCTATGCCAGTCTTTCAATCGAGTGAGCTTTTCATCTCCCGCTTTTGAATATACAAAGCTTGTATTTCCATCATGCTCAATAAACTCAGCTAAGGGAGCTCCATATTGATTTTCGCTTTCCTTCGACCAATATAGAGCAGCATGATTCTTCAACTGGCTCATCCACTCTCCCACTGGCAACAGATGATTCCATGCTCCCAAATGACAGTTATCCAGATGTACCATTTGAACAACAGCCCGACTGCATTGTAATTTTTTCAGTGCAAGAGTCCGATGAGCACCGTCCAGAATCAGATAGCGACCATCGCTCAATTGTGAAGCAAGAGGTGTATGTCTAAGTACCCCTTCATCCTGTATTAATTGGCAAGTATGTAGAAGACGCGCTTCTTCATGAGCTTCATGAAAGCAAATCTGGTCGATATCAACTACTCGCAGGGAAGCTAATACATCCATAGCGTAGACCTCCCTTCTTGTTTTTATGGACTACTAACATAGATGAACATTGAACAAGAACTCTCATTACTCTAGAACGCATCCTTTTTTGTTATTTGTGATTTAATTTAGTGACAATATCGTCGATGACAGATCGAAACCCTGGTAAAAAAGTTTTGAAAAATCCAGTACAATGATGTGCCTTTGCATAATCAGAATGGCTCATCAGCACAAGATGAGCTTTTTTCAAGTTATAGTGCGGGATGTAAGGAAAAAGATGGTGCACAATATGGTAAGTATCATGGTGTGGATACAAAATCAATCGCTCCAGCCAATTGCCGTAAGAGTTTCTGCTCGAATACAGCGGGTCTGACGTTTCTAAACCAGAATGGTCGGCTAAATCAGACCAAAAACGAATGACTGGAAAAATCGTGACAAGCGGTACAAACCAGTACAGAATTAACTCCCACCAAAAATGATAGATAATAGATAGAGCAATCACAGAGGACCACATACACAATTTAATGATGTACTCTACAGTCGTTTGATCTTGTTTAGAAAAAAGCCTAATAACCGCATTCAAAACATTCCGAAAAACATGTTTGATGAAAATAGAACCAAAAATGTATCGGAAAATAAAATACTTTTTACTGATTACGGCATGGTTTAAACCCATTGCTTTTAATTCCGATGTATCTGGATCTTTATCTGTCCATAAATATTTATGGTGCTTATAATGCGAATCACAATATGGTTTGTAATTCGTAATAACAGGAAAAGCAATGAAAATAGACCCCACCCACTTATTTAGCCACCGACTCTTAAACAGCATATTGTGACTTGCTTCATGCATGAGATTGTCCAACCCTCTCATTCTACCCCCGATCACAATGATAGCTCCTAGATACGTCCATATATTTTGATAGACATGCGCTAACACAATGACGAGAGCAATCAATGACCAATCAAGTCCTAACGCGAAAAAGTTGTACCAATTATTTTTCTTCTGCAAGCCCTTTAATTGATTCATGATATCTTTCGAAAATAAGATTCCCTTATTCGATGTTGCACTTTGCGGGGTTACATCCTGTTGTGCCCATGGTTGTCCTACAACCGCTTCTTTCATTATAATCCCTCCCATATTTTACTACTTTTTGCTATCTTACACAAAAAAATAAGCACTCAATGAAGTGCTTATTCTCTCGGAACAATACATAATGCAGACATACCCTTATGTTTCATTACTACTCAAATCTTTTATCGTTCGTTTTGTTTTTTCATTTTCCGGGTTCAACTCTAGTGATTTACGATAGCTCTCAATTGCTAGTTGGTCCTCTCCACTTCGTACATACATTTTCCCTAGGCTATCATATAGGACAGATGAATCGGGAAAGGCAATAATCGAGGCTGTAAGCATTTCAATCGCTTCGCCAAATCTTTTTTCCTTAGACCACTCATGAGCAATAGAATTGCATTCTCCCGCGTCCACAAAAAACTCCTCTATAGCGTTTTTATTGCAGGAACAATACTCTGATGCTATATCGACATCCGTATGAATCACTTTTCTTGCCAAGTGATGGGCTAATGATTTTTTTATCAGGATAGCTTCCTGCCCTAAGACGATATCTAAAATAGTTGTGCATAGCGGCTGTGTACTCACATAATCGGAGTTGGTCATAATAACAACAGCAATACCTTCCTCTGGTAAAACCATGAACTCACTACGAAATCCCGTATCTCCACCTACATGAGATTTCACTTTATGCCCTTTGTACTCGCCTAGGAACCAAGATAGGCCCATTTCTGTCATGAAGCCATCCCATCCCGTGTGCACTTGGCTTTTCCAGAGCTCAGCATGACTATCAGGATGTAAGAGGATTTGTCCGTTCAAGCTTCCCTCACTCATATTAGCAATCGCATAATGGCACATTTCGATCGCGCTTGAACATAGCGTAGAGCTTGGAGCATGGGTCCGATTATAGGGGAAAATCTCACTTACCTTTGCCGTGTAATCATTCTTTACATACAAGATATGCGGAGAAGTTAATAAATCAGCTGAAAGAGCTGGCTTATAAAAATGACTTTCTTTCATCCCTAGAACCTCTAACACATTTTCTTTCATATATTGTTCAAAAGAAATCCCTGAAACTTTTGAAATCACATCCCCCAAGATTTCAAAAGCCGTATCACTGTAACCAAACCTTTCTCCTGGCTTCCACATCAAGTCCATGTAGGTAATGCCTTTCACATATCTCTCTAAAGCCTCTTCATCATACTGGGGCTTATCCCATTCATAATTCGAATCATTTGGTATTCCAGAGGTATGGCTTAATAACTGTCTAATGGTAATGCTTCTGTATTGCTCATCCCTTAGTTCGAAATAGGGCAAATATTCGGTTACATAGGAATCTAAATTTACTCTTCCTTCCTCAACCAATTGCATAATGGCAGTTGCTACAAATGTCTTCGAAATGGATGCCATATGAAATAGCGAGTGTTCGTTAACTGGTTCTTTCGTATCGACATTTTTTACTCCATAGCCTTTTGCATAAACGATTTTTTTACCCTTTACAATACCTACAGCCAACCCTGGAATAGACTCTTTGTCCATATATTCCGCTATGATCCTATCTAATCGTTCAATGAAATCATTTTCAATCCTCATAATTACCTCCTACAATATGCAACTTGGTTGAACATTGGTTTGTGTGATTAATTATTTGATCTTTTCTTTAAATATGCCTTTATAATCTCAGCCACTTTATCTACATGCGGATGATACAGCACAGAATCATGATCCCCGGGTACCTCATAGAATTCCAGTGGACCTTTCACCATTTTTCGCCAAAGCTCTTCTTTTAACAAATGATGATGATTATCTTCGCCCTTGATTACCAATGTAGGGCTACTGATAAAGCCTAAACTAACATAATTAGATTTTACTACAAGCTCTCTACCAAAATAATTTCGTAAATCTTCAACGTTCTGTAAAAGCGAAAGCTGTCTTTCCTTTGAAATGGGCTTTGCTTTCCTCATCCATTTTGAGTATTTTTCCAGAGTGTACGCCTTATCTTTTTTACTAATTTTACGCCATGCTTCAATCGCTCCTATGATCATGCTGTTCACGTGTACAAATGACCTGTACATTCCCTTCCGTATATATGCTTCATGATCCAATTCAAGCAATGCTGTAACTTTATCACCCTGTAGCTCCAAGATATTTACCAAGTCATAGGATACAATTCCTCCTGTGCAATAACCAGCGATGATATAGGGTCCCTCACTCTGAATGGTTCTTATTTCGTTGATATAATCATGCATCATTTCATAATAGCTACTTGAGAATGGCTCCTCTCCATTTAAACCCTTTGGCTGTATGCCATACACGTTGTACTCATCTTCCAATAATTTGGCTAAATCTCGATAAAGGAAAATGTCCCCACCAGCACCATGCACAATGAAAATATTCTTATCACTTGTACCCTTATTCATTTTAAATACATTCTTAAACTGGCTTCCGTTGTTTTCCTTTTGGGCTATATACTCAGATAATTCTAGGACGGTTTTATACACCATTAAATCAGCAAACGTGACTTCCGCCCCCAGCTCCTGCTTGATTCGGTTGGCAACCTGTATCATATTGATGGAGCTTCCACCTATTTCAAAGAAATCATCTTGAATATATATTTCCTCTAGTTTTAATACATCCTTCCAAATCTGTACAATTGTATTGTCATAAAAATTTCGTGGTGGAATTTTCTTTGAATCTTCTCTAGTGCCCTCCATATTCAGAAGAGCTTGGCGATCTACTTTGCCATTGGAAGTGAGCGGCATCTTTTCAAGAAGTACATAGGAGGCTGGCATCATATACTCAGGAAGCTTGTCCTTCAAGCTATTTTTAATCACCTGAATATCAACATCCTGTACCACCATATATGCGCAAAGGTACTGTCTTTCAATATCGTCACCATGAACTAAAACGACTGCTTCCTTAACAGCGTCCTGTTGATTAATGATGCTTTCTATCTCACCCAATTCGATCCGATGTCCCCTGATTTTCACCTGATAATCAAGACGTCCCAAATATTCGATAGTCCCATCAGGAAGCCATTTACCGAGATCACCTGTTTTGTACAATCTTTCATTCTCTTCTCTTGAATAAGGATTGATTGTAAATGCTTTTTTGGTTTTTTCCTCATCATTTATATATCCTCTACCTACACCAATACCGGAGACAACAATCTCTCCCTTGACTCCCATTGGACATAGTTTCAAATAGTCATCCACAATATAGATAGCCAAATTTTGCACCGTTTTCCCAATTGGGATTTTACCGATATGAGGAAATTCTGACATCACATAATGAGTGATATCGTCGGAGGCTTCCGTTGGTCCATAAGCATTCACCAATTTGATTCCTTGATACATGTCAAACCATCTTTTAACTAATTTTGGCTTTAGCTCTTCCCCTGTTACAAGCAAAAACTCAAGGTCTGTAAATGCCTTTTCACTTTCTGCTAAATGGTTAAGCATAGCATGTAAGAAGGAAGGGACTACCTCAAGGATTGTTACTTTATCTTGAATCACTCTATTCACGAGTTCTTCAGGGTTCATCACTGTCTCATTAGAGTAGATGATAGTGGTTCCTCCACACATTAACGCTGCAAAAAACTGCCACACTGATATGTCAAAACAGTGGGACGCATTTTGAGCAATGATGCTAGCTGCTGAAAGATTCAAATCATTTATTTTTGCATATAAGTGATTGACCATCCCCTGATGTTCCACCATAGCTCCCTTAGGTTTACCCGAAGAACCTGAGGTGTAAATAATATAACTAAGATTGGTAGGATTACTCCTATTTTCAACATCTTCTGTCGAGCAAGAGGCTACATAATCCACATCACAAACAGATGCACCTACTATATAGTGTTCGTTAAGCTGCGATTCTCCTGTCTTTGATAGATATTCAGCTAATTTGATTGTTCTAAAAATTTCATGATCTGCATTAGCATCCTCAATCGAATCTAAATAGATAATGTGCTCGATTGCCGTGTTAGACGCCAGTTCCGTGTAGAATTCCATCCGATTTACATAGGGTGATTTTGTCATGATAAAGGTAGCCCGAGAATCCGATAGCATGGTCTTCATCCTACTGACTGGAAAATTGACATCAATCGGAATATAAGCTCCTCCAGCTTTCATGATTCCAATGATGGAAGCAAGCATATCAATCGATCTTTCAAAGTAAATCGCGACTAATCCTTCGTTTGTGATACCTTTTTCTCTCAAAGCATGAGCAATTTGGTTCGATTTTTCATCTAATTCCTTATAAGTTACTTGTTGCTCTCCATACATGACGGCAACTTTGTGTGGAGTCTTCTTGACTTGTTCCGTCCATAACTCTTGTAATGTTTTATCTCTTGGATAATCTACATACGTATCATTAAAAGCATATAACAAGTCATTCTTTTCTTCTTGAGAAAGGACTTCTATCTCACATATTTTACATGTTACATTTGTCCCAATGGCTGAAATGATCTGTAAGAACTGGGTAATCATCCGCTCCATAGTTTCTTTTTTGAATAGCTTGCTACTATATTCTACAAGGAAAGCTATCTCTTCATTCCCTTCATTCGCTGAAAAGGCTACATCAAATTTGGCTACCTTACTTTCCTGTTTATATTCTGTAAATGTTAGTTCCTCAAATGAAAAGCTCTCTACATCCGCATTCTGCAACGTGAACATGACATCGAATATAGGGTTTCTGCCCAAATCCCTTTGTACATGTAATTTATCTACTAATTCTTCAAATTGATAATCCTGATGAGCATACGCTGCCAATGCATTTTCTTTTACTTCTTGTAGAAAATCCTCATATACCTTGCTACCCACAGGCTGATTTCGCATGGCTAGTGTATTAACAAACATGCCGATCATGTTATCTAAATCAGCATGTGTTCTTCCAGCGATCGGACTACCTACTGTGATATCCTCTTGTCTGCTGTATTTAGCAAGTAATATAGTGATAGCAGATAATAACACCATATACATCGTACTACGTGTTTGTTGAGCAACTTCCCTTAGATTTCGAGTTATTTCTTTGTCTACAGTAAAACTTATATAATCCCCTTCAAAACTCTTGATGTTTGGTCTTGGGTAGTCTGTCGGCAAGTCTAATACTGGTATCTCATCTGAAAAACGATTCATCCAGTACTCTTCCTGCACTTTCATTTCATCCGATGCAAGCAACTGGTATTGCCATTCTGTATAATCCTTATATTGTATCCGTAATTCATCTACATCCCTTTGCTCATAAAGAGTAGCAAATTCGTACATCATTCTTCCAATCGAAGTTGCATCTGAAATGATATGATGCATATCTGAGAGTAATACGTGTTTATCATCCGCTAGTCTTACTAAGGCAACACGTAGTAATGGAGCTTTTCCTAAATCAAAAGGTCTAATAAATTCTCTAACGATCTCTTCTACTTCTGCCTCTCTTTTCTCCATGTATTCAATACTGAATTCTACTTCCTGGTTTACTCTCTGAAGTATCTTTTCCTCTTTTGATTCAAAGGAAGTTCGTAGGGTCTCGTGTCTTTGAATTAGTTCTCTAAAAGCCTTCTCTAGTCTGTTCCTATCCACTTTACCTTCTATCATCCGTATATTTGGTAAGTGGTAAGCAGTACTCTCACTATCAAATTGTTGTAGCATGTACATTCGTTTCTGTGCGGACGATGCCTCATAATAATCCTTTTCCTCTATTTGCGGTATCTTTTCATACGTACTTTTTTGTGCTTTTACAATATAGTCAGCTTGTGCACGTATCGTGGTTTTTTCAAATAGTTCCGCAAGAGAAATTTCCACATGGCACTCTTTATAGATTTCCGCCATAAGTTTTGCTGCACGTAGGGAATGCCCACCTATGTCAAAAAAATTGCTATCGATACTAATCTTTTCTACCTTAAAAATATCTACCCACATATCCGCCACCTTTTGTTCCATTTCATTTGTTGGCGGTACGTATTCTACTTCGGTCGTCATGATCTCAAGCGATTCTAATTTCTTACGATCGGTCTTTCCATTTTGATTCAAGGGAATGCGATCTATCTGTAAAAAATAAGATGGTACCATATTATCTGGTAATTCATTTGCGAGGTACTGTCTTAATACTGATGTGTCTACCTGTTCATCTGAGATGATAAAGGCACATAAATATTTGGTGTGACTTTCATCTGCCTTAGCAATCACCACAGCTTCCTTGATTTCATGATGCTTTAGTAATTTGTTTTCAATTTCGCTTAGCTCAATTCGCATGCCCCTGATCTTCACTTGATTGTCTGCGCGACCAATTACCTCGATATTGTCATCAATAAGCCTTCTCCCTAAGTCACCAGTACGGTAGATGATATCATTTGGATTATCTGTAAAAGGATTCTTCATAAAAACTTGATGGGTTAGCTCCCTATCATTTATATAGCCTGATGAAATAAATGGTGTTCGAATATAGATATCCCCAACTATGCCCTTCCCGCACTTTTGGGCATCCTCATTTAAAATATATACCTGCGTATTAGAAATGGGCTTGCCAACCGGTATAATAGCTTTGTTTCCATCTTCTTCGCTTACCTTATAGAACACTTTGGCCAATGTTGTCTCTGTAGGGCCATATAAATTGACGATTTGTACTCTGGTTCCAATAACATCCATAAATCTTTTGACATCATTCCCTCTCAAGAGCTCTCCGGCTAAGAGAATGTGGGTAAGATTCGGCAAAGCATCTGAGCTTTCCAAGTGATTAGAGATGACCTTAAATAGAGACGGCACAGTATGAACCAGTGTTACCTGTTTATCCTCCAACCAGTTTATTAATCTTGTAGGATGTAAAATAATATCTTGGTTCATAGGGATACATAAAGTCCCACCTGCACACAGCGGTACAAAAACGTCTCGTAAAAACGGATCAAATGAGATAGGGGTAAGTTGGCTGACCCTTGAGCTCGTGTCCACTCCCATCTCTCTAATTTCCCACTCAATAAAGTGCAAAAGACTCTCATGTCTTCCTAAAATGCACTTAGGTTTACCTGTAGAGCCTGAGGTAAAATAGATATAACAGTGTTTATTGTCGGAATACGAATGGATTTCCCTGGATATAGCTGTATCATTTCCAATGAAAAATAGTGGAAGGTCAAACACATCTTGGATTTCATTAGAATCATTTACGTCCTGAACCATAACATTCTGACAGGTTTGTGCTTTCAACCTGCTACCATTCCATTTATCCAATAAGTCAGACGTCGTAATCACCCAATCTGCTTCTACTTCTCCCAACATAAGAGCGATTCTATCTTCCGAAGCAGAAGGATCAATGGGGACAAAAATTCCTCCTGATTTCATAACTCCAATTAATGTCTCAATTAATGCAATCCCCTTGTTCATAAAGACAAATACATTCTTGCTTTCCTTGTACTGATCCATGAGAAAATGACATATGCGATTAGAGTTTTCTTCAAGCTCCTTATAGGTTCGTTTATTATCAGCACATTCTATCGCAATCTTTTCAGGAGCATGTAGCGCGAATTCTCTTATCCTTTTATCAATGGTATTTCTATCAACTTGTATGAAACTCATAACCTCATCTCCAAATACCTTATTTAATCTGCCTACCTTTTAGCGAAAATCCTGTTTTCCAGATACAACAAAAAGAGAGGCATCATTCTCTTCCTGTGCTAAATGGAGTGAGTACCTTTTTGCACAGGAAAAACAATGTATGCCTCATCTGCATCTTTTACCTAACCAAGTTGTTTCTAATTCCTTACAAAGAAGTCTTCATTGTTAAAGTACATATCCATCTCTTCCTCTTCTTCATCCATAATGCTACTGTAATCAATTTCTTTGATCACAACTGCATGATTCTCCATAACCGCATTTGAGATGTAGAGGAATGATTTACTGATCCGCTCCATCATGTAAGCTTCAAACAAAGAATTTTTATAAACCATATTCATGACGATATCTTCTTTATTTTCATTTACATAGAATGTTACATCGTACTTTGGAGTAATTTTTTCGGTGCTATATTCGTTGAATGTAACCCCTTCAAGAGACTGATTGATTCCCTCATTCTCATTACCTTGATAAGGCATGTAATTTAGAAGAATGGAGAATAAGGAGCCTTGGTTAACACCGTATTTATCTGTTACCAGATCATATAGTTCCTCATACGGATACTCCTGATGATCCATAGCTTCGATCAGAGTTTCATTTACTAGCTGTACATATTCTTTGAATATTTTATTTTTATCAATATGTGAGCGAAGAAGTAAAACATTTAAAAACATACCGATAACATCTTGTAGTTGGTCATGATTTCTGCCCACTACTGGTGTTCCCACTACGATATCCTCCTTGCCTATCTCGTTCATCAAGATAATGTTTAAAATGGCACTGAAGTAAGCAAAAGTAGTGATAGAGTTTTCCTTACAGAATTGATCAATTTTGGCGCGTTCATTGGTATCAAAATATACTTCAAGAGTTGATCCTTGTAGCTCTTCTCTTTTTGCATCATGCTTTTTGGGTAGCTCTGTATAACTGAAATCCTGCGTTTTTTCCATCCAATACTCCTCAAGCTTTTTCATATAGCTTGAATTCAAATACTCATGTTGCCATACACAATAATCCTTGTACTGAATATCAAGTGCTTGTAGCGTATGTCCACCATACAACTCGATCAATTCTTGGATAAATATATCCATGGAAATCCCATCTGAGATGATATGATGCATATCAATCATCAGAATCTGTGTGCCTTGCTCTACTTGTATATAGTTCACTCGCAGCAAAGGAGATTGACTCAAATCAAACGGTTGAATAAGCTCACCTACGATAGCTTCTACATCTCTCTGATCCGTATATACGGTATGTAGTGCAAATTCACCATGTTGCTTTACCTTTTGAACAGGCTCTCCATTTACAATGTCAAACGTGGTCCTAAACACCTCATGGCGCTCCCCCAGCCTTTGTAACGCATTCTCCAACCTATCTGTATCAAGTGCACCCTCAACAGTTACAACGGATGGCATATTATAGCTCACATCTTCTTTATTTAGTTGATGTAAGATAAATAGTCTCTTTTGGGCTCTCGATAACGGATAGTATTCTTGCTCTGCCGCTTTGGGTATAACGCTGTACATTCTTTTTTCTGCTTGAGCAATATACATGCTAAGCTCTTTTATCGTCGGCAATTTAAATATTTCTACGAGTGGGACTACCACTTCAAAAGCCTTATGAATTTTAGAGGTTATAATTGTTGCCTTAAGTGACTGTCCTCCCAGCTCAAAGAAATTCTGGTTAATTCCTACTGTTTCAACGCCCAATACTTCCTGCCAAATGATTGCTAGCTTCTGCTGAGCTTCATCGGTAGGAGCTTCAATTTCTAATTCAGACATAAGTACTTCCACTGGTTCTGGCAGTGCCTTTCTGTCTACTTTTCCATTTGAAGTAAGCGGTAACTTGTCTAGCTGAACAAAAGAAGCTGGAACCATATATTCTGGCAGCTTTTCCAATAGGCGCCCTCTCAACTCTTCTACTGGTATTTCTTGATCTACCTTTACATACGCACATAAATATTTTTCACCATGCTTATTTTTCTTATCAAGAACATAGGCTTCTGTAATAAACGGGTGCTCTATCAGTTGGCGCTCAATTTCTCCTAATTCGATCCTGATTCCGCGGATTTTCACTTGGTTATCTATTCGACCTAAAAACTCCAAATCTCCATCAGAAGACCATCTTCCTAAATCACCTGTTTTATAAATCCTACCGCCAGGAATAAAGGGGTTATCGATGAATTTTTCATCTGTTAGCTCTGGTCTATTAAAATACCCTCTTGCTACTCCATCGCCACCAATATAGATTTCTCCTGGTATACCCATAGGCTGTAAATGACCTGACTGACTCATGATATATACCTGAGAATTTTCAACTGGCTTGCCAATAACATCTTTTAAAGAACATGGGGTAGTAATTGTATCCACGGTTGTCTCTGTAGGCCCATAATGGTTGAACAATTCATATCCCATTGAAATAACTGTATTTTTTAACGTATTTTCCAGGATATCACCGCCGGATACAAGCAGAGTTAAGCTGTCCATCTTTTCATTACCTAAAACCAATTGACTTAATGTTTGCGGTACAAACTGCACGGAATTTATTTGGTGTTTATTTACATATTCTCTGAATTGATCTTGATCAAAAATAATTTCTTTCTTTGGAATGTAGATGGTACCACTATTTAGGATAACAACTATGGTCTCCAGCACCGCAACGTCAAAAGCCAAATTAGTAATCTGCAACGTATTTTTATGAGCTTTTACATCATAGAGGTTATCGTACCAGTTACATACATGCAGGACATTTCGATGTTCAATCATGACACCTTTAGGATTACCTGTTGAGCCTGACGTATAGATCACATATGCCAGATCATGTGCTTGATTTATATGATTTAGATTCGTGGCATCCTGTGCATATGCAGCTTCATTCTCAACATCAATGATTTCACCATCATAAGAAACCTTCCCAATAAATTTGTTCTGTATTAACAGTACGTTCATCTGACTATCGTTACTGATATAATTCATTCTTTCTTCTGGTACATCAGGGTCTATTGGTAGGTAAGCTCCTCCTGATTTTAGAACTGCCATCAGAGCCACCATCATCTCCAGTGATCTTTCTACCAAAATACCCACTAGTGTTTCCTGCTTTACTCCTTTTTCACGCAGCGTCCTTGCTAATCGGTTAGCCTTTTCATTCAATTCCCTGTATGTTAGATAGTTATCCTCGAACACGACAGCAATCTCATCAGGCATCTTTTCCACTTGTTCTTCAAATCGTTCTTGGATAATCTTGTCTCTTGGATAATCGCTATAGGTATTGTTGTATTCGTTCACAAGCGTATGCTTCTCCCTGTCTGTAAGCATGTCTATTTCTTTTAGCGAAATCCTTCTATTTTTACTTACTACTTCAAGAATCCTTTTATAATGCTCCAACATTCTGACTATTGTTTTCTCTTTATAAAGCTTTGTGCAGTATTCAACATGCAATTCAAGTCCTTCGTCTACTTCCTTTGCAGAGAAGGTTAGATCAAATTTTGCTACTTTGGACTCGATTTTGTACTCTTTGATAAGTAAATCATTCATCTTTACCTTTTTGATATCCATGTTATCCATCGTAAACATAACATCAAACAATGGATTCCTGCTGATATCTCTTCTTACATTTATCTTGTTGATAAGAGCCTCAAATGGATAATCTTGATTGTCGTATGCTTGTAGAGCATTTTCTTTTACTTCCTGTAAAAATACCTCATAGGATTTCGCTCCCACTGGATGATTTCTCATGGCTAACGTATTTACGAACATCCCAATGATATTCTGAAGATCCGCGTGTGGACGACCGGCAATCGGACTTCCTATTATAATATCTTCTTGCTCACTATACTTAGAAAGTAAAATGCTTACCCCTGATAACAGCACCATATACAAGGTGCTGCCTACTTCTGTAGCAAGATTTTTTAAGCCTTCTGTCACTTCTTTATCTAATGTAGAACGCAAAACATTTCCTTCAAAACTTTGAATGCTTGGTCGTACAAAATCTATTGGCATATTTAGTACAGGTAATTCATCAGAAAAGGCTTGCGTCCAGTATTCTTCTTGCTTTTTTACTTTTTCCGAGTGCAACAAATTATTTTGCCACTCCGTATAATCCTTATATTGAACTTGTAGGTCTCCTAGCTCTTCTCCTTCATAAAGTTGCATGAATTCTTTCACTACGATCCCCATTGAGACACCATCTGAAATGATATGGTGCATATCAAACAATAGTACATGCTTGTCCTCTTTTATTTTTAGGAGACTAACTCTGAGTAAAGGTGCCTCATGTAAATCAAATGGTCTCACAAACTTGCTAATCATTTCATTCTTATCAATATCTACCTCCATTTCGTTTGTTATCATTTCAATCCTAAAATCCACTTCTTTATTTACTCTTTGTACGATTTGTTCATCGATAGAAGCAAATGATGTTCGTAAGGTTTCATGCCTTCTGATTAATTGTCTACATACATTTTCAACCCTTTCAACATCAAGCTTTCCTTCCATTTCTAAAACCACCGGCATATTATAACCGGTATTATGCAGTTCAAATTGTTGCAACATATACATCCTCTTCTGTGCCGAGGATGCTTCATAGTAGTCGTTTTCCTTTACCAGTTCTATTGCCTCATACCCGCGCTCTTCCGTTTTACCAATGTACTGACTTATACCCTTAATCGTTGGTATTTGGAAGAATTCCTTTAAAGGCATTTCTACTTGGAAGTGTTTATGGATTTTTGAGATCAAATAAGCAGCTTTAAGAGAATGTCCACCCAACTCAAAGAAATTATCATTGATTCCCATGCTTTCAACAGAAAGAAGCTCGCTCCAGATACCTACGAGGATCTCTTCTACTGCATTTCTGGGTGCCTCGTACTCTGCACCTGTCATTAGGTTTCCCTCTGGTTCTGGTAGAGCTTTTCTGTCTATTTTTCCATTTTGGGTTAATGGCATCCTGTCTAGCTGCACGAAGTGGGATGGAATCATGTAGTCTGGTACGTTTGCAGATAAAAACTCTCTTATTTCCTTTATGGTTACCCCTTCACGTAGCACAATGTATGCGCATAGGTAGGTAGCTCCACTGGAATCTTCTTTATCTACTACCATGGTCTCCCGTACTGCTTCATGTGCTAATAACTGGTTTTCTACTTCTCCCAGTTCAATTCTGAAACCCCGTATCTTAACTTGATGATCAATCCTACCTATAAAATCAATGGTCCCGTCTTCCAGCCATCTCGCTGTATCCCCCGTTTTATACATGCTGTCACCTGGGACGAATGGATTCTCTATGAACTTTTGATCTGTTAATTCTGGGTTATTTACATACCCTCTTGCTAAACCGTCACCAGCTATGCACAGTTCACCTGGTACGCCTATTGGCTGTAGATTATTATGCTTATCAACAATATAAACGGTTGTATTATTGATCGGCTTTCCAATAGGTATCGTAACGGAATACTCTTTATCTATTAAAAAGCATGTGGTAAACGTTGTATTTTCAGTTGGGCCATACCCATTGATGATCTTCAAAGCTTTTGAGTCTTGCATCACTCTGTTGATATGTTTCGTAGATAAAGTCGCCCCACCTACTAGTAGGTAGTCTACATTTTTAAACATAGAGGGGATTTCTTGAGCCATTACATTGAACAATGATGAAGTGAGCCAAAGGATATTTATATGATTCTCGTTGATATACATCTCCAATTTCATTGGGTCTAAGATCGTATATTTTCGTACCAAATGCAATTGCAATCCATTCAAGAGAGCTCCCCAAATTTCAAAAGTGGAAGCATCAAAGGAGAGCGTACCTGTTTGTAATAATTTATCTCCCTCTTGGAAAGCCAGATAGTTTGTGTTTTTAACCAATCTGACTACGCTTTTATTTTCAATCATGACTCCTTTGGGATTTCCCGTTGAACCCGATGTATACATGACATAGGCTAAACTGTCAGACGTACCTGTATGACACAGGTTATCTGCATCATTTGTATATATCTGCTCATCTGTTACATCTAGTATCTCTTTAGAAAAGAAGTGTTTTCCTGAATAGGCACGTTGCGTTACTAGCAAATTTACTCTGCTATCTTCCAGCATGTACTCTATTCTTTCTTCGGGATATTCTGGATCAATTGGTAAATATGCTCCGCCTGCTTTTAGTATTCCGAGCAATCCCACAATCATTTCCAATGAGTGTTCTGTCATGATTCCAACAATATCGTCTTCTTTTACTCCCTTTTCCCTTAACGTTCTAGCCAACATGTTGGATCTTTCATTTAATTCTTGATAGGTATAGTGCTTATTTTCAAATACAACGGCTGTGTGGGTAGGTGTCTTTTTCACCTGTTCTTCAAATAATTCACTTATGGTTTGTGTGTGTGGATAATCGACAATTGTATCATTGAAATCAGTCAGAATCGTGTGCCGCTCTTCTGGTGTTAGGATATCTAAATCGGCTAAGGTCACCTGTCTATTCTCGCATATCCCTTTTAGGATCATTTGAAAATGTGCTAACATTTTCTGCATAGAACTGCTTCTAAATAGCTTTGTCCGGTATTGTAACCCAATAGTAATTTCATTTTCATCTGCATTTTCATAGGCATAGAACGTTACATCAAATTTGGATGCACTACGCTCTTGCTTACATTCTTTGCAGGTAAAATCATGCAATTCAATAGTAGGCATATCCATGTTCTGCATAGTAAACATGACATCAAACAAGGGATTTCTACTCATATCTCTGCGTATATGTAATTTTTCGACCAGCTCCTCGAATTGATAATCCTGATTTTCATAGGCAAGTAGTGCATTTTCCTTCACTTCTGTTAAGAAGTCCTCGTATACTTTGTTGCCTAGAGGCTGGTTCCTCATTGCTAAAGTATTTACAAACATCCCCATTATGTTGTCTACATCTGCATGCTGTCTCCCCGCAATTGTACTTCCGATGATAATATCCTCTTGTCCAGAATATTTCGAAAGCAAAATATGTAGGGCGGACAATAAAATCATGTACATGGTACTTCCCGTTTCTCTAGCAATGTCCCCCAGCATTTTCGTTAGTTCTTTATCCAGACTAATGTGCAATGTGTTTCCTTCAAAGCTTTGGACGGACGGTCTTACAAAATCAGTGGGCAAATTCAGAACAGGAATTTCATCATAAAATTTGTTGAGCCAATATGTTTCCTGATTCATCATTTTTTCTGATCGCAGCAAATCATTTTGCCATGCTGAGAAATCCTTATACTGTAATCTGAGAGGCTCCAACGCTTTTCCTGAATATAGATCAGTAAATTCACGGATCAAAATCCCCATAGATACACCATCTGAAATAATATGGTGCATGTCGACCAACAAGACATATTGATCCTCGTTTACCTTTGCGATTTTTACTCGTAGGAGTGGGCCCATGCTTACATCAAATGGTTTCACAAATTCCTCTACCCATTCATTCTCATCTTTACTTATGTGATGTGCTTGTTCTACATAATCCACCTTAAAAGCTACTTCCTGATGTATACGTTGTACGATTTGTCCGTCTATGGAATGGAACGTAGTACGCAGGGATTCATGTCTTTCTATTAACTGATTGAAGCATTGTTCTATCTTGTTTATATCTGGCCTACCTTCTATTTTCATTGCTCCTGATACATTGTAACCTGTGCTTTGAATGTCCATCTGCTGTAACAAAAACAGCCTTTTTTGTGCGGAAGACACTTCATAATAATCTCTTCTTTCTACAGGCACTATCCTTTCAAAATAATGCTCGTTTGCCTTGCTGATATACTCACTCATCCCTTTAATGGTGGGTGATTTAAATACTGCTTGCAGAGGCAGCTCTACCTCAAATTGCTTGTGGATTTTGGATACTAGCCTCGTTGCCTTAAGGGAATGTCCCCCTAATTCAAAAAAGTTATCCGCAATTCCTACTTTATCTACTTCTAAAACTTCTCTCCAAATACGTACAAGTTTTTCTTCTCGTTCATTTCTAGCCGCTTCGTATCCTACTCCTGTATTCATGACTCCTTCTGGCTCCGGTAACGCTTTATTATCAATTTTTCCATTTTGGGTAAGTGGCATTTTTTCAAGCTGTACAAATCGCGAAGGAACCATATATTCCGGTAACTCACGAGATAAATGATCCCTTATCTCAGAAGAAAACAATTCTTTTGTGGATACAAGATAGGCACATAGATATGGATTTTTATCATTATCTTCCTTAACCACTACTAAAGCTTCTTTTATAAGATCATGTAGCAACAGCTTGCTCTCAATCTCTCCTAACTCAATTCGATATCCTCTTACTTTTACTTGTTGATCGATCCTACCTATATACTCGATCTTTCCGTCTTCAAGAAACCGGGCAGAATCCCCTGTTTTGTACATAAATGTTCCGGGGACAAATGGATTTGAAATGAATTTTTCTGACGTGAGCTCCGGTTTTGCAAGATAGCCTTTTGCTACTCCATCACCTGATATATATATTTCACCTACACTGCCTAGAGGAACCGGCTTCAGCTTATTGTTCAACACATAGATTTGGACATTATCTGCTGGAACACCTATTGGAACAGAACCTCTTGTATCCTTGCTACCATTATATTGATGGATCATACATCCTACTGTTGTTTCAGTAGGTCCGTACTCATTATAAATTTCGATATTTCCTCCGAATTTTTCAGTTATGCTCTTTGCCAAATCACTTTTTAGGCTTTCCCCACCTACAATGAGCTTTCGTAATTTTGATTCCTTCAAATCCATTTCTTCCAAGAGCTTCAAATGCGTTGGAGTCAACTTCATTACTGCTGTCTTGTTGTCTTTCACAATTTGCTCCACTAAAAAAACTTTTTCTTCTCCTTTATAAATAACGAGCTTAGCTCCGGTAAGTAAAGGAGTGTAGATTGATGTCACAGTCAAATCAAAAGAGATGGAGGAATACAATGAGAAATCAAGAATCTCCCCTTGAAGATATACCTTTTTTGCCCACCAAATGTAATTAACAAGTCCCTGATGAGTGACCTTCACTCCCTTGGGCTTGCCAGTTGACCCGGATGTATAAATGACATAGGCGATATCATCATGCGTAGTGATTTTATCTAGTTGTTCTTCTGATTGTTCATACACGTTTTTATTTTGCACATTTATGATTTCACCATCAAAGCTAATTTGCTTTTCCCAGTCCTTATCTGTCAACAATAACTGGGTTTTGCTGTCTTGAAGCATATATTCAATTCTTTCATTTGGGTAAGCTGGATCGATTGGGAGATAGGCTCCACCCGCTTTTAAAACGGCTAGCATACTAATCACTACATCTGGGCTATTATCCATCAACAAACCCACGACCTGCCCTATTCCAACACCATATTCTCGCAATGTTCTTGCCAGTCGATTTGCTGTTTCATTTAATTCTCTATACGTTAGCTTCCTATTTTCGAACACGATTGCTACTTGCTCAGGAATGTTTTTCGCTTGATCTTCAAACAACTCATAGATTGATTTATCTTTCGGATAATCGGCATGCGTCTGGTTACCTTCATATAAAGTTTGATAGATTTCCTTTTCCGTTAACATACTCATATCCTGAATACGAATCTCTTGTTTATTTGACATAACATCCAAGATATTTTGAAAATAAAGCGCTAATTTAGCTACCATTTCATCCCTAATCACATGACTGTTGTAAGTAAAATCTAGCTTCAAATCGTCATGATTCAGGATGGACAACGTCAAATTATAATTCGTTTCTTCAATCATTGAGTAATTTTCTACATGCACCACACTGTCATGCTCTGCATGTAGCTTTATCGGATAATTTTCGACAACCACAATGGAATGAAAAATGTTTTCGTTTCCTTTAAAATGCCCGCTCTGTTTTATTTCTGTTAGCGGAGTATTTTCGTATTCCGTTCTCTCCTTTAATGTATGATCTACCTTTTTAATGAAATCTACGATACGTTCCTGCTCATCTATTTGCAATCGTAATGGAATCGTATTGATGAATAGTCCTACCATGCTGTCGATATTTTCAATCTGAACATTTCTACCTGATACAACTGTTCCGAAGATAATATCAGTTGAATTGTTAAGCATTTGCAGGATAAACGACCAAGCTGTATATAAGATAGACGCCTGTGAAACCTTGTTATCTTTTGCAAAAAGCTTCATCCTATCGTTGAGATGACTTGGAACAATATAGCTATATTTGTTAAGCTTTTTATTTTTATTGATGCTACTAAAATAATCGTTGCTTGCTTCATAGCCGGATAGACATTGGTTCCAAAACTGTCTTCGTTCCTGCTGATCTACTTTATTCATTTCTGCTATGAATGTTTTAAATTTTGTTTTTTTACGTTGTGTAGGAGTGTCTCCCTTGTAGTAACAATTGTACGCACTCAACAATTCTTCCAAAATAATAGCGTTACTCCAGCCATCATATAAAATATGATGATTGCTGATCATCATCTCAAATTTTTGATCTGCTACTTTGCATAAAGTAATCCTGATGGTTTCTTTTGTTACATCAATTCTATTTTGCAAATCAGATTCTTTGATTTTGCTCCATTCTTGTTCTTTCTTAGCATCCTCTAGTAATGTAACATCTACATAGTTGATATTCACTTTATGGTTTTTCAAAACGATCTGTACGGGATTCTCAATGTTTTTCCACCTATAAATCGTTCGTAACATCTCATTTGTCTCTATAACAAAATCCCAGGATTTTTGTAATATCTCTACTTGAATATCGCCTACCAATGTTAAGCTTAGCTGTTCATGGTATTCTCTACTATTCAAGTCATTGCGGTAGTGAAATAACATTCCCTCTTGGGTACTAGTCAAACCCATAATTTCTTCAATATTTTTCTTATCTAATTTATTATCCATCAGATTTCACCTCACATTTTTGTGACGAAGGGTTATAGTTTTGTGCCTACTTGCAATGACTTGGCCTTGTCATAGTAGTAACTACCTACAGCAATATCAAAAATTGCCATTCCCATTGGATTAAACATGATTACTTGATCTTTATCGAATTTTTGCATGCCATTCTTGCAGATAACGTCCACAATAGATTGAGTAGCTTCCTTTTTTAAGCCCTTTTCCAAAGCCATCATTTCTATGCCAGTATTTTCTCTACATACCTCTTCCCAGTCATCTACAATGATCCCATTCTGGACATACTCAAAAATATCCGTCTTGTAATCTCTAAGAGAAACATTAAGCTGTAAAGACCCTTTCTTCGGCTCTTGGTCAATATATGCTTCTTTAGATACCGTGCATGTAATGAAGATATCTGCATCCTTGTAGGCTTCCTCCCAGCTTGCACACACGTGTATGTGATCTTTATGTTCATATTCAATTTCATCCTTATTAATGGGGCGTAAATCATATAAAGCAATGCTGTCTATTTTGTCTTTCAACAGCTCTGTTACCATTTTAAAGTGATGCTGACCAATCGGTCCCCAGCCGATGATACCTACTTTAAGCCGATCCAGTTCTCTACCTTTGCTATAAGCCTTTATGATAGAGCCAGTGACACCTGCCGTACGCAGAATACTTAGTAATGCTGTATTGATAATGGCATGGGGCTCACCTGTAGCAGCATCGTTTAAAATAACAACACTATGCGCCCTTGGAATATTTTTCTCGATATTTTTTGGAAAACTAGCAATCCATTTAATTCCGGCTTGATTAATTTCTCCCCCTACATACGCAGGCATTGCAATGATTCTGTTTTGCGGCTCACCATATCGTAAGTACGGTTTGATGGGTTGGGCATAATCATTTTCTGCTAGACAGTGAACTGCATTTTCAATTACTTGAACGATTTCATTCCACTGAAACCCAATAGATTTTATATCACTTTCATTCATATACAACATATACATATCTCCTTTTTTTCAGTAAATGGTTGCTAATGCTATCCTTTATCCCATTCAAACATGTGCTTCTACATAATCATTACACTGGTAAAAATTCATTACTCTTACATTGTCCAAACTCCATACGCAGCGTTTTATCTGCCAGGCCAAAATAATAATCATCGTGAGTAATGGCGATGACACATTTCCCTCTGCCCTTTAAGTCCGGCAAAAGAACGTTGTAAAAGAATTTTCTGAACTCTGGATCCTGATCTGCTGCCCACTCATCAAATAAGTAAATGGGCTTATCCTCCAAATAACTAATAAGCAGTGCCAGCCTCTTTTTCTGACCAGTTGATACATTTATTGTTGTGAATTTTCCGTCTTCTATTTGTACCTTGCTATCCATTTGCAAGATTTTTAAGTACTCTTGTATCTCTGCTTCCTTACATTCACAATCAATTCCATACAGCTTTTCAAACAAATGAAAATCACTGAATATGGCACTGTAGTATTGGCTTAATTCCCTTGCTTCAATCATCCTTCCATTCAATGTGATGTGTCCGTTAGTTGGGGAATACAAGCCGGTAATTAGCTTTGCCAAGGTTGATTTCCCGCTACCATTTCCACCTGTGATAAAAATGACTTCACCTGACTTGAATTGATAGTTGATTGGGCCTACTTTAAAGACACTATCCTGAGAATTGGTATACTCATACTCTACGCCTTTCAGGAAAACTTCCACATTATTGTGCGAGCTTATTTGTGAAGGATCAACCTCTCTAAGCTCCAATGAAGACAACTGGCTTATTAAATGATTAATTCGTTTCCAACTGATTTTGACATCTATCAGGTTGGGCACTGTATCTAGTATTCCATGAACTGGTCCTGTCATATATAGAAGAACAAAAATGTAGCTTGTTAAAGTAGCAGTACCAATCTCTTTAAATACAAGAGGGAACAGGAAAGCAACTGCTCCAATCGCTAACGTAAATAATAGTTCGCCAACGACAAACATATTTGCAAAAGCCATTGTAGCTTTGCCACGCATGATTCTGTAATCATTACAACTATGCTGCATGGCTGATACAAAATGTTCTTTCTTCTTTTCATGTAAAGATAACTCTTTGAATCCTCCTGTTAAATCGTCAATAAATGAAAAGAATGTATTTTGAATATCGCGAGAGCGTTCTCCTATTCGATTGGCATAAATACCGACTAAATAATAAATAGAAGCTATCGCTGTAATGATCGCGATAGATAGCAGTAGCCCATAGAAACTGATAAAACCTAAATAAATAAAACAGCACAGCAGAGTAGCAGAGCTAGTGATAGCTGTAATGACTAAATTGACTAACCTGCTAACCGTTTCTGTATCATTATTTAAGGTTGCTTGAATTCTTCCGCTCTCAATATTCTCAAAATCCTGATAGGAGGTTTTTAGTATTTTCCTAACTATCTCCATTCTTTTGAGATAAACCATATTATTGGTTAGCTCTATTAATTTTTTCCTCACAATCCTCTGACCGCCTACGTACAGAACGATTCCCAGCATAAAGTATAGAAGGATATTTAAATCATTCTGTTTAGCTATAGCCATATTAATGGAAAAAATAATAATAGCATTACCCAATCCACTAATAATGCTTACTAATCCTAGTAATACGAACTGTTTATTATCTTTCTTTTTGAACAAAAAAGTAAAAGAAAAGTAAGCATACACGACCCACAACGTGGCAAGTGTTACTTGATAGGCTAGCTTTATTGAGTTTGGTAGCCATACATAAATAAACTCCCAGGACAGCCCGTCATACAAAATGGTAGGTATCTGCTTGATAGAGTAAGTAACGCCTATCATTAGAACCAGGGAAGCAAGGAGAACAAGCCAGTCTTTTCGTGTTTTCTTTTCAAAAGTTCTCTGTTTCTTACTTACTTCATACACAGCTTTACTACCAAAAAATGCGGTGAGAATGGATAGGAAGCCGAATACGGAAATAAGAAAAATAGCCATCTTATCTGCCTTTTTATTCAAATCACTTCCTGTTACAACTGGCTCATTCCCATGGAGAATCCTCTCTACACCTCGACCTATTGATTCGGTGTACTCGGAGTTCGTATTGGTTAATATAGCAATACCAAGCTTCTCATCGGGTTTGAGCAGGAAGTAGGAAGAGTAATTAGGATTATTTCCCCCGTGGGAAATTTTCCCTCCATCCTTCTTAGATATAAACCAACCATTTGAATAGGCTGATCCGTCTGACAATGGCTCGGCCATACTATGAGCTATATGTGACTCTTGAATCAACTGTTTATCAAATGCACCGGTACTGCTGGTTTCAAGTTGAATCTTGAACCATTTCGCCACATCTTCCGCATTTGTTATGAAATAAGCAGCTGGTGTATTTCCTCTATAGGGAGGAGAATCATATTTTACAGGAGATAAAAAATGGAGCTTGTAGCCATCTGCCATTTGATTGCTGGCATTGGTATTTTTAAATAAGTACGTATTGTTTAGCTCCAGTGGCTGTAAAACATTTTCCTTCATATATGTTTCAAATGACTTTTGAGTTACCTTCTCAATAATTAAGCCCAACACATCATAATTAATGGTAGCGTACTGAAAATGGTCACCTGGTTTTGAATCTAGTGTGATCCCTTTTAAATTTCCAACCGTTTTTTCTAGCGCGTCTTCCCTATCTGAAACTGGAATGGTATCTATGGTGCGAAAGGGAACCCCGCTGGTCTGGTTGAGAAATTGCTGGATAGTAGGAGATACTTCTTCTTCTCTAAAGTTCATTTGTAACCATGGTATATATTTTGATACAGGATCATTTAGCGCAATAAGCCCATCCTGTTGAAGCTTTAGTATGCCAAGAGCGGTGAATGCTTTGCTATTGGAACCAATTTCAAACAAGGTGTTGGAAGTAATCTCTTTTTTCTCCTCAACGTTTGCATAGCCGAAGCCCTTTTGGTACACGGTCTTATCATCTTTTACAATAACAACCGATGCTCCTGGAATTTTGCCCTCTTTCATTTGATTCTCAATATATTGTTCCATCTTCCCTATTTCGTCATTTGAAAGCGACGTTGTCTTGCTATCTGATAAAGCTACGACATTCATCGGTATACTAAATAATGAAACAATGAGAAATGCCAATATTATTGCTCTGTTTACGCTTTTCATCAGTTCCCCCTACTTAAACGGTGATAGTATAAAAAAGCTGTTTCTTTGACGGCTAGATAAATAAACCGTCCAAATCATCTTGAGATATATCAGCAGTTTCAAAATCTGATGGAGTAAATTCTTTATCATTTTTTTGCAAGCAGTAATTACGGATTTCGTTAAGGCTGTCCAAATATTCGTTCAAAAATTGCTGGATCGTTTCTTCTCTGAATCTGTTGGTGCTATACGTAACATTTATTTGTAGCTGTCCATTGGCGATCCATACATTTATATCTAGTAGAGCGGTCAGATGATTATTGCTTCCGATATCTGCTCCACAATCAAGGTCTGCCATAGTAAAATCGCCTTGTAAAACATTATCGAAATGACCCAAGTAATTAAACCTGATTCCTTTTCCTATTTCCTCCTGTAGTTCTTTCGTCAGATATTTTAGAACTCCATAGGTAAAACCTTTGTGCGGGATTGCCCTTATCTGTTCTTTTACGTGTTTTATAATGTGTTCCAATCCCATATCTGTGATCGAGAAATGTGCAGGATACATGCTAGTAAACCAACCCACTGTCCTGGAGATATCTATTTCGTCATGTATGGTTTCCCTTCCGTGCCCCTCTAATTCAATCACAATATCTTGTTCCTTCGCTGATTGATGCACGGTTACTAATAATCCAATCAGCAATCCTTCATACAGCTCTAGTCCATATACATCATTAATTAACACGGAAAAATCCTTGATCCATGCTCCATCTAGATAGGCTTGCATAGTCGATGAGGATTTCACATCATCTATTCCCCTATCAAAATCTGTAAGGAATTGGAAACTTTGTATAGTGGTATCCTTCCAATAACGAAGAGCCTGATCCGTTTGCGTTACATGGAGACTATACGTAGCTAGTTGTCTTGCCCATTCACCAAAAGAATGTGTCTTTAATGGAAGTGAAATTTCTTGATGATGCTGTAGCTGTTCTACTCCAGAAGTGAAATCCTCTATTAGGATCCTCCATGAAACACCATCTACCACTATATGATGTGCTGTAAACAAAAGGTATTGCTCTTCTTCTCCCAACTGGAAAATACACGCTTTGAATAAGGGGGTTTCTTCCAGATGAAAGCTTGATTTTGTTATAGAACCAAGCTCTTTCATTTTTTCAAATTTCATCTCTTCAGGTTCATGGGTTAAATCGTAATAAACGAAATAATTTGTTTCATGTATATGATCGTTTTGATAAAACAATTCTTTGGTATTGCGGTCGCAACGTACTCGTAACATATCATGATGCTCTACAAGCTTTTTGATAGCAGTCGCAATGATTTGCTTATCAATTGATTTTTTACAGGCTAGCAGAACCGATTGATTAAAATGGTTTTCTTGCTCAAATTGTTGTGAGAAAAACCATTGAATGATTGGTGTCTGATTGATTGTCCCTGTACTGACACCTTGGTCAATGATCTTCTGTGTATGATTCTCTTTGATAGTAGCTGCTATTTCTTCTACTAATTCTTTTTCCAAAATATCCTTTATATGAAGCTCCATATTCATATTTTTAAGCTTGGAAGAAATCTGAATGGCTTTAATTGAATCTCCACCTATTTGGTAGAAATTATCATTCATACTTATTTCAGCAATGCCAAGCACTTCTCCCATTACCTTAACAAGCTGTTCTTCACGTTCATTCCTAGGGCTGATCATTTCTAGCTCACTCTCATCATCAAATGGCAATTCATGCATGTTTAATTTCCCATTGATGGTAAGTGGCAATTGTTCCAATTTAATCATTCGATTGGGGATCATAAAGGATGGAACGTAGGTGGAAAGCCATTTTTTAAGTTCAGCGACATCAATCTCCTCATCACTTACAAAATAGGCATAAAGCAGCTTATCACCTTTTGCATTTTCTCTATCTATGACAATCACATTTTTAATCATAGAATGCTCTAGTAAGTATCGCTCAATCTCTCCAAGCTCAATCCTATGACCTCTAATCTTCACCTGATTATCGGATCTACCTACATATTCAATGATTGAGTCCGAAAGGTATTTAGCTACATCGCCTGTTTTGTACATTTTCTTTCCAGATAAAAAGGGATGATCAATAAAGCGCTCATTCGTTAGCTCTTCTCGATTTAGGTAGCCTTTAGCCACTCCATCCCCTGAAATATAAATTTCTCCCTTTATTCCAGTGGGTACTGGTTGTAAATATTTATCTAAGATATAGATCTGAGTATTATCTATGGCTGATCCAATTGGAACTGAGACTCCCGTATCTTTATCACTTGCATATTTATAGATCATACAGCCTACCGTTGCTTCGGTAGGTCCATACTCATTATAAATTTCGATCTGTCCATTAAAGCTCTCCTCCACTTGTTTAGCAATCGCTACTTTTAAATTTTCTCCGCCGACGATAAACTTTTGGATAGACGAATTTTTATTATCTAAATCCTTGATCAACGTTAAATGCGCAGGAGTTACTTTAACAATGGTTGCTTTATTATCGTTAAAAACCTTGTGTAAAATAAAATCCTCGCCGTTATCCTGATATATAGCTATTTGATGCCCTGAGAGTAGAGGGGTAAAAATAGATGTGACGGTAAGATCAAAGGATATGGAGGAATAGAGAGCAAATATCTCATTTTCTTCTACATATGTTTTTCGTGCCCACCAAATATAATTTACAAGACTATTATGTTCAATCATGACCCCCTTAGGCTGCCCTGTGGAACCAGAGGTGTATATCATATAAGCCAGATCATGAGGTGAGCTCTTATCACTAGTATTATTTTGAGGATCGAGGTATATTTCATCATGAACGAAATGATAAATCTCTCCTGAGAAATCTATTTCATCAGCAAGCTCATGGTTCGTAAGCATGATGAAAGCACCAGAATCCTTCAGCATATAATTGATTCGTTCCGATGGGTAATTAGGCTCAATAGGCAGATACGCCGCTCCTGTTTTGAGAACCCCTAAAATACCAACTATAAGCTCAATAGAATGGGTTGCTTGAATGGCAACAATCCTTTGCTGTTGAACTCCCTTCCCACGTAAAAAAGCTGCTAATTGACTTGCTTTTTCATCTAATTGTCGGTAGGTAACTTGTTGTTCTCCAAACACCAACGCTACTTTGTCAGGAGTCAATTCTGCCTGTTCCTCAAATAAGCCATGTATTGTTTTATCTTTTGGATAGTTGGTCCTGGTAGAATTGAAGGTATATACCTTTTCATGTAACTCTTCTGTCGTACACACATGCAAATCCTTAATTCTCATCTCCATGTTCTTAATCATTTGCTCAGCTACATTCGTAGTGTGTTTGAACATGGAAGAGATATCCTCATCGTTATACTCATCTACCTTGAAATCAAAACAAAGCGAAATGGTATCATCTCGCCACTCTTTTACAATCACTTGCATGGAATAACTTTGATTTCCACTGTTGTATTCATCTACTTCTAACATTACTCCCTCTACGTCTTTGAGGTACTCGGTATTGTAATAGTTAATACATAGCTTGAACAAACTATCGTACCCTTTTTTGTTTAACCCCAAATCGGAAACTAGCAGATCATAAGGATATTTTTGATTGATTAAACACCGCTTTAATTCATATACGACTTCTTTTATAAACTCTTTCACAGACAGCTCGGGGTTTATTTTCTTTCGGAAAGGCATCGTGCTCGTATACATTCCCACTGTATTCTTGTCTCTCTTATCTGTTCGATTCAGAACGGGCGTACCTAGAACGATATCATCGTGATCTGTTATTTTATTGATATAAATAAGCATAACCGCCATAAAAAATGTATGTAACGAAATGCTGTACTCCTGTAAGAAACTTCTAATTTGATCCGTCATGTCAGCTGTCATTTCATAAGATTTACGACGGCTTTCCAAATGAGAAAAGCTTTTATAGAGAAATGCTTCAGGTACATCACTAAAGGTTTCGTTCCAAAAAATCTTATTCTTCTGAAAACGTTCCGAATGAAAATACGCTTTTTCCTTCTCAATATAATCGACATAGGAATAGGCCACACCTGCATCCACTTGCTCATTATGCTGGAGCAAGCTGTACATCTCACACAGTTGTTTTTGAATCAGACAAGTTGACCAACCATCAGATATTATGTGGTGAACCTTCAATAGAATTCCATACTCAGCTTCGTGTAATTTATAGACGGCAAAGTAACATAGATCATGATTTTCTATAGTAAAGGATTTTTTGAAAACAGCTTCAACCCATTCTTCAAAAACAAGAGAGGGGTTTTCCTCTCTACTAAAGTCTAGATAATCTATCTTTTTTTCCGTATATTCATTCACATATTGATATGGTTGTCCTTCTCTTTCGCAAAATCTCAACCGGAGCCCTTCATTTCTTTCAATGACCGTTTGTATCGCCTTTTCCAGTAAGTCTACATTGGCGTGACCTTTTATTTTTAAACACCCACCAATATTATGCAACGGAGAATTAGAATGGATTTTTTCGATGTACCATATTCTTTTCTGAGGATGAGTCAAATGTAAAAACATATCGTTCCCCCTTTTAACCTCGGCTTTTTAGCTTTCGTCTAATGTATACTGGACAATCTGTGTAATGCTCTTTATAAAAGGACATGCTATCGCCCTTTCGTCCAAGAGCGGTTGCACTACGCCTTCATATATGATCCTCCATCTTAGATAACGTGCCGAAACAACGATTATCTCCTGAATTAGATTCTTGTCAGAAACTTTTATTACATAATTCACTGATTATTACAAATATTAAAAATAAAGATTATCTACTCAAAATGTTTATTCCAACATCTAGTGTTTTTATTTCGCCTAATAATTCAATTTCAATTTTTGCTCGTTTCTTTCTCTTATCAATTTTCTTAATGAATGCTTCCATCCCTTGTAAGGGGCCAGTGATCACCTGAACCTGCCTATCCTCAATGATGACATCACTATAAGAAAGTAGCCCTTCTTTATCAGTGATTTGTAAAATCCAATTCATATCCTCTTCTGGTATTTCAGAGTAATACGTTTGGCAGTTATCATTCTTATATTTACCACAATTCACCATATAATAAGTCATGGGAATGCTCATTAAATCATAATAAATCGTAGAAATAATGTTTGTCTGAATAAAAATATAGCCGGGGAACAAGGTCTTTATAGAATCATAACTCACTCCGTTTTTCTTTTCAGATACAATTTTTTTAGGAACCAGACATCTGAAAACGTGCTGATCGAAATGATTTGTAAGAATTTTTTCGACTACATTTTCTTTTCCGGTTTCAACAAAAAGAGCGTACCAACTCACAATAAATCCCCTTTTACTCTTTTTTATCACTCCAAGTGAAAGCTATATCATTTATTTATCTCTCAAACTACCTTTCTGGAATGACAGTAACCGTCACTATGTTTTTGTTACTTATATTTAAAAAACTATGTCTATTTGTGTCGATTGATGTGTTATTTTACCATATTTAGTATTTTTTATTTTACTTCACAAATTACAAACCGGTCAAGTCATTAATTATCTCCTCCAAAAATTTGAGAATATAGTAACATGTTTTTAAAAGTAAATATTCTATACAGACTTGGAGTTAGTATCGTTTCATGGACACATCTTAATCAGTTCCATAAGAAAGAAGTCTCCCCTCGTGAAAGTGAAAACAAACGGATTACGAAAAGAATCATTCAAATGTGATTTTGTTACTATTAAATAACTTTTTTGATAATAGACAAACATTTTTTAAATAAACAAAAAAAAAGAAAAAGTATTGATAAAAAATAAAGTCTTATATATTATTCTAAATAAATCTATTTCGTAATAAGCCCGTGTTTTATTCTTCTGGGACCAAACATTAAAATAATGTCAGGAGGCTCCATTTTGTCAGCTAACATAGTAAGGTTTCGTTAATGGTTTCAAAACACATCAGAGCCATAAATGAAATCTAGTCCATCAAAGAGGTGTATCTGAATGATTGAGAAACTGAGAAATGTCTCAGTAGGAAAAAAGTTATCTTTATTGATTGGCTCATTAATCCTTTTTGTTGCTATTGCTAATGCAATGAGCATCAACGTATTAAACACGATCACCAAAAACACGGATCAAATATTAGAGGATCGATTAGTGCCTTCCATTATATTAGGCAGCTACGCGTCTTTGAATCAGTACTTACATGTCAAAATTTTGGAAGACATGCTCGAAAGCGATCTTCAAAAAAGCCGAAATATAGAAAAAGAAGCTCTGGAGACATTGGAAAAAAATAAACAACATCTAGCCGCATACAAAGAAACTCGTTTATCTCCGGAAGAAGAAGTCCTAATTAACTCCATGCTCAGTATATATCCTAAATATACGGATGCTGTTACACATACCCTGGAATTAACAAGTGATAATAAAAACCAAGAAGCCTATGAATTTTTCAAAACAAAAGGTCTAACTATCTTAGAGGAAATGGATAAATTAGTAGATGATCTTTACGAATTGAACATCCAATTAGCCGAGCAAGTAAGCGAAGAAAGTTCGAAAGAGGCTAGCAATACAAGAAGCCTGCTTATTTTTATTACTATCCTGCTTATGGCGATTGGAGCTTTCTTGGGCATTGCATTTGCTAGAATGATTATCAGGCCACTCAAAAAAGTGAGTGAAGTGATGAAAAAGACAGAAGAAGGAGATTTTACACAGAAGGTTGATTATGCTTATGCAGATGAAATCGGTCAAACTGCACAAGCAATCGACCGCATGCTCCACACATTGAATGGATTTACGAAGCAAATTGCAGAAGCAACACAACAGATAACCGTATCTTCTGAACAACTCAATGTAAGCACCTCTCAGACGAGTACGGCAAGTGAACACATTGCAGCAAATGCGCAAGAGGTAGCTGAAGGAACGGAATACCAGGTACAGCTCGTTGAGGAGGCTACTGAAAGCCTAAATAAGATGGCACAAAAAACGAATGTTGTCATCACCTCTCAAGTTGCTTCCGTTGGCGAAGCCGTAGGTTACGCATCTCAAAAATCAATGGAAGGAAATCAGGCTATCGAGGCTGCAGTTTGCCAGATGCAATCGATACATCGCGTTATCTCAAACCTCGAACATGCCATTCAAGGTTTGAATAAACGCTCTTCTGAGATTGAACAAATTGTAGATGTCATATCAGAAATTGGAAAACAAACGAATCTGCTGGCTTTAAACGCAACAATCGAGGCTGCTCGGGCAGGAGAACATGGACGCGGCTTTATTGTCGTTGCAGATGAAGTGCGTAAGCTTGCTGAACAATCCGCTAATTCAGCCAAAAGGATAGGCGAGTTGATTAACGCTATCCAGGATGAAACAGCCCATGCGGTACATTCCATGCAAAGAACGACAAATGAGGTCACAAATGGGGCGACCGCCGTCGGTGAAGTAGGTAAATTGTTTGAGGAAATACAGACATCGGTAGACGAAGTAGCCAATCAAATCAAAAACGTGACATCTTCGGTACATAGCATGACACTTGACGCCGAGAAGATACAGTCTGCTGTTCAATCTATTAATGATGCAGCATTACATTCTTCATCTGGGTCCCAAAATATATCAGCTGCGACACAAGAGCAGCTCGTTTCCATGGAAGAAATATCTGCATCAACCGGAATCTTGTCTCAGATAGTGGCTGATCTTCGAACACAACTTAACAAATTCAAAGTCTAAGAGGAGCTTCATTATGGAGCAGCCGTTCATGTTAATCTGTACAATTGGTGTCTGTTGACATAAATATTCAATCTGGACTGTAAACCTTAATTAGACAGTTTTAAAAAACTTGAAGTATAGGAAAAAATTAGTTATTACTATAGTTACGTAAGCGTCAAATACTGCCCACCTATACTTAACACAATTTCGATGAGATAATCTTCCTCAGAACTGAAGTGAGGAGGATTTTTTTATGAATTAGCCGAGAACACTCGTGATTTTAATCATGAGTGTTCTCGGCTAATTCATAAAAACTGTTCGATAACAAAGGAGTGATCAAGCCATCTAAACCTATTCCTTGTTCCAATCCCTTAACACAATCCTGTAATTTTATGACTCCCAGTAAACACCCTTCTTCAATAACAGGAAGCTCAGTGCTCTCAAATTGGACCATTCTCCTCATCACTTCTCTAATGGAACTCTCTTTCCTTACCATCCACCTATCTTTTTTCATCCAATTTAGGACGGAATAGCGGTCTGCATCATTCATAGCCACCTTACTCCTTCCCCATATTTTCTTATTGCACACTTGTTCGTACTAGCTCATGGTGAAGAAAAAAGCGATTGGTTAGGCAACTGCACGTTATATTATGTGCTAAGATACCCCTCATCGCTTTTTACTTTTTAACTCTTGTTCTATTGTTCTTTTGTTAAAATCGTTTTCGCTATTTCCTTATCTAACTCTTCAAACTCATTATAGGAAATAGCTGTATACAATTCACTTCTGGTCTGCATGTTAGCAATTTCATTTTTTTGTGTACCCTGTTTTTTAATTACTTGAAAAACACGTTCGTATGCTTTTGCTGCCACTCTCAGAGACGTTACCGGATAAATGACCATTTGATAGCCCATCTTAGTAAATTCCTCTGTCGTATAATACGGTGTTTTTCCAAATTCAGTCATGTTTGCTAACAAAGGTACGGAAATGCGTTGGGAAAATGCACGAAACTCCTCTTCTGATTCTAGCGCTTCAGGGAATATTGCATCCGCTCCTGCTTCAACATAAGCAAGTGCCCTTTCAATTGCTGACTCCAAGCCTTCTACTGATCGAGCATCTGTACGAGCTACAATGACCATAGATGGCGCTGATTTCTTGATCGCTATAATCTTCTGTATCATTTCTTCTGTAGTCACAAGTTTTTTTCCATTTAAGTGTCCGCATTTTTTAGGAAGCTGCTGGTCCTCTAATTGAACAGCAGCAACATTAGCCTCCAGCATTTCTCTAGCAGTGCGGGAAACATTAAGGATACCGCCAAATCCTGTATCTATATCTACCAATACTGGTAAATCTGTAGCACGTATTAATTCCCTTGCTCTTTGAGCCACCTCTGTAGATGTGACGATTCCTAGGTCTGGTAAACCACAACTGGCTGTATAGGCTGCACCCGATAAATACAGAGCCGAAAATCCAGCCTGTTTTGCAATTAGAGCAGCCATCGCATCGTGTGCACCCGGGATTTGCAAAAGTTCAGGTGCACTCATCAGCTCTTTGAACTTATTTGCCAGTTCAGCTTGAGACGACGGATGATCCACAATCCAAGCCATTTCTCATCCCCTCCTAGATTAAAAATAATTCTACAAATTGGGTAACAGACATATTGGTCAATCTATTTGAATTCATGCAAACCTCTTTCATTTTATTTACCTGGTTATGTGAATAATGAGTACTCACATTCTCAACAAATTTTTCAATAATTTTTGGGATAGCTTCTACTCTGCGAAAGCGGTGACCTAATGGATATTCGCACTCCACCTTTTCTGAAGAAGAACCATCTTTATAATGCAACTGAACTGCATTCGGGATCGAGCGCTTGCTCGGGTCGAGGTAGTCAACACTGTATTGTTTATTTTCAACAACAATCATCTTGTCTCTTAGCAAATCTATTCTTGGATCAGCTGCTACTGCATTTTCATAGTGATCAGCTCTAATATCACCATAAATCAAGCCAATGGCAGTAATATATTGTAAGCAGTGATCACGATCAGCAGGATTATTCAAAGGCCCTACCTTATCAATAATCCGAACAGCTGATTCATGCGTTGTAATTTGAATGCTATCAATCATATCAAAACGATCTATTACTTCTGGATGTAGCTGGATCGCGCATTCTGCTGCTGTTTGTGCATGGAATTCGGCTGGATATGAGACCTTAAATAGCACATTCTCCATTACATAGGAATCCAGCGCTCGGGCCAGCTTTATCTGCTGTTTATTGAATAATACATCTTGGAATCCCCAGCCTGATGCAGTAAGTGCTGTTGGATAGCCCATCTCTCCCTTGAGAGCCATCATCGCTAACTGAACCCCTCTGCTGGTCGCATCGCCAGCAGCCCACGATTTGCGTGATCCAGTATTCGGGGCGTGTCTATATGTCCGTAAACTACTGTTATCAAGCCAAGCATTTGATAATGCATTGTTAATTTCTTCGCGCGTCCCTCCAAGCATCTGTGACACCACTGCTGTTGTAGCGATTTTTACAAACAATACATGATCGAGCCCAACACGATTTAAGCTATTTTCTAGTGCTAGCACACCCTGAATTTCATGGGCTTTAATCATCGCTTCCAGCACGTTATGCATGGTTAGCGGCTCTTTCCCTTCCGAGATACGAACCCGACTTATATAATCGGCAACAGCTAAAATTCCTCCAAGGTTATCTGATGGATGTCCCCACTCTGCCGCTAGCCATGTGTCATTATAATCAAGCCAACGAACCATGCAACCGATATTAAAAGCTCCTCTTACTGGATCAAGAACAAATGGTGTGCCAGGTACCCTGCAACCATGGGGAACAACTGTCCCAGCAACAATGGGTCCCATCAGCTTTGTGCATTCCGGATAGTTTAATGCTAAAATTCCACACCCTAGTGTATCCAATAAGACATATCTGGCAGTCTCATAGGCTTCGGAACTGGTAATCTCTTTATGTAATACATAATCTGTAATTTGCTCAATCAACTCATCTGTTTTGTTTAACTCCATATTTTTTTGCAAAGTATCCTTCCCTTTCTATTCTAAATTATTTATCATGGTAAATGATGTTGGTCAGAACATCATGTAGGCGATGCCGGCTCACACAGCTTTCCCTCGTTTACCTCAAAGAACATGCCGCTCGCCTATATATTTTACACGTGGTCGAAATAGACGATTTTGTGCGTGCTGTTCAAGAACATGTGTGCAAATTCCTACGGTTCGCGCAGCGAAAAAAATGGGAGTATACAATGGAATCGGAATACCAAGCATCCAATACACAGGGGCTGCATAATAATCCAGATTCGGATACAGGCCTTTTTCCCTTTCCATGATTCTTTCTCCCGCTTCACACATGCGGTACAGAAGATAGTCCTGTTTTATATCACTTAGGTGCTTTAATGCCTCTTTCATCATTGTCGCTCTAGGGTCCATTTTTTTCATATATACCCGGTGACCAAATCCCATTATCTTTTCTTTTCTCGACAGCTTTATTTTCAGTAACTCCTCGAAATTTGGAATTGTTCCCGCTTCCAGCAGCAAATGCATGACAGCTTCATTAGCCCCTCCATGAAGGTTCCCCTTTAAGGAAGCAACAGCTCCCGTCAATGCTCCGTACAAATCCGATTGTGTGGAAGCAATGACCCTTGCCGTAAACGTAGAGTTTGGCATTTCATGCTCACTGTACAATAGGAGAGAAAGATCAAATATTTTTTCTTCCATCGGGGACGGCTTTTTCCCAGTAATCATATAGAAAAAGTTAGCACTATAGGGTAGATTCTTATCTGGATGTATGGGGGCATTCTTTGTAAGAATCCGGTGACTATTTGCCACGATACTAGGAATCTGCCCCAACAATTGATACGCACGCTCTTTATTAACAAGCAATGAGCGATCATCAATCGCATCATCATATCCTCCAAGAACAGAGAGGCCTGTTCGTAGAGCATCCATAGCATGAGTTTGCTCAGGTAAAAGCTTTAAAACCTCAAATACCGTAGCGGGTAGTTCATATCGTTGATTCATGCTATTTTCGAGAGCTTTTTTTTCTTCCTCATCTGGAAGCCTGCCCTCAAGTAAAAGATGAATAATATCCACATAACTATAGGTTTTGGATAGCTCAATAAGATCGTAACCCCGAATAACGATTTCCCCTTGTATGGTATCAAGAAAGGAAATACTTGTTTCTGTAGCCACAACACCGTCCAGTCCAGGAGAAAATTTATCAAGATCGTTCATTATTCTTCCTCCATTCCGAATACATGTTCTTTTATTAGCTTGTAGGCCTTTTCAAGGTTGCGATAATAATTTGTTTTTACTTCTTCTGTAACTTTTTGTTTTTTTATTTCATTTCCTAAACGAACTTGAACGACTCCTAGCGAATGAGGACTTTCTAGACTTACATTGTTCATGATTGTTGTTTTGAAATAATTTGTAAAATAACCTACTGTTCCAAACAAAAAATCCCTCCTTGTAACCCAAAACGTTCCACACGCAAAAAAACAACTTCCTGAAAGAAAGTTGTTAATGTGCGAAAAACTCAAATAAACATGTTAAAAATGAAAAATACTACATGTTTAATCTCTCGCACTTAACACCCCCTATCCTCGTAGGAACTGATGTGTGCTAAAACAGGCAGGTCTCCTGGCTCATGATCATCGCGATTCGAACCTTCCCATTTTCATTAAGCTGAAAACAGTGGTTTTTTCGAATAGCTCCCAATTACAGTTGCGGGACAGCGTCGGATTCTAACCGATCTTCCCTATTAAGCAGATAAAAAAATCTTATCTACACCTGTTCTACACATATTTGATTTTCAGCTTAAACATAACAAATAGTCGGAAAAATTACAATTATTACTTTTATATCACCACTTACTTTATTGCTTTGATATCGTTACGTTGAACTTTTAGTACATATATATACTGTCTGTAAACAAAAAATAACCTAATAACAGCAAGTGAATGAGCTGTTTAAAAAACTAGTGCTGATCCTCATTTCGGTAGAGACAACTATGATCTGGAAACGTTCGCTATGTTTCGCTCTATAGTCCCTAATAGCTATTTGCTTTTCCAGCTACCTTTTCTTCTAGTAAAAATGCGATAAAAACGATGTCCAGTAAAAATAAGACACTCTTTTCCCTTACATGCGAAAAGAGTGTCTATGATTTGTGTTCCGGCTATTTTGTTTCACGATGAAGGGTGTATTTCTTTAGACGTGGAGAATATTTCATTAGCTCTAGACGTTCGGGGTTGTTTCTTTTATTTTTTGTCGTAATGTAGGTACGGTCGCCAGATTCCGTGCATTGCAATGTAATAGTAACTCTCATTTGTAAAATTCTCCTTATCAACTATTTTATTGCTAGTTAGTTACTAAGTTACTAGTGTTTCAACAATAACATCACTTGTTGGTAACGGGTCTGTGAAGGAATTCCAATCTGCATTCATCTCTTCGTTCGTTAAAAGACAAGCATCTAAAGAACGGATAATATCACCTTGATCTAACCCAATCCCGATACATACAATTTCATTTACACGATCCCCGAATTGAGGGTCCCAAGTTTCTACCCATTCAGGGTCTTCCGCTAGTGTTAGCTGCTTCTCTTCTTCTGGTAGAGCAGACACCCAATAACCTGCTGACTCCAATTGAATAGACGGACCTGCTTGACTAATGGTTAAAGCTATATCGTTACGTGTAGCAACCCATAGGAAGCCTTTTGCTCTCACCACATCCTCAGGCCAATTTTCTAGCCATTTATATAATCTCTCAGGATGAAACGGAATTCTTCGGCGATACACAAAAGAGGATATCCCGTATTCTTCTGTCTCTGGAGTATGACTTGGCTTTTGCAATTCTTGTAACCAACCAGCAGACTGACTAGCTTTTTCAAAATCAAAGAGCCCTGTATGAAGAATCTCTTTCGGATCAATCCTCCCGTAAGAACTACGAATGAATTTTGCCGTTGGCTGAAGCTTACGAAGAACCTGCTCCAATTGCAGTAAATCTTCTTCATTGACCATGTCATATTTATTTAGAATTAAAACATCACAAAACTCAATTTGGTCAATCAACAAATCAACGATCTCACGCGTGTCTTCTCCATCCACTGCATGACCACGCTCCAAAAGACTTTCTCCTGAAGAAAAGTCATGCCAAAAACGGTTAGCATCTACTACCGTAACCATTGTATCTAACCGACAAATAGCAGAAAGATCTATGTCATTCTCTTCGTCTACATAAGTAAAGGTTTGCGCTACTGGTAGCGGCTCACCTATTCCGGTTGACTCAATCAGGATATAATCATAACGCTCTTCGTTCACTAACCGCTCTACTTCTACTAACAGATCTTCACGCAAGGTACAGCAAATACAGCCATTAGACATCTCAACAACCTTCTCATCAGTTCTAGAAATACCTCCCCCATTCTTGATTAGATCTGCATCGATATTAACCTCGCTCAGATCATTTACAATGACTGCTACTCGAAGACCATCTCTATTGTTTAAGACGTGATTCAAGATGGAAGTCTTTCCAGCTCCAAGATAACCACTTAAAACAGTCACAGGAACTCGTTTTTCACTCATATGTAATTATCCTCCCTTCCTAACAAGTCTATATAAAGATAGATATCATACTTAACACAAATCGTAATCATTACGATTTAATATGTATATATTACTGTACTTATACGGACGAGTCAACACAAATAATAATCATTACGATTTATACAAAATCTTTATTTCTCTATATTGCCTGCTGATCTGGTTGGTTACTTGATCGGAGTCTCTCAGATTATTAATGCTAGGCGTATATCCCTAAGCGGTCTTGTGTCTTAATCTATCTTGGTCCTCAAATAAAAAAACCTGTAACAACAAGACTTTGCTGTTACAGGCACACAGGAAGGGCAACTATTGATTTTGAACTAGCAGACGAACCTAGACTTCCTTACAATCAGACATTATGGAGGTGTACTCAACAAGTGAGAGAGGCTGTTCTACATAGTTAAGCACACAGGAATAGCATTACTTACATTAATTAATTCAGCGCCATTCATAAAAATTTGTAATCCTCTTTTACCCGCACTAATACTAATGAGACTAAATGTAAGTGCTGATTCATCGATATAGAGTGGGTAATTTTTTTTCGTACCTAGAGGTGAGCAACCGCCTCTTATATATCCGGTTAATTCTAGTATCTCTTTCATTGGAACCATTTCTACCTTTTTATTCTTGCTAGCAGCTGCCAATAGTTTCAAATGAAGCTCCTTATGGGCAGGGATACAAGCCATAATAACTCCCGTCTTATCACCACGGAGAACCAGCGTTTTAAACACCTGTTCTATTTGTAGATCAATCTGCTCAGCAACATGTTTAGCGTTTAAGTTCTCCTCATCCCACTCATACTCATGCACAGTATAGGGAACTTTATGTTTATCAAGCAAACGACAAGCATTTGTTTTACTGCTCATACATGACACTTCCTTATAAAGGTTAAGCTTATTATAACTCAGATCAGCAATACTTCAGCCCCTATTATGTTTTATAAATGAAATATTATTTTTGCTTTTTTTAAAATCGAATCATGTCAATTCATCACTTTCTTGCTATCAAAATAAACTGTAAGCCCATCGCAATCACCAATATACCACCTGTAAGGTATGGCAAAGTCAAAGAATTCATTCCTTGTTCTAACAATATCCCATTTGTCATCGTCCCAATTGAACCAGCAAGATAATTGATAGAGCTAAGCAAGGCAATTGAAATAGTAGCATGCTCCGGGCTGATTTCGACTAGTGTTTTTTGTTGTGTTGCTAATGGTGCCCAGCCACTAGCGCCCCAAAGCATCAAGACTATAGCTAATAGAATTGCCATGAAATGAACGATCCCCATGAGTACGAAAGATAAAAGCCATGATAATTAATAAGTACATTAATATAACTTTAGGTCTCTTATAGAAATCCATCATATAACCAATGGCAAAGCTTCCCGCAATACCACCTATTCCCCACATCCAAATAAAAATGATAGATTTCTCAAATCCATAGGCAACGATAATGATATCTACATAAGTGTATAAGCCTAAACTACAAAAGCTCAATATCATCGTTATGATCATGACAAGTGAAATGTCTTTATTTTTGAACATAACCAATCTTTCTTTGAGTGTCGGTAAACTATTCGATTTTATCACTGGGAATTTTGAAAATAGAGCCACTATTCCTAATGCACCGATCACTACAATAAACCACATCGTCATTCGCCAGTCATAAATGGAGGAAATATATATACCTAAAGGAACACCTATTACGGTTCCTGCACTCATTCCCAGCAAGATTGTACTTAAAGCCCTGCCTCTTTGGTTTGCATCAACTAATGTAACAGCCGCTGATGACGCTAATGGCGAGTATAGACCCGCACCTATACCTGCAAACGTTAAGGTGCATGTCCATTTAACATTACGAAGATGGTTTTTTCTTTATTATAACAATCTATCAACCTTACTTCATTAAGGTGGAAATGCCACTCTGTGGGCATCCGCAAGATGGCCTTAGAGAGTGGCACAATTTCATCGCTTCACCATTTGCTTATTTATTCAAAGGAATTTTATGAAATACTTGTTCAAGTAGCACTGCAATTTCCGCTCTTGAAGCATGAGCAGTTGGATTTAGCTTTCTACCGTCTCCTTTTACAATTCCTTCTGCAATTAGTGCGCTTATTGCATCCTTCGCATTACTCTTCACCTTATTGGAATCCTAAAACGATTCAACTCAACAGGTTCACCTTTTTTCAACTCAATACCAGACTTGATCAATGCATTGTACAAGATAACCATCAAATCTTGTCTTGTAATTGGCACTTCTGGATTGAAAGTTTCGCCCTCGAAGCTTTGAATGATCCCTTGGGCATTCAGGATTGTTACCGCCTCAGAATAATAGCTGGTTTGCGGAACATCAGAAGCATTACCTGCCACATCTGACTTCAAATCAAACATTCTCATCAAGATGAGTGCAAAATCTCCACCCTTCATTGCCGCTCTTGGAGTAAATGTGTGATCCGAGGTTCCTAAAATAATTCCCTTGGAGTTCAAAAACTCAATCGAGTTTTGGGCCCACTTATGGTTTTGCAGGTCAGCAAACGTTTTTGTTGTCTGACTTCCTTCGTTTTGACCTTTATTAAGGTTTTGAGTTCCTTCATTTTTTGTGGTGGTGTCTTTATCTTTGCCTTTATCTCTGTCTCTGTCTCTGTCTCTGTCTTTATCCTTGCCTTTATCCTTGTCTTTGTCTTTATCCTTGTCTTTGTCTTTGTCTTTATCCTTATCTTTGTCTTTATCTTTATCCCTATCTGTTTCTTTATCTTTGTCTTTATCCTTATCTGTTTCTTTGTCCTTGTCTTTATCCTTATCTGTTTCTTTGTCTTTGTCATCGCCACCTGTGCCCACATCAGGCTTGCTTCCTTTGTCGGTAGCTGTTTTCACTGAAACCTTCAAATCTTTTGGGCCTTCTTGAAGTGACTCGAATGTAATCGTGCTTCCATCCGCTTTCAAAGTATATGCATGAGCTATTCCGTAGTCTTGTGCTAGACGATTCGTTACCTTCTGAGCAACAGCAGCGGTATCGTCATTCACCTCTACTGGCACGGCGATTTGCTTATCGATTATGCCATCAGCAATATGGACGACAAGATTGCCTGTTGTGTTTGCGCCATTCTGTACTTGGATGCTGAACTTACTGTTTTCCCCAACAAAGCCAAAGCTTCCTTCCGTTCTCGTCTCCAAATCGCCCCATGTCAGACCTTCGACCGCCGAACCGTTCCCATTCTCTATCACATTGAAAATGATAGATGCACTGTTGCCTGTTCCTAACTTCTGCTTAATGATAATTCCCTCTGGTGAAGAAGAGGTGATAACTTCATAATTTCTACCCTCGGGATGATGCAATAAGGCAGCTTTCAACACATTTTCTACTTCAGCTAAAACATCTTCATTTTTCCAGCCCACATATAGCTTGTTGTTCAATGATAAATGGCGCCCCAAATAATCAACTGTTTTTACTTCCTCGTTGTTGATATACATTTGTAGCACCAAGAGAGCCGTTCCAGGTCCATTGATTGGTTGTCCATTCGAGCCTGTAACATCCCCAGATAAGGGCAAGAAATATTCCCCTAGTACTTCGGTCGTATTCCGTCCTTGCTTCTCAACGGATACATCACTCATGGTAACTCCCACATTTACCGTCGGTTCAATCTTCGCATCAACCTTGACGTTAACTTTTGCCTCGACATTGTTGCCTTTTACTCCAACAGGAAGATTAATCAACGTTCCCGTTACCGTAAAAGCCTGTGCCTTTGCATTGCCTTTCTCATAGCTAATGTTATGGAGATTCCATTGCACATCTGAGCTGATGCTACTTCCATCAGATAATGCCACGGTTACTTTCCTTGGCAGGTGTAGCGCTTCTGGTGAAGCATTCGTGCCGTTAACAATTCCGGTAATGTCCGCTACAGGATTCAGCGACTCCACACTACGCATTGCGTTTACCGAGATTTTGGCTGTTACCTTTTGACTTGGTGCAGCCACACCGGCAGGCAAGTGAACTAGCGTTCCTCTTACTTCCACTGCTTGTTGTTGTTCATTGGCTGGGTCGTAAATCGAATCTGCCAGCTCCCATGTCACATCCACTTTTTCCATGCGACCATCACTTAGCCTTACATTTGCTTGCTTCGGCAGATAAAAGGCAAGTGCTGTTTTACTAATGCCGTTCGGTACTTTCCCTACCTGTATAGGTTCAATACTTGCAACCTGAAGTGCAGCAACGACTTTAACTGTCGCTTTCGTTGTTACTCCCTTAGAATTCTGTAATCCGGCTGGAATGTCTTGCAATGTACCAATAATTTCGAAAATTTGTTCTCCACGATTACTAGGATCATAGGTACTGCTGTCTACATCCCATTCAACTGGCACCTGAACCTTCTGACTGTCATTCAATTCTGCCTCTACCTGTTCAGGCAAACCCAAAGCTGTTTTTGTTTTTTTTGTTCCACTCAACACATTGTTGATTTCCACAGATTTAAGATTGATAATTGTACGTGCATCTTTAAAGGAAACCTTTACCTTTGCCTCTACACCATTGCTATTAGCAATTCCAATAGGCAAACCATAACGATCTCCTAATCTTCCCGTGAATTCGACTATATGAGCACTTGGGTTGTTTACGTCATAATTATCCTGGCTCCATGTAACCCCAACCGATTCCGTCGTACCATCATCTAAGGCCACATCTACATTATTTGGCAGACCCAAGCTATAAAAGCTTGTACCATTCTCTTTATCGAGGATATCAACCAGCGGACTCACACTCGTAACCTGCTTCGCTGGCAAAATTGTAATTTTAGCTGTCGCCTTTACATTTTTACTATTACTTATACCTTCTGGAAGTCCTGAGCCCCATGAATTTTCTTGTAACGTCCCCTCAGCTGTAAATGTTTGTCCCTTAACATCATCGGGATTGTACTGGTCAAAATTCCAGCGTACGTTTAGCTCTGTTTCACTGCCGTTGCTTAATCGGACCGTAACACGACTTGGCAGATTAAAATTCGATGCAAACGTACGATGTGGATATGTTGAATCCAGAATTGCTTGCACCGATTCAATGTCAATCGTGGTAGCTTTTTGCGTCTGATCTACACTTTCTGGATTTGGCTGAGGTGTCGGGTTGCCCACCTGGCTTGTGCCTTCTTCCGTTTTAGATTCGGGGGTGTCGACCTTGTCTGTTCCTTCTTCAGTCTTAGGTTCCGAACCGTCGACCGTACTTGCGCCTTCTCCACTCTGAGATCCTGAGTCGCCCACTGTGCCTGCATTTTCTGCATCTGGATTAGATCTATCCTTTTCAGCCTCTGCGATCGGATTTCCGTCTACTTGTTCGCTTTGTACCGGTTGGTTTTCTACTGCCGCAGACACATAAGACGGTAATCCCAACGATGTCAAAAGACTCGTAGAAACCAGAACATGAAAGATTGCCTTTTTCTGTATCATTTTGTTTGCCCCCCTGCTTAATATAAATAGAGTATAATTATGATAATGATTATTATTATCAATATATTTCAGAACAAATTATTGAATAAATTTTATTATCTGTCAATCTATTTTTAAAAAACGAAACCTACACTTAAAAAGAACTCATCGATACATGTCAGTTCACGAAGGATCTGTTATTCAGAGTAAGATTATCAGAAGGAGATTTCGGCTTCTGTGCAAATGAAGGCACTCGTTTAAACAATCCGTCTAGACTAAGCGAATATGTATGCGATCCGCAGAGCAATAATCCAAAGGCGCTTGTATAAAGAACGAGACTGAGTAGATTCATATTGCCTGACAGAATGAAGTTGATATGCATAAATAAACAAATGAAAATGCTCGGCAACGTAAACAAACCTACGATCAACAGAATCCCAATCACAATCTGGACGCAAGGAATGACATAATTATACAAATCAACATAAGGAAGACATAAGTGCTTAATAAAGTCCTTGTAGAACTCCGGTACATTCGGCTTCGTTACGGCCGTTTCTAAGTAATCTTGTAGAAAAACACTAGGTTGCCGAAACCATCCTTTGTCAGTAATTTTGGTAATCCCGGCCAACAGCCACCCTCCACCGAAGGAAATTCGCATAAGTACAACAAGAAAAGGAAAAATGTGATGCTTGGAAGAATGGAAAAAATTCATTCGGTAAGACTCCTCGCTTTTATAATTGAAAACGATTATTATTATCAATAATGTAAGGATTGTTGTCAAGCTCTCTTTTCTTTACCAAATGAGCTTCTCATCGAAATTTATTAGGCTTTAAAACAAAAAAACCGGAATCATGTTGCCCAATAATACGAGGACAAGTTTGATTCGGATTTGGTATTGAACATATTTTTTGTACTTATCTAAAACAGCTTATTTGTGCAGTTTCCATATAAAATCTAGCAACGTCTTTATTTGGGAATATTCAATATTCAATCATATTTCTGAATTTATATACGATTTCATTCGATTCATCGAAACATCACATTCTCAATTCAATAAAACTCACTGAGAAAAGAACCTCATCCTGTCGTAGTTGTTGAGGCGTAATTTCGGAAAAAAAGAGCCCCGATGATAATATCAACCATCGGGGCAATCGGTTCCAGACTTTTTTATCAGAGAACAAATTGAAAGGACTACATGTAGTTTGTAACTAAGATTCTTTATTCTATATAGCAATTCCAGTTCCAAGACCTTGGGCACCACACATCTATGCTTTACGCGTCACAAAATCCCGGATATGGATGTAACACGGAAGATACTAATTTTTTAGAAACAGGATGTTCTAATCGTTCAAGCTGTTCCATATCATCTAACCATTCAACAATCTCACCCTTATACATTACCCCTATACGGTCTGCGATGTAATTTATCGCCTGTAAATCATGGGAAATAAAGAGATACGAAAGCTGAAACTCCTCTTTTAATTCTGCCAAAAGATGTAATATTTGTACTTGTACAAGAGCGTCTAAAGCACTTACAGCCTCATCAAGTATGATTAACTTTGGTCTTAATGCAATAGCTCTAGCGATATTTATTCTCTGTAATTGCCCTCCACTGAACTGGTGAGGGTATTTATACATATCTTCCGAATATAACCCAACGGTCTCCAAAAGACCCTGTACTTTCTTTATCTCTTGGGTCGCCGTGAGCCTTTCGAAATTTCTTAACGGCTCAGCGATAATCTCTCCTATCGTTAGTCTTGGGTTTACAGCGCTATAACAATCCTGAAAGACAACTTGCAAATCTCGCCGTAACTCCTTTAATTCTTTTGCTTTTAAACGATACAGATTCTTCCCCTGAAACCATACTTCTCCCTGATCGGGTTTTTCAAGTCCCAGAATAATTTTACCAAGAGTACTCTTGCCTGACCCGCTTTCTCCAACAAGTCCTAAACATACCCCTTCTTCCAGAGTTAGAGAGACACTTTTAACAGCCTCAACCGTTTTACGCTTCCTCCAAACAGAGTTTCCAAGCAAGTATGTTTTCTTTATATCTTTCAACTCAAGCAGACTCACTCTTCATTCACCCAACTCTTTATCGTCATTTTACACATCGTACTAGATGATCTTTTTCATACTCCTTCAATTCAGGTTTGTTATTTGCACAAGTGTGATCTGCATCCTCGCATCGTTCTAAAAATGGACAAGTATTTTCTCTATTTAGTAGATTGGGAGGGGAAAAGCTGACACGTTTTACACTCTTTATCTTTCTTCTCGTTAATCCAAGTCTGGATTGTAACAAGGCTCGGGTATACGGATGCATCGGGCGATTGAATAACTTCAACACTGGTGCCTTCTCAACGATATACCCGCCATACATTACAGCCACTTCGTCAGCCAACTGAGCAATTACCCCTAGATCGTGTGAAACTAATAAAATACCTGTATCGTATTCTTTTCTTACCCTATCCAACTGTTTCAAAATCTGGAGTTGATTTGTCGCATCGAGTGCAGTCGTGGGCTCATCGGCAATAAGGATAGATGGATGTAAAGACATCGTGATCGCAATCATTACTCGCTGCAGCATCCCGCCGCTTAGCTGAAATGGATATTGTTTCAATAGATTCTCTGGATTAGGCAAATCCATTTTTTCCAAATACGCCACAGCCATTTTCCGCGCTTGTTGCTTCGTGATAGGCAGATGAGTTCTAATCGTTTCAATAAAATGCCGCCCAATTGTCCTTACAGGATTAAAGGCGGTCATAGGGTTTTGCATTATGAAAGCGATTTCGCTACCTCTCACTTTTCTCATGTCTTCTACTGAACAAGTTAAAATGTTTGTATTTCTAAACTTGATGCTCCCTTCTACCACCTTTGCCTTATCGGGGAAAAGATTTAACAAAGACATACACGTCATCGTTTTCCCTGATCCGCTCTCTCCGACGAGACCTAACACTTTCCCAGCCTCTATTTCAAAGCTTACATCATTGACAGTCTGAGTCACCCCATGCGGTGTTGCTACAACTATATTCAAATTGTTTACAGCTAAAATGGGGCGTTGTCCCATCTTCCATCTTCCATCCTCCCTTCTACTCTCTTCTTAGGTCTAAAGCATCCCTCAAGGCTTCTCCGAACAAGTTGAAAGAGATCACGAAGATTAAGATCATCATACCTGGGTACAGCATCAATGAAGGGTTATTTCTAAAAAACGGTTTACTGTCATTGATCATCATTCCCCACTCTGCCCCTGGCGGCTGTATGCCAAGACCTAGAAATGAGAGACCAGAAATGGCTAAAACAATTCCTCCGATGTCCATAAAGGCTAATACGACAACCTGAGATATAATGGTAGGTAAAATATGTTTTATGACAATGACTAGCTTTGGTGTCCCGCATACTTTGGCTGCTAAGACAAAGTGTTGCCCCTTTACACTAAGAACCATTCCTCGTATGACGCGAGCATAAAAAACCCATTGGACTAGTACCATCGCCAAAATCAGATTTCCAAGACCAGGCCCCAAGATTCCGATCAAAGCTAAGGACAAAAGCAAGCTTGGAAATGCCATGAGAATATCACAAATTCGCATGAAGAGATAGTCAACCCAACCACCTCTAAAGCCTGCATAAATACCGATCGGGATACTAATAATCATGGTCAATCCCATGACAAGGAAAGCTGTTCCCAACGAGGTCCGTGTCCCATAGATTAATCGAGACCATATACATCTCCCTAAATGATCAGTCCCCAACGGAAACTCGAAGGAAGGACCTAGCAGTTTATGAGTGATATCAACCAGATACGGATCATTAGGAGACCAAAAGGGGGCAAAAAGAGCTAATATTATCAGGAAGAAAATAATTATGCTGCTAATGATCATAAGCTTATGTGACAACAGCCTTCGCTTCACATTTTTCAACACTCTTATTGCCCTCCTTCCCATTGTATACGGGGGTCGAGGAAAGCATATGCAATATCCACGAGGAGATTGCATACTACAAAGATCACACCCATAAACAATAAACAACCCTGAATCATCGGATAATCTCGATGTAAAATAGAAGTAACAAATAAGGATCCCATACCCGGCCAAGCAAAGACGGTTTCAACAATCACGGCTCCGCTTAACATGTTTCCAAGACTCATACCAAGTCCAGTTAACACGGGTAATAAGGACTTTTTTAAGACATGCCTACTAACGATTAGTCTTTCGCGCAGCCCTCTCGCTCTAGCATACACTACAAATGGTTCATTCAAATTTTCTAGCGTACTAGTGCGAAGCAATCGCATATATGTACCTATATAAGGAAAAGCCAATGTCAAGGAGGGAAGCACTAGATGGACAAAAGTTCCTCTTCCCAATACGGGAAATAAATCTAACTTTACCGATAAAAAATAAATTAATAGAAATCCGAACCAAAAAGCAGGCATCGAAACACTAACAAAGGCAATTATTCTGCTAAACTGATCAACCAATTTTCCCTTGTAAAAAGCAGAAATCATTCCTATAGGTAAACTACTAACAATAATAAGGATGCATGAAGCAAATGCTAGTTGAACTGTTGGGAAGAAATGTAGCATGATTTCGTCCCATATAGATTTCTTCGACACATAAGATATCCCTAAATCCAATTGCACCACTTTTCCCAACCAATTTACATACTGGATATAAAGGGGTTTGTCCAGTCCCAGCTCTGCGCGAAGAAAAGCCACTGCCTCATCTGTTGGAGGAATATGTGACGCCCTTAAGTAAGCTACGGCCGGATCCCCAGGAGTTAGGTGGAGCAGAATAAAAGTGATAAGAGAAATTCCAAATAATATTGGCAGTAAACTTGTGAGACGTTTAACAATAAACCAACCCATTTAGTACTCCTTCAGTCATTTTTACATATCCCCACTTCACTTAACATCAATGGAAGTGAAAGGTACCTCGTAATCTTGAGGCAAGAAATTAACTCCGCTAATATTTTTATGATAAACCGCTACATTAGACTGATAAGATATTGGTAAGTAAGCAGCTTGTTCGTGCAATGTAGTTAAAATATCTTTATATAACATTTTTCTATTTGCTTCGTCTGTACTTACTAATACTTCCTTGATTTTTCCATCTAATTCTTTCTTTACTGGTAGCCCTAATAGAGCTTTGTAATCCGGACTTCCACCTTCCGAAGTTGTCGTTATTGCAGATAAATAGGAATGTGGATCAAACGGGACACCCCAGCTTGCCGTAAATAATAAATCAAAACTTCCTTGATTCGCCGTTGCCCAAAAATTCTCTTCTTCCTTACTAGTCAACTTAATATCTATCCCCAGTTTTCTAAAATCACCTTGAGCATATTCCGCGATCGCCTTTTGGATGTTGTCTGAACTAATAAACATCAATTCTAGTTGTAATGTTTTTCCATCCTTCTCTCGGAATGGTTTTCCGTTTACTTGTTTCCAACCTGCTTCATCCAATAACTGTTTCGCTTCTTCTGCATTGTATTCATACGGCTTTACATTAATCTTTGTGTAAGGAAGAGTAGGTGCAAACAAAGTGTCAGCCTTTTTTTCCGTCCCGTAAAAGATATGATCGATTACAGCCTGTTTATTAAAAGCATGTTGGATAGCTAACCGTAATTTGAGGTCTTTGAGCGCTTTGTTCGTATTAAAAAGCAGCGCCCTTGTAGCAGTAGGTTCTGATAATTTGGTTTCATATTTTCCTGATTCCTTTAGAAACTGGAATGAATCTTGGCTAATGACCCCGTTACCAAAAATAAGATCGATTTCCTTTTTCTCAAAAGCTAAGACTCTAGACTCACCGTCAGGAATGACTTTAACAACCACCTTGTCTACTTTCGGTTTCGTTCCCCAATACTTTTCGTTTCTTGTAAATACAGCCTCTTCATTTTTCTTATATTTGCTTAGTACCCACGGACCTGTGCCAATCGGAGACTTGAGTCCGTCACCAAATGTGTTTTGACTGTCAGGAAAAGCAGCTTCCCCTACGAATCTTAAAGGTCTGATGTAAGTGAGTTCTTGAAGAGTTGGGTAATATGGCTTGTGCAAAGTCAGTTTAAATGTAAATTCATCCACTGCCTCTGTGTTTTTAATTTGGTTTATTAATGCCATCCATTCATGTTGTGGGGCATTAGCTAAAACGGTATCAAAGTTTTTCTTGACGATTGAAGCATTAAATGGTGAACCATCTGAAAATGTAACATCTTCCCTCAGATGGAACACATATTCTTTTCCATCTTTCGATACATCCCAACTTTTGGCCAACCAGGGTTTAAGTTCTCCGCCTTCACCGTAGTAAACAAGAGATTCATATACCATAGCCTGCGAAAACCATTGATTCGGAAAATATGTATGAGGATTTAAGTCGCCAATATCTCCGGACCAGGAAAACGTAAGAACTTTTGATTTATCTTTATTTGATATATTTTCTTGATCTTTTGCTGTGGTGCTACAACCAGTGATAACGAATGTTAGAATCACTAGCAGTCCAACAAAAAAAGGGACTAATTTAGACCGTTTTATAAACATATTTTCTCACCTTTCCTATATAATTTTAACCATTCGAAAAATGTTGAAATACAAAAAAAAGGATTTCCAACCAGATTAAAAAGGTCAGAAATGCCTATAGTCTAAGAACAAATTGGTCTTATAGCAATCTAACACCTCCCTATCTCCCGTAGGTCTAACAGCATTTTTAGAACGGGCAGGTCTTCTGACTTAGGTTCATCGTCTCCATGCGTCTTCCCAGATACTATCCAGTGACTTTTTTGCATAGGACTCACCCTTACAGCGGCGGGACCATGCCGGATTTGCACCGGCTTCCCTTTTTACGTATTCGTTATTAAAACAAATACACCCATTCCAATACCATATGAAGTTTTTCCTTATGTAAATATTTACTTTATGTCGTTTTTTGAAATCAGGAAAAAAAGTTTACCTAGAACAAATTATATTCGTTATTGCAAGTTTACGCTATATCAAATTAAGGTCCTCCCTTTGGATCTGGTGCAAAAACATTCACTAGAAACATAGAAGGGATCTGTGTAGTAGTGGAACCAAATTACGTGATAAGCATTATGGTTCACACTTCCAAAGACGGACAATGGCCTCGCATTAAAGGGCCGCCTTCCTGCGCCCATATCCTTCATTTTTATGAACCAATTCAAAAATGGTTCCAAGCCTACGTATATCCCTCAAAAAGACGGGGAGTCTAAATGTTGGATTTCAAATAAAACCAACAAGGAGTCTTTACGTGATGAAAGCAAATTGGATAATCCCTTTATTCGTATTGATAATATGCTCCAGCTGTACTCAATATAAAAACAACTCACTACCGCCTAAGTCGGAAGGAATAAAAAACAGCACTATACAATCCTCCCGTACGCCAAATTTAATGGACGGTGGAGAAGGGATCATACGTAATCCCCATCCATTAACGCTAGCGGATTTACGTGAAAAATACAAAAGCACCTTTTTGCTTAGGGGATCAGCGTCGAAACGCGAAGTCGCCTTAACCTTCGACGACGCACCAGATGACTGTTTTACCCCTCAGATTCTCGATATTTTGAAACAAGAGGGCGTAAGAGCGACGTTTTTCGTGGTGGGAAATCGGGTCGAAGCCCACCCCGAAATCATGCAAAGAATGGTCAAGGAAGGCCATGTCCTGGGGAACCATTCATACAACCATCCGAATTTCCCCACATTAAGCGATGCAGATTTCCGGGATCAAGTCATCAAAACGGATGAATTGATTCGTTCCTTTACAGGATATAAGCCAACGTTCATCAGACCTCCGTATGGAAGTATAAGCGAAGACCAAATTCTATGGTTGGCAAGCGAGCACAAAAAAATAATAAACTGGGATGTCGATTCGTTGGATTGGAAGGGATTAAGTGCTGAGCAGGTCAAAACCAATATTCTAGCACAGGTACAACCGGGGTCTATTGTCCTGCAACACTCGGGTGGAGGGATCGGAGAAGATTTATCCGGCACGGTCCATGCACTACCCGAAATAATCAAGAAACTTAGAAATGACGGCGTTAAGCTAGTCACGATCCCCGAGTTATTGGATCTCCCGGCTGGGTAAATAACAATTCTTGACCCGAGTGATACTCCACACTTCGATTCATCTTGGTACTGAAAAACGTACCAATTATGTGTGGAGATTTTTTACTTTCATCAAGAAAATTGGATATCTATGTTACATTTTAGAAGAGATTGTGAAAAAATATACTTAAAGTAACGTGGCAGAATAGCGACATAAGCTCCCTGTACCTTTCCAAGCCAGGTCTGCTTGACAGTCAGCTGTTCGAAAAATTGAAGAGGAGTGTTCCTTGATGACAAATAGTAAAATGAATCCTAAGGTTGATGAATTTTTAAGTAAAGCTAAAAAGTGGAAGGAAGAGTATGAGAAATTGAGAAATATCGTTCTTGACTGTGAGCTGACCGAAGAATTTAAGTGGATGCATCCTTGTTACACGTTTGAGAAAAAAAACATAGTTTTAATACATGGTTTTAAAGAATATTGTGCGCTTCTGTTTCACAAAGGTGCCTTGTTAAAGGATGCCCATGGGATTCTAATCCAACAAACGGAGAATGTACAGGCGGCGCGCCAGATTCGGTTCACCAATGTTCAAGAAATAGTCGAGATGGAACCCATCTTGAAAGCCTATATTTATGAAGCCACTGAAGTTGAAAAAGCCGGTTTGGAAGTGAATTTTAAAAAGAATACAGAATTCATAATTCCTGAAGAACTTCAAAATAAATTCGATGAAATTCCTGCCTTGAAAACTGCTTTTGACGCATTGACGCCGGGACGGCAAAGAGCATACATTCTTTATTTTTCTCAACCCAAACAATCCAAAACTCGAGAGTCAAGGGTTGAAAAATGTATGCAGCAAATTCTCAATGGAAAGGGATTAAATGATTAGTAGATTCTCCTTGAACGGGTGCATTAGTTCAACAAGCTATGAGCGATTTTAGGACTTATTTTCGTTATTCCATTAAATGGCGCGATGCGATTGCGATATTTCCCGCAATAAAAATAAGCATTGGATACAATAACACTTTTTTCCTTTCAAACTTTGCAGTTAGCATACAGTACAAGTGCCTCAAATGCAGCCTGCTCTCCCCTACACGTTCTAACACCAAAATCGACAACGAGAAATTGAATCTCTCATGAATACGAGACCCGTATTTGATAATCCTAACTATAAGGGCAATGGAAAACTAAAGGATAGAGTATCGATCATTACCAGCAGAGACAGTAGGCAAGTGTTTGCTTGCTATTGCTGTCGCGTATTCCCGAAAACCATCTGGACTCCGCTCATCCCCACTTCTTTCCCTACGGAACAAGTGGCCAATTGGGGAGTAAGGCTCCCATGAAGTGGGTAGGACTGACTTATGAAACCGCACTCACTTATGTGTATTTGGCTTCAACGATTCCTGGCAATTCATTCATTTCTCCGGCAGTGTCATTATGAATGGATATATAAGAAGGAGCGAACAAAATGAAGAATAAAATGATGGATTTTATCAAATACAAAGGGGTTGTATGGAAAATCCCGCTAGCTTCAGCTCTGTCATGGGAACTTGCGGAATGGGCTGGGTCCAAGCACCCGTATCTTGCTCCTCTAACGGTCATTTTATCAATTCAATTATCTGTCGAAAAATCCATACAATTTGCATGGCAGCGTGTTTTGGGAACCATTGCCGGTGTCCTTTTTACTGCGTTGATAGCGCCTATTATCGGCATAAATGGTTGGAGTATAGGCCTCCTCCTGTTTGTTGGGGCTCTCTTCGTAACGTGGTTGAAATTGGATCATGCCATCTTGGTGCAAGTTGCTCTCAGCATTTTATTGGTCATGTACTTTCAAAGCAAAATGCCGAGCTATCCCCTGGATCGGATACGCGATACGATTATTGGAGCAGTCGTCGCCATAGTGATCCATATTATGTTATTCCCTCCCGACTCCGTTAACAAAGCCCGAAAAAAGATGGTCCTTTTCTCTGATCATCTATCCAATCATTTTACAAATACTGCGCTTTGGATTAAAGAAGGCTGTCCCTCCAATCAAGCTCATGCTTTGCAAACAAAATTGCAATCGTTATTTCAGGAGCTTCATCAGGCGACAACCGAGCTGGATAAAGCGGAGCAAGGCTTGCGTTACAATCCATTAGGCACAAAAAAACGCACTGCCTTGAAACAACTGACTCGGCAAATGCATCCGCTTCGGTCTGGATATGCCAATCTTGCCGACATGATACGAGTTTTTGTCAAATGGTCCGAAAGCGGCAATTTAGCAAAAGAGAATCAACGAATATGGACCGATCATTTAAACGAGTTAGCGAAGCTTGTTAAGCAATGGAAAAAAGGGTTGGATGAACCCGGAACTTTTAGCTCCATTTCCACGGAATCCGTTCTGCAAATAAAAGTCCCCGTCCATATGAGAAACGATCTATACCCGCTTGCGTTATATATGAATGCTGAACAAGTGATTCAAGATTTCCAAAGTTCCAATAAACCCCTGTAATCTTCAGCAGTATCCACATCCATGAATAGGTCCGGCATTGTGAAATCGATGTAAAATCCCGATGTTTCTTTGCGAATAAGCTGCCTCGCACCTTGGTCGTTCTGCAATCGCAGGAGGTCGGGAAACATTCGCTGAGCAAAAATAACCGGCGGTCTTGCCAAACCGACATACCTCGAGGCCACGAAACCAATGTTGGTGATAGCTTGATAATGAAATAGTAGCTCATTGATCATCACTTTTGTAATAAAAGGTTGATCCGCCAGTAAAATCATTACGGCTGCCGCGTCCATAGCTTGTGCAGCCCGTACACCGTACCGTAGGGAATGCGCTTGCCCCAAGTATGCTTCAGAGCAGTGATATACGGACCATTTCCGATGAATCGGCTCCTGGTAAAATGTGCTGTCTATCCAATCTACCGTAGCGTCATTCGATACTATCGCAACATAATCCAACTCGGAGCTTAGGGCCGCTGCCAACGCATAATTTCCCAAATTCATAGGCCCCAATGGAAGTCGAAGTTTATCCGAACCCATTCGGGTACTTTGTCCTGCCGCCAAATAAATGCCAACGATATTATTCCGCTTCATGGAGAATAATTCCCTGCCCTCTGTTTTTTCTACGTACAGTTATTAGTTCTGCTAGAATGCTCACAGCAATTTCCTCCGGCCCCTCTGCTCCTATGGCGAGTCCAACAGGAAAGTGAACTTTCATCGGAATCGGCAAGCCTGATAGCAAACGTTCCGTTCTGCTTTTCGATCCCAAAATTCCCAGATAACGAAGCTTCCGCGCAGAAAGAAGGCGAACCAACTGCTGATCCCTCTTAAAATTATGAGTCATTACAACTGCATAATCGTAGGGTGTAAAATGAATCACACGTATCGTTTCCTCTGGAAATCCCAAAATAAGTGATTTAGCATCCGGAAAATAACGTTGGTCGCATAAAGCAGGTCTCCAATCGGAGACGATCACGGAAAAGCCGGTGGCTGCCGCCAATGCGGCAAGCGGTCTCGCGTCAGGTCCCGCACCAAATATGATCAGGCGCGGTTGTGGATAATACATATGAACGAAAACACCAGATTGAATGGATGAGACAAATCTCATTCCACTCTTACAGTAAGGCTCTGACTTGGACGACATCAAATCTACGAGTGACTGCGGAAAGTCTCCTCTCCATTCCCCGAACAGGTGAAGATCTTTGGTTAAGAAACCATAATCGGTAACAGAGCCATCCGAATCAAATCTTTTAACGAGCATGACCTCGATTTGCTGATCCAAATAATGCTTCAATGTACATAAATGATCCACAAAAGTATCATGTACCGGCTCCATCGTTACATGAACTACACCTCCGCACCCTTGTTCTTCCCCCCAGGACAAAATTTCCGATGATTGCATATCGAACAAGAAGCTGCGAGAAACGCCTGTTTCCAAAATATTCGGTACGCAGGACGCAAGATGAGCCTCCAAACAGCCCGCGCTTAATACCCCAATTTGTGAACCACCTTCCAGAAACAGCATGGAGACTCCTTCTTTACGATATGCGCTCCCTTCCACTTGGGTAATCGTCGCAAGCACGCTTCTTAGGTCGGTACGTTGAACGGTTTCTAAAATACGATGTATTTCTTCCAACCTCTCCCCTCCTTAGGCTTTCAGAAAGGCAGCGGGCCCTATCATTATTTTTTCGGCGTAAAAACGTTCTTCACTGCATTGTGAATTTTTTCATAGGACATACATCTGCAAATGTTGGATTCTAGCCAAACTCTGATGGTTTCTTCATCTGCATGCGGGTGAGCATTCCGTAACCCTTCACAGTTCACAATAAAACCGGGAGTACAGTAACCGCATTGGAATGCCTGATTTTGAACAAAAGCATTTTGTACCGGTGAGTTCGTCAAACCCTCGATCGTAGTAATTTGCTTCCCATTAGCTTCCACGGTGAGCATAAGGCACGATTTCATGGATAGGCCCTCTACCAATATCGTACACGTGCCGCAGTCGCCGTTATCGCAACCGGATTTACTTCCCGTGAGTCCAAGGTTGTCTCGAAGTGTATATAAGAGTATATCTGCAGCTCTTACACGAATGGTTCGTTTCTCACCGTTCACTTCGAATTCAATTGGATATATAGCAGTATCGTGCGATGACATGCTTCACCCTCTTTCTAATGTATGTACTGCGTCAGCCATCGTTTGTTTAAGCACAAATTTCCGATAAGGTGCGGAGCCTTCCACATTATTTAGCAATGGAGCGGGTAATTTACCGATCGCCTGCTCAATTCTTGCTGCCAATGGGATCGAGGATTCGTTCAACGCCTGATCGATTTCAACGGATCGAAACGGGAAAGGACAAACGCCGCTGTACGCAGTATGAATCCGATTATTTACCTTGAGAGCAGCTAGCGTTACGAGAGGGTAGCCGACGTTGCCAATCTGCCTTTTTTTGTAATGAACGAAAGGCAATGATAAATAGCGTCGATCTGTTAAGGTCTGTACAAGAAAATCACCATGCCCTAAACTCAATTGTTGGGTGAAAACCTGGTGAATGGAAGTCTCTTTTAGCCCTCGAATTCCTGCTATAATCACTTTGCTGTTTGCCAATAAAAGCGGCAGTACGGCCTCCCGATAATAAATTTTGCCGCAAATGTTTCCTCCAAGCGTGATTTTATTCCGGGCTGTTTGATCGGCAACTTTCTGTGCCGTTTCACTAAGCAGTGGAAACAGGTTCGCTGCGGATAATGCCGATAACGTGACGCAAGCTCCGATAATCAGCTTATCGTTCTGCATTTCCATTACATTGCACTCCGGAATGGATTTCAAATCAATTACAGCACCCGGATGAATAGAATTTGTTCGAGCCCATGTGATGATTTCCGTACCTCCGGCGTAATACATCGGATTCTTCCCCAGTTTTTGCAGGAACCGAAACCATTCCACAGCTATCTGAATGGAAGATGGTTGGTAGTAGTCAAAGTCAAACGGAATCATGGATCGTCCTCCAAATCATCTCGGGTGTGAGAGGCAAATGATTAAACTCTACTCCAGCGGCGATAGTCAGACTATTCGCCAATGCTGCGGGCATGCCAATCAAGCCATGTTCCCCGATGCCGCGCAAACCGTAAGGCGCTTCCAAATGAGGCGTCTCTACGAAATCAACGAAGTACTGTGGCTGCTCTCCAAAACGAATCAATTTGTAGGTTCGAAATTGCGGATTTAATATGGCGCCTTTCACATTGAAAAAAAAAGCTTCGCGGCTAGCAAGACTTATACCCATGCTCATAGCGCCTGTGATTTGACTGCGTGCTAATTCTGGATTGATCACCTTGCCGGCATCGATAACCGTTGCTGCTTTAACAATTCTGTACGTGTATTCTTTCGTATTCAATTCTACTTCTACCGCCTGAGCGCCGACCGTCCATTCCGGGCCAGGATTTCCCTTTCCTGTTTCCGGGTCCAATAAAGTTAAATTCCGCATTGCATAGCTTCCACGACCGATGATTTGACCGCCGATTGTATTCCCATTTGGGAATTTATAGCCGTTAGCGATTTTCTCAATTGATATCCCTATATCGGGATGATCCTTAAAGAAAACCCTACCCTCTCCTACATCCAAGTCTTTCGGCAAGCATTGCAATACGATTGCAGCTATGTTTTTTAACTGGACGATGGCATCGTTGGCTGCATGTAGAATCGCATTGCCAACTAAAAAGGTGCTACGGCTCGCCACTGTTTTCCAATGATGGGGATCGACCTCGGTGTTAACTTCTGCAGAGATATGTATCATCCGCTCATTCATCCGCAAACGCTCTGCCAACAGCTGAGTCAGTGCCGTCCTCGTTCCTTGGCCGATTTCTACTGCACCGCAAAGCAGATTAATGCTTCCATCCTCATTAAACACAATAACAGCTCCCGCACCAGCATCGGTCGGCGTATTTGAATTTTTCCAGAAGCAACACACCCCTTTTGCCTTGATGAGGTGGCCGTTGGATGCCCACAGCGGTTGGTCGTCCCAATCGATCAATGTTTTTAATTTTGCAATGCACATGGACAAATCGCCCAAATTACTTCTATCCAGCAAGGTTTGCGTTGGAGATGTATCTCCGGGTCCTATCGCATTATAAAATCGAAATTCCAAAGGATCCATACTCACCCGATTCGCCAATAAATCCATCGCCCTTTCTATGGCGAATGTTAGTTCTGGATGGCCGAAGCCGCGAAATGAAGTGGAGTAAGGATGGTTCGTATACATACATAAAGAGTCGCAATGAACGTTGTCGATGCGATAAGGCCCCGTACAATCGACGGCTCCCGCCCGGCTCATGACCGCACCCCGATCCGAATACGCTCCGCCATCATACAAATGCAAAATTTTGGCGGCCATCAGTTTTCCATCACGGGTACAGCCTAGCTTGATTTTAGCATCCAATCCGATATGGACTGGAGAAGAGATCATGTCCACCTCCCGGGAGTTTACCAATTTTACAGCTCTTCCGCCAACCGCACGGGAAGCCAAATAAGCAAGAAATTCCGTCTGAATTGCGGCTTTTCCGCCAAAACTGCCTCCGACCAGGGGCGTATGAACGATCACTTTATGAAGCGGAATATGAAACGATTGGCTGATTGCTCTTCGGATGACATAAGGCGATTGTGAAGCGGAATGGATGATCACTTTGCCGTCGGGCATAATCCGTGCCATACTGCATCTCATTTCCATTGCAGCGTGATCCGACTGTGGTAAAGTGACCTCGACTTCTACGGTATGGTGGCATTTTCTCCAACCTTCCGCCATATTTCCCTTGCGGATTTTTGTTCGGTTCGCGATGTTGGTTCCAGGCTCAGGGTAAACCCCTTCGTGGCGCTTGTACTCGGCGAGACGCTCATGTACAAGCGGAGCATTTTTCTGAAAAGCTTCCCTTGGAGAAAGGACGGCCGGTAAAAGTTCATAATCCACTTTGATTCGGAGAGCCGCCATCTCTGCAATATATTCTTGATCCGCGACAACAAGGGCTACGGGCTCGCCAAAATATCTTACTTTGTCTATTGCGATTGGCGGACGGTCTGCCAGTGGCGATCCAGTCAGTATCGGATAATATTGTCCTGTTATGATCGTTTCTACACCTGATATTTTCATGGCTTCTGTCAAATCGATCGATTTTATGATAGCGTGAGCATGCGGACTGATAGCAATTTTGGCATGTAGTAGCCCTGGTGTCGAATGATCATTAATATATTTGGCTGTCCCTGTAACCTTTTCCCATGTCTCCTTTCTAGGAATACTTTTCCCAACCGATCGTCGGATGTAGACCCCCTCCTTTAATCGAATTCAGTTTGTAACGCTCAAGTTATTCATAGCCTATATATATACATGACTTGTTGTCCGTATGTTTAAATTCATGAATGAACTCCAGCACAAGGGCAGCATACATTTTATCGTGAAAAGAAGGGTTTGAAGATGAATTTTGGATGCTATACTGCAAATACCTGTTCAAGATCGTTTGTATCTTCCGATCGAACTCATTGTCGATGGCAACAAATGTTGAACAAAAAACCATTAACCAAATTTTAAAAATTAACTAAAACAACTCCGCTGTATGCCAAAATAAAAACCCTCTCAATTGGAGAGGGCCTTCAAAGTAGTACTCCTAATATGAATATTGAGCAGTAAAGCACAGAAATAAAATACTGTACTCTAGATAAAATATTTAATCCGAACGCTTTATCCTCAGATCCTTTTTCACCAACAAGAAACCATTCAAGATCAACGACGAACTCTGAAACAATCGAAAGTATAGTTTCAACCGAAGGTTTATACTTATCCTGTTCCAGCTCGCTTAACGTAGCTTGAGATATCTCAATTCGATTTAGAAAAATTAACTTGATTGATTTTATTTAGCTTTCTAATTGTTCGGATTCGCTTTCCAATTGTTTGAATATTAATCACCCTTATGTATAGTAAAGTCCCGATGACTTAATAAATCACCGGGACTGAACAAGCGGTTCATAACTTTTTCTTCTGGTTCATGACTTTCTTTAATGGTTCATGACTTTATTATCACCAGACAATCCTGTAGCTTTAAAATAAAGTTTGATCAAAAATACCCTACAAGTTAGCATTTTACGATAAATAAAAAGAATCCATTTTGAAAAAAAGATTGATTAAAATGGATTCTTTTCCAGCAGATTTAAGTTTCGGTTTTATAAAAAAGTTTGATTATTTTCTATCTGTGCTACTGTACAATCGCGCCCTATTTTTGGAAAACATCCATCTTTTTTATAAATGATCAGACTCTGTTATAAATTATCAAACTTTATTTCAAATCAATAGCTGAAAAAGACGAACGACTTTGGAACCAAGCTTTTGGCCAACTTGCCAAAAAGCGTAAAAGCCGGAAGTACCATTAGCATGGTGAAAACCGGCTTTTTTTGTGCCCATATCTCCCATTAACATTGTAAATTGGTGTATTTTGTATGCTAAGTCCTATCTGAACGAATGTAGCCAATAGAAGGGACTTAGGATGTCTACAAAATGTGGGCTAGATCAGAATAGATAAGGGAGTCTCTCTATTTTTTCTATTGATCTCTAGTTACCTTTGTAATTAACCATTCTTCGTTTTGTTTTGTAATAGTTAAGTTTTCGGTGTAATTTGTTGGCTGCTCATTTTCTTTTGGAGATGAGCTAACGGTTACAACCAAATTGTATTCAGTATCGGAAACTTTTTCTATTTTTGTATCTACGATATGATCTAGATGTTGATCTTTAAAAATAGAGAGTTGATCTTCTTCAACAGCTTTTTTTGCTTCTTCCCCGGTTACTTTCATGAGTAACTCTTTATCACCTTTATACTCTGCTTCAATGTATTGAACAGCTAAATTCTTCAGATTCGATTCAACATTTTGGCTCATAGTAGATTGATTTCCACATGCTGTAAGCAACAAAAAAGAAAGTAATACTTGGGTAATAAATGGAATTAGCTTCATTTCAAATTCCTCCCTTAATCAAACCACCAGTCTTTTACTCCTCTGTAAATCTTATTAGCAATCTCATCCTGTCCTGAACTTGACTTCAAATACTTCAAATCAGAACTATTGGATATAAAACCAGTTTCAGTCAAAATCGCGGGCATTTTAGTTCCACGTAGAACTGCCAGATTACGGTTATCTTCGTATGGAGATTTATAATCACGTAGGACATCTATAACTCTATTGTGGACAAAGTCCGCAGCCTCTCTACTTAAATTAATATGGTGATTGTTAGGATATAGTACAGTGGCTCCTTTAACACTGGAAGTTGAGCTTGAATTGATATGTACACTAATGAAAATATCTGCCTTTTTTTCATTAGCTAGTGCATACCTTTTATCAAGATCAACAAACTTATCTGTTGTGCGAGTCATATACACGGTGGCATCTAATTTATCTTCAAGATAATCCCTGAGTTTTTTTGCAATCTCAAGATTCAAATCAGCCTCTTCCGTTCCGTCGCTTCCTATTGATCCTGGGTCTTTTCCACCATGACCGGGATCAATAACTATGACTGGATCTGCATCTGGCTCATTTTTCATAGGAGACACTTTTTGTTTCTTACTTTTTTCTTTAGCCTCAGGATTTGGACGCTCAAAAGGAACTGAGAAATCGTACATATCAAGATATCCTATTGGTGCACCATCAATTAAAAATTCTACTTCTTTGATATCGTCAAACTGATAAGCAGTTCCCAATAATGAGTCCAGAATAAACCCTACATTGTGGTTGTTTGTCAAATTATCCTGAAACTCTTGATTCAGATCAATCGTAAGCTTTTCTCCATCAAAGTCTAGGTTATTTATATCGGTTCCCTTTGGAATCTCGCTAAATACCTCATCGTTTTCATAATTGCTTGATAATAATTCATGCAAAGCAAATGAAACCTTTTCTTTAGTACTGTTTGCGTCATTAGGAATATCAATTTTTATAGTCCGATCTAAACCGTTCAAATTTTTTAATACGATTGTACCTTTTTGTTCTTGTTTTAGAGCAAATGCACTTTGACCTACAACTCCAAGAAGTAATAAGCATGTAAGAGTGGAGGCAAGAATTTTACGCAATACAAACAACTCCCTAAATGAATTTTGATAAATTGTTACACTACTGTAGGGCTTGTACCAAAATCGAGAAAAATAATTTCCTCCTTTCGAAATTTTTCCTAGTTTGTTTTTATCTTTCGGAATAAATCCAGCACATTCCTTTTTATGTATTATATTACTAATTATTACTATATACGATTCTTACAATAATCTCATTTTGAAAAAATGAGTAAAAAAAGTAACTCTTATTTCTATAAAAGTGTCCAGGCTTTATTAACTTGCTTACTTACCCCACTATTTATAAAGCGAATAGTACCGTACCTGTTTCCAATAAACTCAAATTATAATAGTATTCGATTTTCCGAGTTTTCTTTATAGGTTGAATCAATTTCATAAAGGCTTTTTCCAAAAATAATTAGACTATCCCTACGGGATTAATGCTGTTTTTTTGAAAAAATTAAGCTGCTACTTTCATCCTACTTGCCAGTTCCTACGAATTCGATCCACTGCTAACTTGGATGCATTATAAACAAGAGTAACCAAGTCAAAATGGACTTTTGCCCTCTTTCCTGTGCGATATCGGACATTGTTTAGCTGAAAGAACTCCTTCAAATAAGCATGTACTCGCTCTACGGCTGTTCTCTGGTCATATAGTTCTTCCCACGTTTTTGTTCCTCTGGCTGGCGCGGTGTACTTTCGAAGATCGGTTTCAGCCTTAATTTTATAGACTTTTTGACAGAGAGAATCCTGATTCAATGGACAGTCTTTACATTCTTTTGGCCGTACAAATTTCAACGTTTTGTACTTCTTATCATAACTGTCGTAACGATAAGAGCATTCTCGGACACAAGTTGGCGCAAAATGTGAATCGAATCCAACCATTTCTCCTTCATTCCGCTTGTTGTAAGCAATAATCGCTTGTGCGTTCATTCGTCCGATTTGTTGATAGATCGGGACATAGTCATATCCCGCATCCATGATTGCATATCGCATGTGATTGGGCAGGACAGTTTGAATTCCTTTCAACAAAGGAATCGCTGCTTTCCCATCGTTCATACTTCCAGAGGACATGAGGGAGCAAAGAATATATTGACTTTTCGTACTGACTGCAAGATGAGCTTTGTATCCAAACCAAAACATGTTCTTTCCATCACTATTTTTCTTTATTCCCCAAGCAGGTTTGATAGGAACTTGGTACCGTAGGTCCTCCAACGTCACATCCAGTTGAGCTGCAATGGTTTTTTCATATAAGGACTTCTGGGCTTCCTTTTCTTGCTTTTGCTTGTCGTAGATATCTTTTTCTGCTTTTGATTTACGTCCACGTTTTTTCAATTCTGGTTTCGTCTTTTTTTCTTTTGCCACACCTCGATCACGGGATTCAAAATGGGTTGCATCGATGGCAATTGCTTCATCGCCTATGAACCCTTCCTGTATCGCTTGCAACAGTAACTTGTCTTGGACTTTATTGAGGTGTGCTGTTTCAGAAAGCTTCTGAACGAGACGAGAGTACGATGCCTCGGAAGGAAGATTGTCAGAAAACAGAAAACCGCATTCCATTCGAAAGATAAAGTCATGTTTTAGTCGTTTTCGTAAATCTTTCACAGTGGGAATTCGTTCTACGATTCGAGCGACCAGAGAATATAGCATGGCAGCATAATTCAACTCGGTAGGAGCACCATAGATCGACTTTTTGGAAATAGAGAAAAGAAGCGGTTCAATGTCAAGAGTGGAGAAAATAGCCTCAAAACGTTTGGGAGGTTCTAAGTCGAATAATTCCTGTATATCAAATAGGCTTCCTTGTTTTATAATAGACATTGGGAGTCACCACCACCTCTTAAGTTTGGGTCGCACTTAACTTATTAGAGATTTGGGGAGGTACTCCTTTTTCTATGCTCAAAAACTCTTGGGCCCGTAGGGCTCTGATTTATGAAATTGATTCGGTTATATATTTGTTCTATTTAAAATTACAAAAAAGGTGAAAATATAAAAAATAGGAATTAGCACCTTGCTAGTCTGTTTATACTGTTTTCCATTTGTCTATTTTTCAATGCACCAAGACTTTGCTGATCGTTTAATGCTTGACTATTTAATAATGATTGTAGCGACTTCGCTTCTTGCTTTCTTCGGCAAATTCTTTAGTAACTCAATTCCTCTAATTATTGGCAATATAGTATCTGGAATAATTTCATACTATTTCATTAGCAAGATGATGGGAAACGAACAATGGGTGGATATTTTAAGCCACTAACTCGATATCAAATATTAATGTTGGTTAGTTTTTTGAATTTGATTCTTTCAGTTCCTCGCTATGAAGTTAGCAAGTAGATATAAAAATAAGGATAAAGATAAAAATTAATTTAATTGAGGAGAGTAACTTCTTTGAATTAGAAGTTACTCATTTCGTTAAACATATCAAAAATATTCATTAACATAGCCTATTTATTAGGGGCTTAGTCCAACGTTATCAAACCCAAACAATGCCCCTCGAAGGCAAACAAACTTTTGTCATTCTTTACCTCCTCCATTATTTTTTTAAACCATTTAATTTGTTGATCTTTGGCGTGATATCTATGTGCTTCAAAAAGTATTACACATTGGATAAACTTCTTTTGGTTATTCATAACTATGGACAAATCTAGACATCGGAGAGTATCTTTTATTCCACTTTCAAAACGTTCATTTTGAAAATGATAGGTAGCTAAATAATAGCGAAAACGTAGATGCTGATTTACGTTAATTGGATCATGAGAGTCATCAAAAGAACGAATTTCTTCTGAAAATCTCTTCAATAGGTCATCTATTAGAAAATCATGCTTATTGGCTGCTTTCATGATGGTGACTAAGCCAGGTACTAATTCTGAAGGGTGAAGTTTAAGAAACGTGATGTAGTCATCAAGAACACAAATGTCCCCAATGAGGAGATTTAGCCTATACAAGTTTGCTGTAGCCGAAATCTTGTATTTATGGACTTCTGCTTGTACTGATTTGTTTAATGGATCGATCCAGCTTAGATTTAAATAGTCAGAAACAAATTTTCTTGCTTCTCCATATAATTTTTGTTTCTCTAATGATGCTGCTTTTAACAGATAGCCTTGTCCATAATAAACAACCAGATGACGCTCTGTTTTAAGAGGCTCATCATTCCGTGCCCTTTTCCGTTTACCTAGTTCATCTTGATGGATCAAGGTAGCCATTTTTCTTAACTCGTCTGCAAAATCCTCTACTTCTTTCCATTTCCGTAATTTAAAACATTCATGAGCTAGGTGTAATAAGGCATCCAATTGATGATTCTCAGGGAGTCTTTTTTGGTAAGCTTCGAATCTTATTATAGCGTTCCAATTTTCCTCCACATTTGTACCCAGTGATGCTCTAAACAAACGATATTGACTCATAATAAAACTCTCTGACCATTGATTTTTCTCCGTTTCAATGACTAACTTATAAAAGTAGATGGATTCTTTCTGCTTGCTTTTCTGAAATAACTGTTCTGCGACATCAAAAAGAACATCTATATTATTACGCATATCTAACAACCTAGAGACTACCTCGTAAATACAATCATATCTGCCTATCTCAACACATCTTATCAAAAAAGGACACACTCTTCTTTTGTATACTCTTCCACGTGAAAAACATTCTTCTAGATAGGTTTCATATAACCATCCGGGCGACTCATTAAAAGCAATTGCAATAGCATCTAATTGCTCTATCCTTATTGTTCGTGCATTAACTCCTTTTAAAAAAATGCTCAAAGTAGGATTATTGATGTTAGCTAATTCACTCAGCTTACTGATCGTGTATTCATGTGCTTTCAAACGCGCTGTGATTTCATACCTCAGTGATCGTCTTAGAGCATGATTTGTAATAATCATGTGAACGTACACTCCTTCTTATGAATAAATGGCTGCCATTGTCCTTTTTTTCATTAAATAAAAAACTCGATTTCGTTGTAATTTCAAGAAATCGAGTTCTCTATTTGGATGATTTATTTGTGACGTGTTGACTATACTGACAGTCTGCTTGTTTATCGATTCCAATTATTGTGACTATTAGTCCTCTATAGCCTTGTCTTTCAACGACTTCTCTAAATCATCTGAAATGTTGAAAGCCTGCTTGAAGTTATTAAGTGTTTTTTCATCTTCTGGCTGATGTGAAAGCCACTTTAAGAACGATTCTTCCCCTACATATTCAACAAGGGTATCTTCAAAATACAATTCGGGATTGTCATAGTCAGGTTCATTTAGATGACTAGAATCGTCAGCATGATCCTTTGATAACAAGGTTGGTCCGTCAAAAATGCGTGGCCAAAAGAATCTAGGATCAATAGTGTTTGATCTGGTAAATTTCTTTCCATCAAATGTTTCAGCATCATTTACATCGATGTGAAGGTGATAGCCATCCGTATCTTCTCCTGAATTTCCTGAAACAGCAATTTTTTGTCCTCTGTTTACCTTTTCGCCCGTTTTTACTTTTTTGGATTCCAGATGCAAATTTCTAATCACCAGTTTCTTATCGTTATCAGGCGATCGGTCAGTAGTCGTGATGGCTATGTAGTTTCCGCCATCCTTAAAAAATCCAGCACTGAGCACCTTACCATCTTGTGGACTGTATACAGGGTCCTTATACGCTAAAATATCCAGACCTCTATGATTTGAAGAGTATCCTCTACTATAATCAGTTACGTCGGTGACGTAATACCAGTTAAAGTCGCCATATGGGTTTTCACCTTTAGCGTATACTTGTTGATTGCTATTCATAAATGGAGAAGCTAGTAAGGATAATCCCAAAACGCTTGCTAATATTTTTTTCCTCATCTTTCCATTTACCTCCTAAAATTATATAATTTACCACGAAGTTAAAACGACTATAAGGGTGGTTAGACAATGAAAAAAATAATATTCTTTTCTTTTGTATTTGTGACCCTTCTTGCAATCTCAGCTTGTGGTAATTCAAATGAAGTCTCTTCTCAAAAAGAAAGGAAGAATTATCAAAAGAAAATTGAAATTTTAGAAAGAGTCGAGAATACAGACAGTACATTGAGCAGAATGACCAATTTACTTATTAACGAATGGCCTGTTCTTTTCAAACAGTCCAGCGAAGCAGAGTTGTGGAAATCCTATTGTCGGTTGACCTGGCATGTTGAGAAAGATGAACAAGAACAACTCAAAAAGAATTTAACCCATCATCCTGAATATCTAAGCTATGTTGATCTCCTAAAGAAAGGGATACTACCGGCAAAATCGGTCACTGTGAAAGAAGTAAATACACAACGTAATACAGAAAACCTTGGGCATTTGGTGAAAGTTACTTATGATCTATTACTGAAAGATGGAACGACAAAAGAATTACAAGTGACATTGAATGCTGATGACAATATGGAAACTTTTAATGATCGTTTCGTGCCAATGGTGGCTGGAGCAGATAATGTAATCCCTGAGCCAAAAAATGAGCAGGAAGAATTATACCGTAGGTTCCTGTTGAAATTACTCGATTACAACGTTTCCAAGAAGATGACTCATGAGGAATTCATTGAGATTTTAAACTGATAGTCAGCTAGGGTATTTCTTATATATAAGAAATACCCTTTTTCCTTTACCCACTAGATCCATAACCTAAGCCTCTAATGATACCTTGGAACCTGTTTAGATCATCAACGTTTTACTTGCCAATTGCACATCTCTTTTTTTCAAACCAGTACTGTCTTTCAATGACTGGTAAACAACCTTGTGAGTTAATTTTTGGTTGTATGCAATTTCTGTTTTATTCTCTTTTGGCTGGGCTGTTTGATAACTTGTACAATCAATCAAGGGATTTGAATCGCCCCAAATTAGAGCCATAACGTTGTACCTCCTCCATACATACACAATGTTAATCAGAGACCTATATAAGTAAGGATGAGAAACGGCTGCTGTTATCCAAAGGTATTCCGGTGTACAGCGCTTGTAACTTCTATAACCGACAACCAGTGTAGTTTTCCGTAAGCTTTGATCTTTTTTGAATGGCTACAATGTACTCATCTAGTTGCCGGCTCATTTGTAAGACTTCTGGACTTGAGAATGAACCTTCTCGGCAAAATAATTTCACTAACTTATGGCGTAAAGCTTCTAAAGTTTCTGTAGCTTGCTGTAAATCGCAATCATTCTGTGATAAAGTGGTGGTAGCATAATGTAATGATTTGGAAGAGGGCGTTCCTTTACTATGGGGTTGAGGAATGTCCTTTTCTATTTCGTGATTATCATTTTTGATATCAACCTCCTCCTCTTTGAACCAAAATTTACTAATTAAACTATATACTAACCTACAGCAAACCACCGACTGAGAAAAACATATAAAATGTTAAAAAGGGGCTGTCCCAAAAGGTTATAGACCTAAGGGACAGCTTTTTGTCTTGTGAAGATCAAAAAGAAACCGTCCTTTGGTAAAATGGAGGTACCACCCCACCATATACGAAAGGAACGGTTTCTTTGTACATTCAATATACAATGGACCAACTTTGCCTGCCAATGGACTTGGAAGAAGACATTCCTCCTCATCATTTGGTTCGCGTCGTCAACGAAGCCATTAACCGGCTAGACGACGCTATTTTTGAGTCAGCATATCCCCGTGGTGGGCGAGACAGCTATCACCCCAAGATGCTCGCCAAGGTCATATCTACGCCTACACACAGCGGATCTATTCATAGAAATGAGAGCTGTGAAGGATGCCCACTCAAGGCATCTTGCACGAAAGCGAAAGGAAATCGGGAAATCAGCGTCAGTTTGAGGTACTTGCGTTACAAGCAGCATGCACGAGAAAGACTCCGCAGCGAGGAAGGTTATGCCCTGTCCGTTCGGCGGATGATTGAGCCGGAGAGCGTGTTTGGGCAAATGAAGAATAACCGGGGATTCCGGCGTTTTCTGCTTCGCGGCTTGCCGAAGGTAAGCCTTGAGGTCGGATGGCTTTCGCTTGCCCATAATTTGCTCAAAAAGGCGGCAGTAGATCAAAAACAAGCAATGACGGCGCAGGGATAGCACCCCTAACACCGCCATTTTTCATTTTTTTCTCAAGAGAGCTGTTCTCAAAGTGAGCTAGAACTTACTTTTGGGACAGCCTCTTTTTATATTGTTTCTTTAATCATTTACCCGCCTACACCATGAGTATATGCTCCTACACTATGATTAGATTTTGCCAATACTGTAATTGAGCTTTCATCTTGAGCAAGACTATAAGTTAATCCAATTACCATAACTAAAGAAAGTAGGAATCTTATCATCTTTATGACCTCCCTTCATAATAATGGTTTCAAAGTATTCTTTTTGCTGTTTAGATGCGTATTTTCGATATTTCCAAAGCAACTCTACGCATCGTTTATATTCTTGGTGGTGATTTACTATATCAGATAAACTAAGACATCGTAAAGTATCATCTATCCCTCTTGAAATCCGCTCATTTCGATATTCATACAAAGCTTTTTGATACCGAAAGTGTAAATGCCTACTTATATTTATGGGGTCTCTAAAGGCATCGAAACCTCTAATTTCGATTGAAAAACGTTCTAAGATATCATCCACCGAAAAATTATGTATATTAGCTGACTTCATAATCGTCAAAAATCCTGCTGTTTGTTCATTTGGGTATTGGATTAAGAAATCTATGTACTCAGATAGTACTCCTATATTTCCAAGTAACAAATCTAGGGTATACATATTTGCTTTACCCCAAATGCGAAATTTTTCTATCTCTTCTTGTCCAAGATCGTCTGAAAATTCAAACCATCCTAAATCAGCATAAATATGCACATATTTTTTTGCTTCTTCATATAACCCTTGCATTTCTAAAGATACACCTTTTAATAAGTAACCCTGTCCGTAATAAACAACAAGGTGTCGTTCTGTTTTAAGGGGATCAACGATATTACTTTTACTCTTTCTCAGCTCATCATGGTAAACAATCTTTGTCAGTCTTATTAATTCATCAGCATATCTTTCTACTTCTTTCCATCTATGCAACGTAAAACAAACCGTGGTTAATTGAAGCAAAGCGTCTAACTGAAAATTTTCTGGTACTCGATTTCGATAAGATTCAAATCGTATTACAGCCTTCCAATTTTCCTCTGCATCTTCCCCCTGTAGTATCCGAAATAATTTGTACTGGATAATAGCTAATCGCTCAGAATGGCTTTCTTTTTCATTTTCAATTACGAGCTGATAAAAATATCCTGCCTTTTCTCCATTGCCATTCTCAAATAATGCTTCTGCAACAGAGAAAATAATACCAATATTTTTCTGATCTTCAAGTAGCTTTTGTAAGACCAAATCAATGCAATCAAATTTATTGATTTCTGAACATCTTATTAAGAACGAAATCATTTTATGACGTACCACTTTTCCATTTGAAAAACAGTCATCCACATATAATGGATAAAACCATCCTTCAGCATACCCAAACGCTTTAGTAATTCGATCAAGTTGCGGTAAGGTTATAGGTCGATCTTTTTTTAGTATGTAACTAAGATTTCCTGATTGGATTTCTGTTAACTTACTAAATTGTGTAAGCCTAAAACCGAATAACATCATGCTCCTTTCAATTTCAGAGCGTAACGTTTTTATTGAACCCATTTTAAAAATCCCCACCTATTTTCAAAACTGTAAGATTTTTTATTTTAACTTATAATACCATTTATTAGTAATATATGTTATAAAAAAGGTGGAAAGATTATAAAGAATAAATATTAAAATGATTAAATATTATGTATGAAAGGAAAAAATATGATTACACGATCTTTTTATTACTTATGGGGGACTCAGACTCTTTCAAACATGGCTGACATTATTTATTTGATGGGCCTGATATCCTTGGTATTAAATAGCACTGATTCGCTAATGATAACCATTTTTGTTCCTTTATTCCGTTTTTTCTCTAAAACGTTGAGTGGTTTATTGGCACCACTGGTACTTTCACGGTACAGACTTCCTACGATACTACTTGTTTCGCAATTCGGACAGTTCGTTCTGTTTGCGATGCTGTTATTTTATCTTTGGATGGTTCCAGAAGAGCGATCATATCCCATTGTTTTCCTTATTGTATTTGGAATGTCCTTTCTGGATGGGTGGACCAATCCAGTTCGTAATGCCCTTGTGCCCCGCTTAGCATTGGGTGAAGGATTGATGAAAGCAAATGGTTTAATTTCCGTAAGTGATCATATTGTAAAATGCGCTGGATGGGCTCTAAGTGGGGTAATTGTTGTTTTGATTGGTTCCCAATCTACGCTCACGTTGGCGTTGGTCTGTTACTTTATAGCGATGGTGTTTACAGCTTTTATTAAAGATCCTCTGGACATGAGTATAGAGAAGAAAAAACAGCTTGATAAAGAGGAGAATTTAAAAGGAACGGACAAGACTACTGAGGGAAAGGAGTCATTTTGGAGTGATTTTTCAGAAGGTTGGAAAATCATTGGTCATAACCGACGTATTCGGACACTAACCATCATTGATACATTGGACACCATTGGGGGAACAGCCTGGATTGGCGTGTTTGTATTGGCTTTCGTCAAGCAGGTCCTGAATCGTGATGAAAGCTGGCTAGGCCTCATGAATGGCTCCTTTTTTACCGGGTCAATTGTAGGGGGTCTTCTTGTAGTGGCCTTGGTAAAACGGCTACAAAAGCGCAGTTTTATCTTCATGTTACTTGGATTTACCGTATATATCCTACTAGCTGTGTTTTTTGCATTTAATACACACCCTTTACTTGCCCTCGTTCTCATGACGTTAACTGGACCGCCTATAGAAATAGCTGCTGTTATAAGAAGAACTCTTTTTCAGCAGAGCATAAATGCTATCCAGTTGCCTAAAGTATTGGCTGCGTTGGATGTTATGGTCAATCTTACATTTAGTGTTTCTTTACTAATGCTGGGATGGTTCGCCGATCGATTCGGTATGGCCAATTTATACCTTTTGGCTGCGCTTTTGACGACAGTAGCTGTTATTGTTGGTCTTTTTAACCGTAATACGTTTAGTAAAACAGAAGTATTAAAAGAGTCTAAGGAAGATAAATCCATAACCACTTAAATATACTTATACCTGGGGGTATCACCTTAAATAATGGATGGTATCCAAAATGAATGGGTATTTTATTACAAAAAAATTCTCAATAAGGAGTTCACTTTTTGTAAAACTAAAATTAAGACCACATGAACTATTGATAAGCTCCCCTTAGAGCAACAGGTTTTTATTATTTCACCTGTCTACTTTAAGGGGAGCTTATCATGATATATTGCGGGCTTTATTAAATGAATTATTCCACACTCCTTTTATACAACTAACTTTTTAGAACAGTTGCCTTGTATTACAGCACATACCGTTACTTATGATACGGTTCTCCGTAATATATCCAAATAAGGTTTTTACTCTTCAAAGAAGTCCAAATCAATCTTCTTAGTAGTATAAACTTCTTCATCAGATACCCCTACATTATACTTAAACATCAAATTAGTTAGTTCTTGTCCATCAATTAGAATTACTCTTTTATCAATTGACTCAGCATAGATCCTAGCTTCTTTAGAAAATTTAGCTGTCGTAATGAAGATTCCTTTCGAAGCTTTCTTTCCAACTAAACTACCTACAAATCCTTGAATAGCAGGTCTTGATACAGTTGAATCAACTTTCCAGCGTTTCGCTTGTAAATAGATCATATCTAAACCTAATACATCCTCTTTAATGATTCCATCTATTCCTTCATCGCCTGTTTTACCAATTGCTCTTCCAGCATCATTTACTGACCCACCATAGCCCATAGCTACAATCAAATCGACAATCAAACGTTCAAAAAAGGCTGGAGAACATTCTAGAATTTTTTCTAATATCAATTCTTGAAGCTCATTTTTCAATACATTATAGTTGTAATCAATTAATTCGAGCGGAGTTTGTTCCCCATCGATTGATACTTCAGGTGTTTTCTTATCAGATGATGTATTTTTAATAAACTCATTGAAGCTCTCATACTTAGTCAAAAACTTTCTATCAATTCGTGTCAAAGCTGGATCTTTAATTATTTTTAACCCTTCTTCAGTAATTTTAAATACTGCTCTTCTCACTATCTTAATTAACCCTGCTTTATTTAAATAAGTTCTAGCCCATCCAATTCGATTAACTAATAGAGTTTGCTTACCACTTGGGAGTTTCTCTGCAATATCTTCGTCTGTTAAATTAAAATGATTTGCTAGCAACACATATAAATCCTGTAATCTATACTCTTTACCATCTTCTAACTGCTTAAGAAATGGATACATAAAATCTTGATAACCCGGAACAGCCATACTGTTTCCCCCATTCTATTTTCTATAATCAATATAACAAAAAATTAGTAATTATATTGCCACCAAAACAGAAAAGGGAACAGAAGATTAGTCCGTAGACAAGTCTCCTGTTCCTAATTGTAATTCTTCAAGTATTTCATTATTTAGCTTTAGTTGAATGCTTTCTATTTTACGATCTTCATCAATTGTAATTTGGTGTATTAGCAAATGCAGTAATCGCTTTCGTTGTTCCCTTGTAAGTGTAGTTCAGATCGTTGGCGGCCAAGTCAAGCATTCCTGCGAGTATGACCCCTTTTAAAGAAAAACATTAATTGCAAGACGATTTTATCTCAACTCATCCTTCAAAGGTACAATGACTTCATCTAACGTCTTTCTCCACTGACGCTTCATTTCTGGTCCATATTTTAACGGTTTTGCATCTGGATGTACGGCTTTAAACTTATCAAATTGCTTACTGTCAATAATTCCCCCGATATTTGGAATAGGCTCTGATCCTATTACATATTGAACAGCAGATGAATGCAGCTCTCCTTCATCCACAAACCAAGCTTTCGCAAATTCTCCAATCGCTTTATTATAGGACTCGGTGAAGAAACGTCGTTTCACTACAAAAGTATCTTCCTCTGAATTTATTTCTTTGGCATCAATGGCGTTTAAAATCGCACGGTATACCTCTTTAACAATTTCTGATTTTTTCAGTTTTTGAAGTACTTTTTCGATCTCGTCACGGATATTCTGATTATTTGCTGAGTACGTTTCTAATAATCGGTCAATATAGGTTGAGTCAATATCATAGATCTTAATCGCATTTTCTCCATAGAATTCAATGTCTGAGAAATCTGGTCCTCCTGGTCTATCACCGTCCCTTTCATCGACTAGCGATCCCTTAACCGTGTTGTACACGCCAATATATTCTTCTAAGGTCTTTACCTGTTCTTGGAGTGCTTTTGATTTATCCATTTCATCGTTATAATCATCATACGTAACTAAAGCTTCGTAGGCATTATTTAACTCCTGAAAAGCTTTCACAAATTCAATCCGAGTTTCAAGTGGAGAGTGCTCGTCAATGTCGGTTGAATTTGGTACCAGTTTTTTCAATGTTTTGTGAGCCTTTTGGAAGCGTTTCCTCGATTCATCATAAGTTGGATAAACAAGATTAGATTCCTCTTGTGCTTGAGAATATAACTTCGTCGCATCTTCTACATTCTGTTCCATTGTCGAAGGTTTTCGGAATGTTACAATTAATCCTTTTGTCTTTCCAGGATAGGTACGATTGGTCCGAGAAAAAGCTTGGATCAAATTGGCATAAGTTAAATTTCGATCCACAAATAACGTTTGAATCGTGGGTGCATCGAATCCAGTTAATAAGCGATCCACAACAATAACAAGGTCAATTTGTTTCCCAAATTCTTTGAATTCTGCTTTCTTACGAGCTAAACGATTGTTAATATCACCATTATATCGTTCAATATCTTCTATCGACCAAGCTGTATTATAATAATCGTTATAGTCCTTAATAATTTCTTTCATTTCATCTTGAATTTTTTTGGAATTATCTTCGTTTTCTTGTATCGAATAGGTGACGGCAATCCGAGGGAAGTCCGGATCTTCAATCGTACGCCCTGTTCGGATTGGATGTCCAGCAAATTCTTTCGTCAACCATTCTGGATCTTTGGTCATTTCCTTGATTGCCTGATAGTAGCGTTTCGCCATATCAATGGAACTTGTTGTTAAGATGGCAGACTTTTGCGGGCGACCGTTTTGGAAGTCAAATTTGATATAGGCATTATCTGGTCGAAAAATCTTATGAATGACTTTTTGAATATGATCATCACTTTCGAAAGTAGATGGTTCAAGATATGCTTCCTTCTCTATTCCATCCATTTGATCGATCATATCGTTAATTTCATCATTACTAAAATTGGCGTATTTTTCATTTAGACGAAGTTGATTAAAAATATAATTATTTAATGATGTGGGTTCAATCGTATCTTCATGCTCTACTTGGAACCCTAAAACAGCCCCATCATCCAATGCATTTTTAATAGTATAAGTGTGCAAAACTTCTCCATATTGATCACGAGTGGTGCGAGCTAATTGGCCTTTAGCTTGTTTTTTATTTTCATTAAATATCGGCGTACCTGTAAAACCAAACCATGTAGAATTTTGAAAAAAACCCTTAATCTCTTTCATTCCTTCTGCACTTAACGCACGATGGCATTCATCTACGACAAAGACAATATGTTGCCCTAGTAGTTTCTTAAAACGTTGGGTGCCTTTTTGTTCTTCTTGTCTTTGAGCATAACGCAAGGCAGCTTCTAATTTTTGGCGAGTGGTAATAATCACTGTATTGGAATTGGTATCAGATAGTAGAGTATTACTCAGCTCTTTCGCACTTTCGGTTCCGACAATCAAGCTATTAGACTTGGCATTATCAGAAGAAATACCGGTATTAAACTCGGAAGCAAATTTGGTGAATTCTTTCGTCGTTTGATTATCCAAGTCTTTTCGGTCAATAAGCATAATGGTACGATCTACACCTGGTTTGCGAGCTAATAATTTCGTAGAGACAAAACTTGTCAACGTTTTTCCTGAACCGGTCGCATGCCACACATGTCCAGATTCATGTTTCATGGCAGATGTAAACAAGGCTTCAATCGCATGAATTTGATAAGGGTGCAATACCATTAAGGTTTTGTTGTCTTGATCCTCGCTAACGATCGTATAATTGGCAATCAAGCGATGTGCATCTGGAATATTTAAGACCTGTTTCACAAATTCATAGAGATTTTCTACTTTTCGATTGTCCGTTGTCCGCCAACTAAAGACAAATTTCTTATGTATGTCTTTTGGCAACGCATTGGCAAAATAGCGAGTCGTTTGTTCGTTGGAAATGACAAATATTTGAAGAGTAGAAAAGATATTATTTCTAAACAACCCTTCTTCTGCGTATTTCTTAATTTGATTATAGGCTTGGAATACGCCATCTTTGGCACTGACTTGCTTCAATTCAATTTGAACAATTGGCAACCCATTGATTAAGAGTGTCACGTCAAATCGGCGATCACGATCATCAACTTTTGCCTTTTGTTTCGCAATCTGATGAACGACTTCATATGTAGAGATTCCGCCACCAATGTCTTGATTGGAATACAACACTAAAGACATCGAACCTAAAGATACATCTTCACGTTCAATCGTAATACGAGCAATTCCATTCTCCCCTTTGAGCCATCTAGCCGCATCAAAGGGTGTCTTTGTTTTTGATAGTAATTCTGTTTTAATGGTGTCAAATTCTTTATCAGAAATTGGATGATCTCCAATTTCTGATAAGTTATTTTGTGTAATTTTTTGACGCAAATTCTTCCATAGGTCTTCTTCTGATTTTAAATCTGGACGATAATTCCATTGATTATGTCCTTCTCCTAGCACTTCAATCAGTCGACGTTCTACTTCAGCTTCATCATTATGCGGTATTTTTGTCATGTTTCTCCCTCACTTCTATTGCTTAGACAAACATCTTTTGTAGGAATGCTTTTTTCGTTTCTTTTAAGGCATCTAATTCACGTTGATGGAGAGCGATAATGCCGTCTAGTTGTTTAAAAAAACTGCCGATTTTGACTTGCTCATCTTTTTTTGGAAAAAATAAATTCACTTCTTTTAAATCTGAATTATACAGGTGAACAACAGATTTACCTTGTGCTCGTCTACTTAATTCTTTCTGCTGTTTACCATTTGAGATGGTAACCGCTAGGAACACCGGGTCAATATCAATAATTGGATGTACGATATTTAAATCACCACCTAAAATAATTCCAGGTCTACTAACAACTGATGCTCTTGAAATATCTTCAGAAGTCTCTCCAGAAGATGGAATGATCACTTCATTGCCCTTGCTTAATACGGATTTCTCTTTCTCTATAGTAAATGTATCAACAGAATCTATAACGGTTTCATATTTTGTATATAATCGCCCATACAAAATTATTGGTTTACCTTTATCAGTCAAATCACTTTTTGAGTATCCATTACCTTTTGAGAAATCTGCTAACTCCCCCAACTTACGCTGTTCCCAATCTCCGGTAAATCCTAGGAATCGAACCTCCGGCACGGACTCCCCTTCTTTTGGAAACATTTTTTGCAAGAATCCCTGTTTTGTTTGTTTGAAGGTGGTTAGTTCTTGCTGATGAAGAGCGATAGTCTCATCGAGCTTCTTAAAGAAATTACCGATTTTAGTTTGTTCTTCTTTTTTCGGAAAAAGCAGATTAACTTCTTTTAAATCTGAATTATGCAGGTGAACAACAGATTTCCCTTGAGCTCGCTTGCTTAATTCTTTTTGCTGTTTACCATTCGAGATAGTCAGGGCTAAGAATACTGGGTCAATCTCATTACTTGGTCGTACAATATTTAAATCTCCACCCAAAATTATTCCTGGTTTACTAACAGCTGATGCTCTTGAAATGTCTTCAGAAGTTTCTCCTGAAGCTGGAACGATTACTTCATTGCCTTTACTTATTACAGATTTTTCTTTTTCTATAGTAAATGTATCTATAGATTCAATAACGGTTTCATACTTTGTATATAATCGCCCATACAAAATTACTGGTTTACCTTCATCAGTCAAATCACTTTTTGAATATCCATTACCTTTAGAGAAATCTGCTAAATCTCCCAACTTACGCTGTTCCCAATCTCCAGTATATCCAGGAAATCGAATTTCTGGTTTATGGTTATTTTTCACGATTAAACACCTCTAATGCACCCTTGATCCATTCTGCGTTTTCTTCATCAAAGTGTAGCGAAGAAATCATGTCAAATAGACTAGATTCTAGTTCTGCTTTTTCTTTTCGAATGTCTTTAATAGTTGAGCCAACTGATGCCATATCAACAGGCGCTTCTTCTTCAAAGGTATCTACGTATCGAGGGATGTTCAGATTGAAATCATTCTCTTTGATTTCATCAAAGGAAGCTACATGGGCATATTTCTCCACATTTTCGCGCTTCTTATATGTTTCGACAATCTTATCAATATTATCTTTGGAAAGTTTATTTTGGTTCTTTTCTTTAATAAACTCCTTACTTGCATCAATAAATAACACATCACGAGTGCTACGATTTTTCTTCAAGATGATGACTGTTGTTGGAATCGATGTCCCAAAGAATAAGTTTGCTGGCATACCAATGACGGCGTCAATACTGCCATCTTCTAATAATTTCTTCCGAATCACACCTTCTGCAGCTCCACGGAACAGTACCCCATGCGGTAAGACGATAGCCATTGTTCCCAAATCTTTCAAATGATAGAACCCATGTAAAAGAAAAGCAAAGTCTGCTTTTGATTGTGGCGCTAACTTCCCGTAACGATTGAAGCGCGAATCATCTAAGAATGTATCATCTGCGGACCATTTTGCAGAGTAGGGTGGATTCATAAGGACAGCATCAAAGGTATAAGGCTCATCTGTCGGCCAATCTTTGTTCAATGTATCCCCATTGCGTAAACGCATATCTTCTTTATTAACATCATGCAAAATCAAGTTCATCTTTGCTAGATTATAGGTCGTAGTATTTAGTTCTTGCCCATGATACTTTACACTATCTGGATGCTTAATATAGTTTCGGATATTCAACATTAAGGAACCTGAGCCCATCGTTGGGTCAAATACGCTAAACAATTTTTTGTCTTCTTGACCGATTGCAGCAATACGAGCCATCATGTCAGAAACTTCATGAGGTGTATAAAATTCTCCAGCCTTCTTACCAGCTTCTGAGGCAAATTGACCAATTAGGAATTCATAGGCATCCCCAATGACATCGCCGTTATGTCCAATTACATCGATATCATTTAGTTTCTTCAGGACTTCTGTAATGGTAATATTCCGCTGTTGATCATCTGATCCCAATTTTTTTGATTTCAAATCCACATCATCAAACAATCCGTTAAATTGATCATATTTGGTAGACAAATCGATAAAGGCTTTATTTAAGTCATTCAACTGAAACGTGTTTTGTTTGGCTTGATTGGCTAATATATTAAATAAATACTCTGGTTCAATATCATAATTTAATGTATCCACTAAAGTTTCAATCAAGTCATTTTTTATCTCTTTATCTGCTAATAAATTTCTATACAATTGAGTTTGTTTCTCTTGTGTGTTGTATTCTTCTAATGATTCATCTGCTATTTCAACTACTTTTTCTAATAACTTATCAGATAAATACTTGTAAAAGATCAATCCTAATAAGTAGTTTTTGTATTCTGATGCATCCATTTTGCTTCGTAAGTTGTCTGCGGCACTAAATAATTTTGCGTTTAATTCAGCCATGTTGCGTTCCTCACTTTTTCTATTGTTGGTCTAATTGCTTCAATACTTCTAAATAAAGTTGCCTTTCAAGTTCTGCTTGTTTCTTTGCCAAAGCTTGACGCTTTCTCAAAAAGAAATAAGCTTTTCCAATCGTCCGTTGTTTCTCAATACTTGGTAACTTGATTTCCAACTCTTTTAGTATCGCTGGGGTTAATTTTGGCACAGTACTTCCTTGCATGGAAATTGCCATTTGCTTTTTCATTGAATATGATTCATTCAATGCATAGCATAAATAGCTGCTATCCAATTGATCATGCTCAATAATGAGTTTAGCAAAGTTTTGGCTAATGATCTTTCCTTGGTTTGAGTCACTTACTATTCCGGCTTTGGAACTAACAAAGCTGAAAACAACGTCTCCAGCACTGCTTAAATAGCCTTCTTTATGATTTGGATTTCCAGTATAAGAGCTAGCTTGTGAGTCTAAAAATGAGCCATCTAAATCATTTATTAAGTCCTCGTATGAATAAGCAACTAAAGATAGATCATTTTTCTCGCTTCCTCTAGACAAGTTTCTTCCTATCTTAACTGTTACAATATCTTCAAGCTTCATATCCCGCCCTCTTCAAAAAAGTATTTCTTTAAAATTACTTATTTTCTATTACAATTAAATCATATCAGTCTGGAAATACTCAATCAATAATTTTATGTATTTTTTATGAATTACATATAATGATTATTATGTCCCATCAATTCTAGGGTGTGTACGCAAACCTACTTGAGCCAGACTCGATAGGTATAATGTATTAATTATTCACGAAATTCACACTTGTTTTCCCTTGCCCTTATATACATTCTGTATTACAAATAAACTCACAGAATCTTATTTACGCATCGTTCCGACCGGAGTGTGACCTACCCTGCTCCTATGGTTCGCATGATTTAATTGGGATTGATACTTTCTTTGCATCTATCTGTTTGATTAAAATAATGTACTAGACTGGAAACCCTCACGTAGTACTAATTTTCAGAGGGAGCAACTGATCAAGTTTTGATTAATTAGATTTAGACTGATCAAATACAAAAAGGCAACGGCAGCCACGAACTTAAAAATAATGTCTTAGACTGCCACTGCCCCGGCGAATAGTATTTGACAGTTTTTCTATGTTTATTATGTTTAAAGGGCAAAAATCCAACAAGGTGATATCGTCATACTGAGCGTAATGATTTCGTTCAGTTTTCAAGAAATTCCAAAAGGATAAGAAGTTAATTCCGTTTGCTTTCGAGATACGTCTTAAATAACTCGAAAGGGATTCACCTTCAAATGGACATAAGCGTACCGTAAAAATATTGTTTTCCATCGAATCTTCTCCAAAAAGGATTTATTCTCATCATTTTCCTTTTGTGAAAAAGATATACCCTTACATGTAATAACACCTTTCAATGCCAGCTCAATATATGGTCCTGACGTTATCCTGCTTATTAGTTGAGAAAAGGCAGCCGATCAACGTATGCCGGCTGCCTTTGTATATTCTTATTGAACTATCGAACCCGTTAACCGGACGGAATTTCAAATAAAACCAGATTAGATCTTACCCCGACCTTTAAGCCGAGGTATTTTTTTCATAAGGAGTAGCATTTGTTACTGAAGAGCCTCTTCAAATGCACGTTCAATTTGATCGGCTTCCTTGGAAACCACAAACAGAACAAATTGGCCCTTCGCCTTCCAAACATGTTTTTCAACGAGATGATATTCTTCCGGACGATAGTCTCTGAATTTAAGGGTTTGGGCCTCAATTCGTTTTTGCACATTTTCTTTGACGACATCCACCTGATTCAGGTCTTTCACTTTCAGTACCAAGAGTTCGTCTGCCTCCACATTAGATGAAGCGGTAAATAGGATGAAATCCTCGACCTCCTCAGGAGCAATGTGATAAAGCTTTTGTAGCTTGGCCATATCACCTTGCTTCATTTTTTCCAAATTCACGGCTTGCTTGATGTGTTCTCCGACCTCGATCGCTGTATGAATGGAGGTATCTTCTCCCTCACTAGAACAACCAGACATCCCACAAAACAGAATTGTGCAAGCAAGGAATAAAGACAACCATTTCCTGCAACCACAACCTATGCTCGAATAAATTCCTGCCATTCTACTCCCCTCTCTCCTCCGCCTGTTCTGTTAAGGCCTGGATAGACGGATCTTCAAAAAACGTCTGGACATTGTATAGCAACAGCATGTCGTGAATCTGCTGCTCCTGTATGAGCTTCTTGATATTCCCCTCATAATATCTGAGGTCGACGACATATATTTCTTGAAAATGCTGTGTTAAAAAGGGAAGAAAGCTGTTGGCATAGGAATCTTTGATAACCAGCAGTTTTTTGCCCTCCCGATTGCTCGTCGCTATTTTAATCAGGCCGTGGTTCCCGTTGAGAAAAACTGTGTACTTGTCCTTCTTCTTCAGATTATCCATCACATACAGGGAGTCCGACCGTTGCTGTTCGTCAACATATTCTACGCTGTATCTATCGTTATCCTTTGGTAAATATAGCTCAATGCTGTCGGGCTTCATGTGTCTGTAACCGCTCTTGGAATACAGGGAACCGTAGAAGCCATTCGTCACTGTTTCAATACGGAAATCTTCTTTTTTTTTCGGCTCAAACCCCATCTGCTTGCCCAACGCCTGATAGGCATAGTAAGCGCCATTGGTAGTCCAATGGTGATCCGTTTTATAAAAAATGGATTGCTCACGATTGGCAAAAAGCGCTGGATACACATCAACAATATGAATATTTTCACGAAGAGATCGTTGGACCTTGCCTCTGGACACGAGCTCGCCATTATCCGAGACATTGGAAGGGAGCTTGTCGGCCAACACACTCTGAGCCGTGGGAACAAGCATCACGTATTTTCGGAGATCGGGGGTGGCGTCATCGAAGGAATGGATTGCTGCTACCCTTTCCTTCAGATTCTCGTCTGTTGGCGGCGTAAATTTTTGCAGTAAAAATCCGTCCTTACCCAAATAAACCCCGTGGCTCTCCTTTTTCCCGATAACCCGTTCCGCATCCGTTTTCAAACCGATCCAAAAATCCCTTGCCGCAAATTGGTCAGCAATGTACTTCTCCACATTGGAAGCAAACTTGCCCGACATCAGATTGCGTGAGGAAAGGCTCTCTAGCTGCTCCAAGCTCCGGTTTTCCGATTCCGAAAAGAGCTTATCTGGAGTTAAAAGGTTCCATGCCAACATGCCACATAAAAAAATGATCAATAGGATCGCGAGCATGTGCGGATACCAATGATTAGGTCTGTTCAGAAAAACCACCTTCTTCAAAATCGAAAGTATAAGAAAGGATTGTACGTATCATTGACCAAGAAAGCAGTGGTCAGAAGCAGGAAAAGGAAATGCATAGTAAAAACAGCAATACCTCCTGCCCAATGGAATTTTTCTCTCACGTACAAAACAGCCTTTCTCGGAAATGGTGTTGCGCACAAGGCCAGCAAAAGCAAAAGAATCAAATTGCTGGACAGGTAGTAAAACGATTGATCATCAGATACGCCATGCGAACCGAAGCCGAACATCGTTTGGATGAATGTCCAGGCGTCAGAAACATGCTCCATTTCAAAGAATACCCATCCTACGATCACGATGATAAGCGTGTAGACATGCCCGACAAAGGCATGCGACTTTTGCACCCAGCTTAAAAGAATCCATTTTTCAATCATGATCAACACCCCGAAATACAAGCCCCAAATCACAAAATTCCAGCTGGCGCCATGCCATAGACCGGTTAAAAACCAGACTACAAACAAGTTGATGAACTGCCGCAGCATGCCTACCCGGTTCCCTCCAAGGGGTATATACACATATTCCCGAAACCAGGTGCCTAAAGAAATATGCCATCTGCGCCAGAACTCCGTTATGCTTTTCGAAATGTAAGGGTACTTGAAGTTTTCCATAAAATCGAAGCCGAACATTTTTCCTAGACCGCGCGCCATATCCGAATATCCGCTGAAGTCAAAATAAATCTGAAAACTAAAGGCAATGATTCCAAGCCAGGCGGAAATAACTGTGACTTCTTCTGCAGGCATCGCTTTCACATTCGCCCACAGAATACCGATGTTATTAGCAAGCAGCACTTTCTTGGCAAGTCCTCCGATAAACAATTCCGCTCCTTCGCCGAATCGTTCCAACGTCACTTTTCGAAAGGATAGTTGCTTGGCAATACCGCTGTATGTAACGATCGGTCCTGCCACCAACTGTGGAAACATCGTCACGTAAAGCCCAAAGGACAGGATATTTTTTTGTACAGGCACTCGATCACGGTACACATCCACGATATAAGACATCGTTTGAAACGTATAAAAGGAAATTCCCACCGGAAGTGGAAGGTCTGCAGCTTGTAAATTCAGGCTAAGCCAGTGATTAAGATTGTCCACGACAAATCCGCCATATTTGAAGAACCCGAGAATGCCCAGGCTTCCGGCAAGCGAACTGATAAAAATAGCTCTGCTAATCCCTTTGCGGTGCCTGAAGTTTTCTATCAATAGTCCGTTTGCATAATCAAAGACGGTTGAAAAGAGCATGAGGAATACGTATACAGGTTCTCCCCACGCATAAAACACCAAACTGGCGGCAAAGAGAATCACATTTTTCAGAGCTGTGGGCACTAAAAAATAGAGTAAAATCGTTATCGGCAGAAAATAGTAAAGAAAGATGAGACTGCTGAATACCAAAGCTCGTCACCTCCTGACCTGCAGTCAATCATAGATTTCAGCATGTCAGTTCACGTAGTCTTTTAATAAATCTAGCAAAAGCTTGTAGTATTTCTCGTTAAAATGGATGCCGTCCTTATCATAAAGATCGAGGTTGTTGGTAAAGATCGGAGACAAATCGACGAATGCTACTTTTTCCTCAGCAGCAAGCTCTTGTAATCCCTTGTTGTACTCTGCAATTTTTTGATAACGGGGTTCTTTCTTCTCCGCTTCCGCAGTAACTGGGGTCACCGATAAGATAGTTATTTTTGCTTTAGGAAGTCTTTCTTTGATACTGTCGATTAATTTTACATAATTTTTATACGAATATTTCAGGGGTTCATCTGTCGGCCACAGGATGTCATCCGATCCCAATTGAATAAAGACGTGCTTCGGATTTCTTTTTGCCAGATCGTTGACATCTTCCAGGGCAAATTCGGCTGTTTTCCCTGCACCTGCACTCACATTGGCTTCGTCCAAAACATCATGGAAGGATAGCCCTTCCATAATCGAATCCCCTAAAAATACACTTGTTTGAAACATGGTTTTATACGAAAGCTCTTTTGCATCGGAAACGGATTTGCTTTCTTGAGTCACTGAACCCATTGCTTGCTCATTTGCCTGATTTCCACACGCTGCCAAGGATAATGCGATGACCCCCGTCAGCATAATTGCAAAAGTTTTATTTCTCATGTCAGTCTTCCTCTCTTGTGTTTGATAGATAATCTTGAATTCCCTCGATAATCGAAGTGGCAATGCGATATTGAAAATCTTCTTTCAACAGTTTTTGCTCCTCCATCGGATTCGTTAAATACCCTACTTCAAGCAGTACTGCCGGCATTTCTGTGTCTTTGACAACGAAAAAATCCTCCTTTTTCACCCCTCTATCCCGAAATCCGGTCACTTCTATCACGTGCTTGTGTATGCTCTCAGCAAACGGAAGAGATTCGGGACGATAATAGTATGTTTCTGTACCCGAAACAGTGGAATCTGTATACGTATTCCCATGGATGGAAAGAAACAAATCTGCGCCCATCTGATTGGCAAATTCCGGTCTCTTTCGATCAATTGAGGATAAAAAGCTGTCATCGCTTCTGGTCAAGTACACCTTCATGCGCGAATCTTGCTCCAATAACTCCTTTACCTTTCGTGCCAGTTGCAGAGTAAAGTCCTTTTCAGCTTGACCACTGACGCTCTTTGCGCCATGATCTTTTCCACCGTGTCCCGGGTCAATGACAATCTTGTAGACTGGTGGATTAGCATAGCTCTTGTTTACATAACTGTCGCTTGCATCGCTGTTGTTAGGGTCGCTGTATAAGAACCCAACAATAAAGATGACAAATACGGGCAATACCATATAAATAAATTTCTTTTTGACGATCACTTCCTGCTCCTTTCCCCCTCTTTCTTACATCCGCAAGGCTCCGTTCTCTTGCTTACAATGAGATGATACTAGAAAGAGATAAAGATAAAGTGCAGAAGAAATCGAAATAGATTAAAGAATATGCCAAAACGGAAAGAAAACAAAAAAAGCGCAGAAGCCAGTTCTGCACTTGGGTGTTGACTTATACTTACTTAGGGAGATGGAAGTAAAACATGACGCCATCTTCCGTATTGAAAACGCCATAAGGTACATCATGAAGCTCCAAAATCTTTTTAGAGATAGCAAGACCGAGCCCGGTTCCACCTGTGGAGCGATGGCGGGAAGACTCCCCTCGATAAAATCGATCCCATATTTTCTCGAGGTGCTCTTCTTGTATATGAACTCCTTTGTTTTCGATACAAACTATTGCCATATCCTGCTCTTCGCTGATCGAAATCATGATGGTTTCCCCATCAGGCGTGTAACGAATAGCGTTGGTCAGGAAATTGACAAGAACTTGCTCGATGCGCAACTGGTTGGCCACTACCTTGATCGGAACAAGCTCGGTATGCAAATGCAACTGCTTGCTCTCGATTTCTGGCCGTACTTTCTCACAAATCTGCTTAATCACCACATCTAACGGAAACAACTCCATCTTCATCTTGTACGTTCCGGACTCGTATTTAGCAAGATCCAGCATATCCACAATGAGCATGTCCATCTTTTTTACTTCATTTTCCATCGCATCGAAATAATAATCCTTCTTATGGCTCGCCACTCCATCTTTTAGGATCGACAGACAGCTTTGGATCACACTAAGTGGAGTCTTCAACTCATGCGATACTCCTGAGATGAACTCCTTTCTCGTATTTTCCAATTGCTTCTCTTTCTCGATATCTTGCTGCAGTTGTTCAATGTAGGAATGTAGCCGATCAGAGAGCACATTAATATTGTGTGATAAGTCTCCGATCTCATCTTTGGACTCAACGTGAATTTTCTCTGAGAAATCTAGGGTTGCAATCTTTTTTGTCGTATGGTTGATCCGTAGCAAAGGTCTCGCGATCTGCTTCGAATAATAGAACGAACTTAACAAGATGAGGAGTAGTACAAATAAAATGAGATACACATAGTATTCTTTAATCATGCTGATTGCTTCATCAACAGGCTGTAGCGATGTCATAGCAAAAATATAGGCTGGCTTCCCGTCCTTGTTCTGGATGGGATGGACAAACAATTGGTACTTGATATCGTTTTCTTCTACAAGGTACGTCCAGGGGATAGTCAACTCCATCTTTTCCGGACTTAGTAAAAGGTTGGCTTGAAATTCTTTGATCCGGTCCATAAAGACAAGGTTTGTATATAATAGCCGGGGTGTTTCGTTCTTCACAGGAAGATGAGTCTTGGTGATGGTTCCAAAAAGGTAGATGGATGGGAAATCTTTCAGCGATTTTTTCTGGTCTTGAAATTTTGGAATCATCTCGTGCTCTTTTTTAGCGATTTGATTATTTTCAAAAGATACCTTCCCCCATTCCACCCCAAGTCGATAAGGAACAACCGCCGTATCTTTCTTGATTCCTTGAATGGTAACCATCGCTCCTGTATGAAGAAAGCTGTTTCCTTGATGAATTTCCTCAATATTTAGGAACCCATATAACGGAATAATAAGTGTCTGATTGGAAAAGGGGCTGTCCTTATCGGGCAACAGCTTTACTTCTATGGAAATATCATCGGCATGATTTATATTCCCCAGATAATCAACCGTGGTGATCCATGTATTGTGCTGGCGATAATATTCTTGCTCCAGCCTCTGGATCGCTTGCGCATCTCCGCTGTTCTTCCCATACTCTTGTGCGAATGTTTCCAGGTTCGCTTGGACATCCGCCACTTTTTTATTGATGTAAAATTGTTTGAAGAAAACGGTCTGTCCCACATAAATGGAAGCAAGAATGAACAAACATAAAGTGGTTGTCCAGATAAACAATTTCAATACAATGCTACTCTTCATACTTGCTCCTCAAATTTATAACCTGAACGCACGACTGTGGTAATGCATTTTGATTTCTCCCCTAGTTTGGAGCGCAGATTACGAATGTGACTATTCACGGTGCGATCATCGCCGGCAAAGTCATACCCCCATATTTTGGTGATCAATTGTTCCCTCGTGATGATCATCTCTTTATTCCTCATTAGATAAGCTAAAATTTCAAATTCGGTGTGCGTCAAATCGGTCTTAACACCTTCTACTATAACTGTTCGAGACGGGAAATGAATGATAATTCCGCTACTTGACAGTCCCTCACCCGCCATTCCGGAGACATCCCGACTCTCCAGAAGCCGTTTAGCTCGTGCCAATAAAATGGGAGGACTGTATGGCTTGGTCACGTAATCATCTGCCCCCAGTTCAAACCCAAAGATCGTATCATCCTCATCGACACGGGCTGTCAGCATGATGATAGGTACGTTGGATGTCTTACGAATACGTTGGCAAACAGTCCATCCGTCCAATTCAGGCAACATGATGTCCAAAATGATCAAGTGTACATCACTTGTCTGAAAAATCATGAGCGCTTCTTTTCCGTCTGCCGCTTCTAACACTTCATATCCTTCATTTATGAAATAATCCTTCATGATCTCCCGCAATATCGGTTCATCTTCTACTATCAAGATGGTTTTTTGCATATATGTTCTCCCTGAGCAATTTTATCTGATATACTATCACATTCGAAAAAGGATTTCTATCAGATGCCTAGGAATTAGAAGTTACAGGTTAGTATCCAAAAATGTTTTTGTTTTATAAACAAAAACACCTTGATACAGAAAGATGTTTACTGTATCAAGGTGTTAAATTTAGTGACATTTTTTTGTTCCAGTTGAAGACAAACTATATACTGACCACAACAGGGTTTTTGATTATGACATTCTTATATTCAATTTAAATGACATATGTTATTCAAATCTGTGACATATCATATTAAAATCCACAACATAATTAAACAACAACCCAATCCCTACTCCACCGTCACACTCTTAGCCAAGTTCCGTGGTTTATCCACATCCAAGCCACGAGCTGTAGACGCAAAGTAAGCAAGCAATTGCAATGGAATGACAGTTAATACGGGTGCCAAAATCGGCAGGGTGCGCGGCACATATACCACTTCATCCACCGTTTTCACCAATTCGGTATCTCCTTCAAATGCGAGACCTAATGTGTAGGCGCCGCGAGCTTTGACTTCAACGATGTTGGATACCGTCTTGTCAAATAGGTCTGGCTGAGTAGCCAGTGCAATCACAGGTACATTCTCTTCAATTAGAGCTAGGGTACCGTGCTTTAATTCACCCGCTGCGTATGCTTCAGAGTGAATATAAGAAATCTCTTTTAGTTTCAGGGAACCTTCCAACGTCACAGCATAGTCCAAACCACGTCCAATGAAGAACAGGTTTTGAACATCCTTCGTTACGGAAATAGCTACTTTACGCAGGCTTTCTTCCGTTTCTAGAATGTTAGCTGTTTGAGTTGGAATCTCTAACAGGTGATCGACAACCTCAGCGATTTGTGCATCTGTTTGTGTTCCTTTTATCTGTGCAAGATAGAGGGCAAACAAATATAGAGCCAGGCTTTGGCATGTATAAGCTTTCGTAGAAGCAACCGCGACTTCTGGTCCTGCCCATGTATAAATGACTTCGTCTGCTTCACGAGCTACAGAGCTACCTACAACGTTGCTTACTGCCATTACTTTGACGCCATGTTTCTTCGCTTCACGTAGAGCTGCCAACGTATCTGCTGTTTCCCCTGATTGACTGATGACAACCACTAACGTCTTATCTGTGAAGATCGGATCACGATATCTAAATTCAGAAGCGATCGCTACCTCTACAGGAATGCGTGTCAGCTTCTCAATTACATCTTTTCCAATTAAACCAGCATGCATGGAAGTACCACATGCTACAATGTACATTCGGTCAAAGGCAGCTAATTCTTCCGGAGTCATTTTCATCTCAGGAAGCTGTACACGCTTGTTTTCCAAATCAATACGGGAACCAATTGTATCTCGCATCGCTTTAGGCTGCTCATGAATCTCTTTTAACATAAAAGAGTCATAGCCGTCCTTCTCTGCCTGCACCAAGTCCCAATCTACATGGAAAATGTCACGCTCAACAGGCTCGCCTGTTTCTGCTACAGACAGTTGGATGCCATCACGAGTCAAAACTGCCATTTCACCTTCATTTAAAATGTACATGTCACGTGTATGTTCCAAAATGGCTGGAATGTCAGAGCCGATAAACGCTTCCCCTTCACCAATACCCACGATGAGTGGACTTGCCAAGCGTACAGCAATCAATTTATCTGGTTCGTGTTCTGTCATGATACCAAGAGCATAAGCACCGCGCATTTTTTGTATCGCCTTGCGAACCGTAGCTACGATATCGCCTTCATACAGGTCAGACAATAGATGAGCGATTACCTCTGTATCTGTTTCAGACAGGAACTCATATCCTTTAGCTATCAATTCTTCCTTGATAGTCAAGTAGTTTTCAATAATCCCATTATGCACAACCGCGAATTTATGCGTTTTGTCCAAATGAGGATGAGAATTTTCATCGGAAGGTTTTCCGTGTGTTGCCCAACGAGTATGGCCAATTCCAATCATTCCCGCCAGTGGTCTGTCTGCTAGACGCTCTTCTAACGTAGCAATCCGTCCCTTGGATTTTGCATGATCCAAACCTTGCTCCGTCATTACTGCTACGCCTGCAGAATCATACCCACGATACTCCAGTTTACGCAGACCTCCAATAACGATATCCTGCGCCTGTTTACTTCCAATATATCCAACGATTCCGCACATAGTGATAGAAACCCCTCTCTAGTGGACAGGGGTACGACCCAACTGCATTTGCTAACGGGGTGGTACCCCCGTCATTCCTTTGCAAATTTTTATCTATAAGGTAAATCTGAACGTATCATACCCAGACTTTGTCCAAAGGGTTACCCCTATGTTTTGTAACTGGGCTTACGGTCTTGATATATGACCGGGAGGCATCCGCCGAAATTTTCGATAAACCTCCACCTCGTCCACTGTGCTCCATGTCGGGCAGCTACAGTGCTGGCGCTTTTAAAAAATTCTGCTGAAGATATTTGTGGGAATAAAAATTCGGATCTTCTCTCCCCCTCCTTTTCATGATAATCAAATACTTTCTTACTTTAGCACAGCTTTGTGTAGGGGACAATATCTCTTTTCCGCTACTTTCCTCATAAATTGATGATAAATTGCTCAGATTTCCCCACCCTTTATGGTATGCAGAAGTAGAGAGAAATGTGTCAAACGAAAAATGACATTAGAAAACCTATTTATATCAAGGTTCTGGCACATAAAAAGAGGAGCAGACCTAAGCCGCTCCTCTTTTACCTATATCTAGCTTTACGCTAATTCTTGTTTAACAATCTCTACGATCTTCTGAACCATAATCTCAAGCTCAGCAGCATCTGGACCCTCTGCCATTACACGAACGATTGGCTCTGTACCAGATGGACGAACCAATACACGACCATTGCCATGCAAGCTTTCCTCTACCTCTTTAATCGCTTGTTCAATAGCTACGTTGCCGTTTAGCTTCGTCTTATCTTCCACGCGCACATTTACTAATAGCTGTGGGAATTTCGTCATCATCTGTTTTAGCTCAGACAATGGTTTGCCTGTTTCTTTGATGATGTTAAGTAGCTGCAGACCTGTTAACAAGCCATCTCCGGTTGTATTGTAATCTAGAAAAATAATATGTCCAGATTGCTCTCCACCCAGGTTATAGCCACCACGTACCATTTCTTCCATTACATAGCGATCACCAACCGCTGTACGCGTACTATTGATGCCTTGCTCTTCCATTGCTTTAAAGAAGCCCAGATTAGCCATTACGGTCGTCACTACTGTATTGTTGTTTAGTTTGCCCTTATGTTTAAGAGCACGCGCGCAGATAGCCATTACGTAATCGCCATCTACCAGTTCACCGTTCTCATCGACAGCTATGCAACGATCAGCATCTCCATCAAAGGAAAGACCCATAACAGCCTTATGCTTCAGAACCTCTTCCTGTAAACGCTCTGGATGAGTCGATCCGCATTTATCATTGATGTTAATACCATTCGGACTCGCGCCAATTGTAATCACATCTGCTTCCACATCTGCAAACAGTCTCGCAGCTAAAGAAGATACCGCTCCATTTGCGCAATCTAAGACGACTTTCATGTCTTCAAAGCGTTCATTTACAGAACTCTTCAGATGAGAAAGGTATTTCTGGCTACCTTCCAGATAATCGATTACAGTACCAATTTTGTCCCCAGTTGGACGCGGCAATGTATCCTCTGGTGTATCCAAATATCTTTCAATTTCATTCTCGTCTTCATCCGACAGTTTAAAACCATCGTTACCAAAGAATTTGATTCCGTTATCTTCAAATGGATTATGTGAAGCAGAAATCATGACACCGGCATCTGCCCCTAAAGCTTTGGTCAGATAAGCTACGCCAGACGTAGAAATTACTCCCAAACGAACTACTTCTGCACCTACAGAGAGAAGACCTGCGATTAAAGCACTCTCCAGCATTTGACCAGAGATACGCGTATCGCGACCAATAACTACCTTTGGTTTACCTTCCTCTTTGTGTCTTGTCAGTACGTATCCACCATCTCGACCAATTTTAAAAGCCAATTCAGGTGTAAGTTGCGCATTAGCAACCCCACGTACGCCGTCTGTTCCGAAATACTTTCCCATCCTTGTCCCTCATTTCTTTCCTAGTACACGTAATAGGCTATGTTCCTACTATTTTTTTGTGATTTCTACTGTGACCTGATTGAGTGCATTTGGTGCCACCTTAAGATAATCTGGCAAATTGTTATTGTAAACCAGCGGAATCTCATGCACACCTACAGGCAGCGAACTTACATCTGCTACAATTTGAATGTCATTAGCCGTAAGGTCTTTTAAGATGTTAGAAGCTCCAATCACATCGAAGCTTACTGTGTTTAATTCCTGTCCATCCGCTGTAAAGACTTTGGCAACCAAATCTTCAGCGAGTCCTGTTACCCTCAATGGTACGTTCTCCAATTTTTTGGTTTCTGATGGCACTACCTTTATAGTGACATCTAACGTATCTGGGTCCACCTTCACCACTTTTGGCGCCAACGGCATTTTTAATTGAAGTACCCGATCTGAAGTAATATTTTTTAGATCAATTGACGGACCCGAATAGGTATCCAAAGGTTTAATCACTTCATTTGGTCCGTATACCGTCACCTCTTGTGTGTTCATGGTAATACTAGCCAAACTATATCCATCTGGCAGCTCATTCGTCAAGTTTAATTTGAGCGGAGCCACCTTGGACGGACTTGTCACCGGTATATTTACTTCTACCACAAGCGGTGAGATTTCTGCTCCCGTCATCTGGTTTCCTTGCTTGTCATACACTTTCAATTGCGCATTACTAGAAACGGTATCTGTTGCTCCATCTACATTGACGGCAGCCTTTACTACACCAATCTTCTTAACCTGGCTTGCCGGAACAGTAACGAGTACACGGAATGGCTTAATAATAGGTTGTTTTAACTCATACCCATCCGCTGCCTTACCAATTTTCTCGACTTGGACGTCCACTTCCACCGTTTGTTTTTCTTCTAATGTTACATCAATGTAATCCGGTGTAATGGTTACTTTAGACCCTTCAGGGAATCCACGTGATTGCACCTGTAATCGATGTGCTCCACTTGCTAAGCCTCTTGCATCTATAAATACCTCGTAGTTATCAAAGATATTATATTTTAGAAAGGGATTGTTACTCTCCACTGCTACTTTGACAGATTGTAGCTTGTTGGTGATCTCAAAATTATCGGCGTCATAATAAGGTTTCACCTTTACGCTTTCAATAATTCGAGTAGGCTGTACTGCTTCACTGGAATTGCCCTGTTCTGGCTCTAGGTTTACAATCATCCACAACATAATGGCCAAAAGTAGGGCAATCCCACGGACAAACCAATGACTGTTTAACCATCTATCCATTTTTTCGCCCCCATTGCCAACGACTTGCCATGGATTTACTCTTCGCTTGCAGAGAGAGTCGGCTTAACATTTTTTGCGCTAGTAGCTCCTCAGTCAAGTTACGCGTTATTTCTCCATTGATCGTAATCGAAACGTTTCCTGTTTCCTCCGACACAATAATCGTAACGCCATCTGAGACTTCACTCATTCCAAGAGCAGCTCGATGTCGTGTTCCCAGTTCTTTGGAAATGGATGGATTTTCAGATAACGGTAGATAACAAGCTGCTGCTAGAACCGTATCCTTACGCAAAATGACGGCCCCGTCATGCAGAGGTGTATTCGGGATAAAGATGTTGATTAACAGCTCCGACGTTACTCGTCCATTTATGGCGATTCCCGTCTCTACATAATCATTTAGCCCTGTATCTCTCTCCACAACGATTAAAGCTCCTATGCGACGCTTCGCCATATAAGTGACAGCCTTACCCACTTCCTGGACCATTCGTTGCACGCCTTCCTCATCATCATTCGAGTAAGAGCGCGAGAATAATTTACCTCGCCCAATTTGCTCCAATGCACGACGAAGCTCAGGCTGAAAGATAATTACAATTGCTAAAACCCCAAACGTAAACGCTTGAGACATTAGCCAGTGCAGGGTACGGAAATCAAAGTACTTACTAAGCAACCAGGTAACGATAACCACCATGATTCCTCGCAATAGTTGTACAGCACGAGTTCCGCGGACCAGCATGATTAGTTTATAAATCAAGTACGTGACTAAAAGAATATCAATTCCGTCACGCAGTATGTTCACGTAGTTTAAATACCCCATACCGCCGCCTCACATTCCTACTCCAATACTATCCAAGAATTTTGATTGGATTGTTTGCGGAAAAAAGCACGGCTTTTCATGCCGTGCCACTTCTCTTCCTTCTATTTTCCCCTAATGAGCCAACGGAAGCAAGTCATTTCCGATATTTTTCATCTCATACCATACCCAATCGAAAATCATTTCAATGGATTCTGTATCACCTGCCACCTGAGCTGTTGAGGCTAAAAAGACCCTACCGTCAATAGCTACAACATTCCCCTTCACTTCACCTTCTACTTCTACGCTTCCATTGCGTACAATAAGGTCTCCAGTTAGGATGGTACCAGCTGGCACGACAACCACATTACGCTCTTTATCTATCTTTAGCTTATCCATATTGGCTGATGTAATTTGTAAGGTATTATCCCGATCAAACCAACTGGTAAACAAACTTCCCGTCATGAGAACAAAAAAGACTGCTGCCGCTGTTACAAACGGGTGTCTTCTCATCCAATTACCAAAACTCTTACGCTTCGCTACTGGAGGCAACTGAGCCATGACACGTGCAGTAAAATCACTTGGTGCATGAATATGGGAGGCACTCTCCACATAGGCAATCACTTTTTGCAATTGTTGTAGGTGTGTACGGCATTCTTCGCAGTTCAGCAGGTGCTGTTGAAGACGTTGATTCGATAGTTGGTCGATATCTTTATCCAATAAAACATGGTTGAGTTGCTTCGCTTCTCTGCAATCCATCTGAATACGTCTCCTTTCATTAAAATCGCAACTTATTTCGCAGTGCTTCTCGCCCACGATGAATTCTGGTTTTAATCGTTGTAATTGGCAACTGCAAGGCATCACTAATTTCTTGCAATGATAAATCCTCAATGTAACGAAGTACCATGATAGATCGATACTTCGGGTTTAGCTTGGTTAGTGCATCTTGAACCGTTTCTTGTAATTCTTGTACAACGACTTTTTCCTCAGGTGTCTTCTCGTCGGAAGCTAGTCTGGAGTACCAATCAAGCCCTTCTAAATCCCCACCCTGCTCTTCATCCAGAGAAAATTGTGGTTTCTTTTTTCTTCCCCGATCAATACACAGATTAGTGGCGATACGGTATATCCACGTTGAAAAACGATAATTTTCATCATAGGAATGCAGATTGGCATAAACGCGTAAAAAGGTTTCTTGTGCAATATCCTCAGCCTCTTGGCGATTGCCAACCATTCTGAAAGCTAGCTGAAAGATTTTATCTTTGTACATTTCCACCAGTTCCGCAAACGCTTCACGGTCATCCCGTTTCGCTCGCTCTACCAAGCGTCTCTCTACAAATTCCATGCCATCCTCCCTAGAATGTAACCCGTCTTCTAATACGAACTAAAGACGATTTAGTTTCATTTTTTCCTGTTAAGTTCTGCGGAATTTTATTTTCTTCTTAATTATATAGGTAGTTTTCCTTTTGTTCCTGATTAAAACTGCTTGAAACCTGATTTATAAGAAAAGAATTTTATAAAAAAGGGTATAAAAAGAGCATAAGTAAGCTGTTTCTAGCTATACATATAGTGTTAACAAAAAAGAAGCTACACAAATATTCTAAAAGGAGCGTGCATTTATTGTGATGACAACTCATGTACTGTATCATCAAATTGAAGTAGTACGGAAAAAATTAAATGAGAAGTACAAGCACTGCCCCTCCATGACTCCAGAGCTTTTGGAGCTCAGTGTAAAATTAGATGATTTATTAAATCAATGGCAAAACTCATCCTTTGACTCTACCCTCATCTTTTCAAAATGTAAAGCTTCATTAAAGGGCAACTAATAGGCTTATAGTAAGTATATAAGATATAAATCAAATAAACAAAAGACAGGAGGATGGAAGATACTTTTCCATTTATCCTGTCTTTTGTAGATCTTACAAAAGTTTATCTCCAAATAAGGAACTCATTAAGGCAACAGCTACACCCGCTGTTGCGTTTTTCTGATCAAGAATCGGATTCACTTCTACAAATTCTGCTGATGTTAAGATATCTGCCTCAGCCAAAATTTCCATAGCCAAATGTCCTTCTCGATAAGAAATACCTCCAATGACCGGTGTTCCCACTCCTGGAGCATATAATGGGTCTAGGCCATCTAAATCCAAGCTAAGATGGACTCCATCCGTTCCTTGTGTAACATATCCTATTGTCTCTTCCATAATACGTGTCATACCTAAACGATCAATTTCATGCATCGTATATACCTTTATACCAATTTCTTTGATTAATTCACGTTCACCTGGATCTAAGTCCCTAGCACCGATAATAACAACATGTTCTGGTTTTATTTTTGGACCATATCCCCCCAGTTTAACCAAGGCGTCATGTCCAATACCCAGAGAAGCAGCAAGTGGCATACCATGAATATTCCCAGTAGGGGAGGTCAGACCTGTATTTATATCTCCATGTGCATCAAACCAGATAACACCAAGGTTCTTTTTTGTCTGAGCAATTCCCGCAATCGTTCCTAGTGCTATACTGTGGTCGCCTCCTAAAACTAAAGGAAAACGTCCATCTTCTATCTCTAGTGCCACTTGTGTTGCAAGTCTTTCATTAGCTTCTAAAACTTGATGTAAATACTTATGGTTATCAGTCTCTTCGAAATTTTCGGGCCTTTTTACAGGAATATCTCCTAAATCTTTAACTGAATATCCCAAACCCTCTAAACGCTTCACTACCCCAGCATATCTAATAGCGCTAGGTCCCATATCTACACCGCGTCGATCGGCACCTAAATCGAGAGGTACACCAATCATTGATATCTTTTTATTCATATGTGAGACTCCTTCCTTGGGGTAACAAAGTCTTCTACTTACTCATCTATTGTAGACGCAGATGAGGTAATGACTCAACTCGACAAATTTTTGCATAGTTATGAATTTATTTTATATTTATTTAGCACACACAAAAAAGCAACCCAGATAATCTGAGTTGCTTTTCTTGTAATCTTATGGAGCGGGTGATGGGAATCGAACCCACGCGACCAGCTTGGAAGGCTGGAGTTCTACCATTGAACTACACCCGCAAAATGCATGGTCGGGAAGACAGGATTCGAACCTGCGACACCTTGGTCCCAAACCAAGTACTCTACCAAGCTGAGCTACTTCCCGACATTATGGCGTGCCCTGAGAGATTCGAACTCCCGACCTTTTGATTCGTAGTCAAACGCTCTATCCGGCTGAGCTAAGGGCACATATATGGAGCGGACGACGGGGCTCGAACCCGCGACCTTCGCCTTGGCAAGGCGACGCTCTACCAATTGAGCTACGTCCGCATAATAAAAATGGTGAGCCATGAAGGACTCGAACCTTCGACCCTCTGATTAAAAGTCAGATGCTCTACCAACTGAGCTAATGGCTCCCAATGGCTGGGGTACCAGGATTTGAACCTGGGAGTGACGGAGTCAAAGTCCGTTGCCTTACCGCTTGGCTATACCCCAATAGGTATGGTGGGGAGAGACGGATTCGAACCGCCGAACCCGGAGGGAGCAGATTTACAGTCTGCCGTGTTTAGCCACTTCACTATCTCCCCACATATAATAAAAAGCTACTTACAGCTAAAAAAATGGTGGAGGATGACGGGATCGAACCGCCGACCCTCTGCTTGTAAGGCAGATGCTCTCCCAGCTGAGCTAATCCTCCAGATAAATGGTGACCCGTAGGGGATTCGAACCCCTGTATGACAGCGTGAAAGGCTGCTGTGTTAAACCGCTTCACCAACGGGCCATAATAATGGCTCCTCAGGACGGACTCGAACCGCCAGCCTACCGGTTAACAGCCGGTTGCTCCACCATTGAGCTACTGAGGAACAGTATGAAAGAAACTTGTTCTTTCAAAACTAGATAATGAAAGTCAGCATACAGGCAATGTGGATAAGTCCTCGACCGATTAGTATTCGTCAGCTCCATGCATTACTGCACTTCCACACCGAACCTATCAACCTCATCGTCTATGAGGGGTCTTACTAGCTTGCGCTATGGGAAGTCTCATCTTGAAGGGGGCTTCACGCTTAGATGCTTTCAGCGCTTATCCCGTCCGCACATAGCTACCCAGCTGTGCCACTGGCGTGACAACTGGTGCACCAGGGGTGCGTCCATCCCGGTCCTCTCGTACTAAGGACAGCTCTCCTCAAACTTCCTACGCCCGCGACAGATAGGGACCGAACTGTCTCACGACGTTCTGAACCCAGCTCGCGTACCGCTTTAATGGGCGAACAGCCCAACCCTTGGGACCTACTTCAGCCCCAGGATGCGATGAGCCGACATCGAGGTGCCAAACCTCCCCGTCGATGTGGACTCTTGGGGGAGATAAGCCTGTTATCCCCAGGGTAGCTTTTATCCGTTGAGCGATGGCCCTTCCATGCGGAACCACCGGATCACTAAGCCCGACTTTCGTCCCTGCTCGACTTGTAGGTCTCGCAGTCAAGCTCCCTTGTGCCTTTACACTCTACGAATGATTTCCGACCATTCTGAGGGAACCTTTGGGCGCCTCCGTTACTCTTTAGGAGGCGACCGCCCCAGTCAAACTGCCCACCTGGCATGGTCCTTCCACCCGATAAGGGCGGCAAGTTAGAAACTCCGTACATCAAGGGTGGTATCCCAACGACAGCTCCACGAAGGCTGGCGCCCTCGCTTCACAGCTTCCCACCTATTCTGTACATGATGCACAAAGTTTCAATACCAGGCTACAGTAAAGCTCCATGGGGTCTTTCCGTCTTGTCGCGGGTAACCTGCATCTTCACAGGTATTATGATTTCACCGGGTCTCTTGCCGAGACAGCGCCCAAGTCGTTACGCCTTTCGTGCGGGTCGGAACTTACCCGACAAGGAATTTCGCTACCTTAGGACCGTTATAGTTACGGCCGCCGTTTACTGGGGCTTCGGTTCAAAGCTTCGCTTGCGCTAACCCATCCCCTTAACCTTCCAGCACCGGGCAGGCGTCAGCCCCTATACTTCGCCTTGCGGCTTCGCAGAGACCTGTGTTTTTGCTAAACAGTCGCTTGGGCCTTTTCACTGCGGCCTCCTCGGGCTATAAACCCTACCGAGGCGCCCCTTCTCCCGAAGTTACGGGGCCATTTTGCCGAGTTCCTTAGCAAGAGTTATCCCGCGCACCTTAGGATTCTCTCCTCGCCTACCTGTGTCGGTTTGCGGTACGGGCACCTTGTTCCTCGCTAGACGCTTTTCTTGGCAGTGTGAAATCAGGGACTTCGGTACTATAATTTCCCTCGCCATCACAGCTTGTGCTTACTGGTGTGCGGATTTGCCTACACACCACACTTACTGCTTAGACGGCCATCCAATAGGCCGCTCACCCTATCCTCCTGCGTCACGCCATTGCTCAAACGGAACAGAGGTGGTACTGGAATATCAACCAGTTGTCCATCGCCTACGCCTTTCGGCCTCAGCTTAGGTCCCGACTAACCCTGGGAGGACGAGCCTTCCCCAGGAAACCTTAGGCTTTCGGTGGACAAGATTCTCACTTGTCTTTTCGCTACTTACACCGGCATTCTCACTTCCAAGCGCTCCACCGCTCCTTACGATACGGCTTCACTGCTGCTTGGAACGCTCCCCTACCCAGTCCATAAGGACTGCCATAGCTTCGGCGGTATGTTTAGCCCCGTTACATTTTCCGCGCAGAGTCACTCGACCAGTGAGCTATTACGCACTCTTTAAATGGTGGCTGCTTCTAAGCCAACATCCTGGTTGTCTGGGCAACTCCACATCGTTTCCCACTTAACATACACTTGGGGGCCTTAGCTGATGGTCTGGGCTGTTTCCCTTTTGACGATGGATCTTAGCACTCACCGTCTGACTCCCGGATATAAGTACTTGGCATTCGGAGTTTGACTGAATTCGGTAACCCGATGAGGGCCCCTAGTCCAATCAGTGCTCTACCTCCAAGACTCTAAATCCGAGGCTAGCCCTAAAGCTATTTCGGGGAGAACCAGCTATCTCCGAGTTCGATTGGAATTTCACCGCTAGCCACACCTCATCCCCGCACTTTTCAACGTGCGTGGGTTCGGGCCTCCAGTAGGTGTTACCCTACCTTCACCCTGGACATGGCTAGATCACACGGTTTCGGGTCTACGACAACGTACTTTCGCCCTATTCAGACTCGCTTTCGCTGCGGCTCCGTCTCTTCGACTTAACCTCGCACGCTATCGTAACTCGCCGGTTCATTCTACAAAAGGCACGCCGTCACACATAGAAAGTGCTCCGACTATTTGTAAGCACACGGTTTCAGGTACTATTTCACTCCCCTCCCGGGGTGCTTTTCACCTTTCCCTCACGGTACTGGTTCACTATCGGTCGTTAGGTAGTATTTAGCCTTAGCAGATGGTCCTGCCAGATTCACACGGGATTTCTCGTGTCCCGCGCTACTCGGGGTTGGTCTCGGAGGGACAGATGTTTGGGTTACGCGACTATCACGCTCTTTGGTCAGTCTTCCCAAACTGTTCACCTACATCTGTCCTTTGTAACTCCTATATGAAACGCCCCACAACCCCGCAGGATAAATCCTACGGTTTAGGCTCTTCCGCGTTCG
>CP033464.1:1147500-1217500 GCA_007833815.1 Brevibacillus laterosporus | reverse complement strand
TTTAACGCCGGTAGCCACTCTATGGCCGTTACTACAAAAATAAAAAATATTGTAGGTATCCATGCCGTGGGATTCGTAACTTTTACTTTAGCATATGCCGTTAGTAATGCTATTCCCAACAACAAGACAGGTTCAACAAAATACGGAAGCACGGAACCACCTTGACCAAAGGCTACATACCGTAAATAAACCATGTCAAAAAAGGCAAATAATATAAAGAAAATTTGGATATTCTTTCGCAAGGATTTGCTCTTCATTGAATTTAATACAAGAAAATTAAACATCATATACGCAAAGAAACCCATCTGGGCTACAATGCTGGTCGTTAAACCTAATAACAAATGCATCAATAATCCCATAAAGAAATTGGCAATAGAACCATGGTATAAATCCTGTTGGGTAACTAACCCCATTAACATTCCACCGATACCGCCTAACAACAATGTTGTACCGAATAGCCATCCATAATTACGCAAATTCAAGGCTGGTCCCTCCTTCATTGGCTCCTAATGATTTTACCAATGCATGCAAGAAAATTCTAGCGTAAGAAAACAAGAAACTGCACATTTTATAAATAGCTGAGGACTGTAAAAGGAGGGTGTAGACTGCTATGTTAAACAAACGTTTCACTTTTGCACTGATACCTGTGGTTGCATGTGGTCTTCTCTTATCAAGCTGTGGAACAACGTCGCAAAGCCAATCCCAGCCTGACTATAAATCCACCAAGACAATGGTTCTAGATATCTTGCAAACGGATGAAGCAAAAAAAACCATGGAAACCATGATGAAAGACGAGAGCTTTCAAAAGAACCTCATCATGAATCCTGAGACGGTTCGCAGCACGCTTATTCAAAGTATAGCAAAACCAGACAACCCTCACATCAAGCAAGCATTTAAAGATCCCAAATTCACCAGTACCTTAGCTAAATCCATGAAGGATGAGAATAAAAAACTGTTGAAGGAGCTTATGAAAGACCCTGAGTATCAGCAAATGATGCTTAGTATTCTCAAGGACCCCGAGTATGAAAAAAGCTTACTTGATCTGATGAAAACCTCCGTCTATCGCAAACAAACCATGCAAATTATGAAAGATAGCTTGGAAAGTCCTATGTTTCAAGCAGAAATGCTAAAAATTATGACGAAGGCTCAAGAAGACATGATGAGCCCCCAGAGTCTGAACGAGGGAAAAAAGAAAGGGGAGAAGAAGAAGGGAAAGAAATCGAAAATGGATAGGGAATAAATTCTTCTTCGTCTACATGCATCCCGCCCTTAAAAGGTGAGCCTTCCCTCACCTTTTTCTTTTTAGTCAATGGGTAACCCTCAGGTCTTTATATGTTGTTGTTGTTGTCATGATTATTTTGTCCTTACAAACAAAAAACACCAGAAATCTGATGTTTTTTGTTTGTATGCGTTTCTAAACTATTATTTACATAGCCGATCGACATCTTGGGCCAGTTGCATATAAATTTGTCCAATGGCGGTATCAGCCTTATAGATGGATGGAGAATAATCAGGTTCTTGCGGATGATTCTCTGGTTGGCCAAGTGGTACTTGGGCGATCATCGTACAAGCTAGCGTTTCAGCTAATTTAGAGCCACCTCCACGACCAAAGACATGCTCCTTGGAACCATCCTTTGCTTCATACCAAGCCATGTTTTCCACCACTCCCAAAATCTTATGACCCGTTTTCATTGCCATAGCTCCCGCTCTTGCCGCTACGAATGCTGCCGTCGGGTGTGGAGTGGTCACAATAATCTCTTTGCTCTGAGGAATCATGGTGTGGACATCAAGAGCCACGTCCCCTGTTCCTGGTGGCAGATCAAGCAAGAGGTAATCTAGGTCTTCTCCCCAATGTACTTCACTAAAGAAATTACGAAGCATTTTACCTAGCATTGGGCCACGCCAAATAATGGGGGAATTATCTTCTACAAAGAAACCCATCGACATTACTTTTACTCCAAACTTCTCTACTGGCAAGATAGTTTGTCCAATAACAGTAGGGCGTTGCTCAATGTTCATCATATCCGGAACACTGAATCCATAAATATCTGCATCAATAATTCCGACTTTTTTGCCTAGACGAGCTAGGGAAACTGCCAAGTTAACTGTTACCGTAGATTTACCCACTCCACCTTTACCTGAGGTAATAGCAATAAAGGTAGTCATTGAGTTTTCTGCAAGTATAGGATGCAGAGCATTTGTCTGTCCTGGTCCTTGGCCTTTAGACGCAGTAGCTTGCCCTCCACGCAATTGTAAGCTTAGTGCAGCTCGTTCCTCATCCGTCATAGTTCCAAAGCGAACATCGACCTGTTCTGCGCCCAATGCACGAATGGCTTCCACCACGTCATCTTGAATTTTGACTTTCAATGGACAGCCAGATATGGTAAGCACCACTTCTAAAGAAACGTGCCGTTCATCAACCAAAATATTTCGAATCATATTAAGTTCTACTAAACTGCGATTTATCTCAGGATCTTTAACGTCACGTAGTGCTTCGAGAATTTTTTCTTTTGTTAGCATGTTGAATCCACCTCGATTTTCTAGTTGGGAAACAGGCTTAGGGGTACGCATACCCGTTGCCTAGTTTAGTAAATCACATGGTGTTCCCTTGCTGTTTCCTAATTTTTGCCCTCATTATAGCATAGTTAAAGACTGAACAAGCACACCCAAACTATGGTGTGCTTGTAACTGTACCCTTTTCACCAGCATAATGACGTAATATCCCTTGGTAGATCGCGTTTGCCATCGCTTTTTGATATTCTTCTGACTCCAGCTTCTTGGCTTCCTCAAAGTTGGATAGAAAACCTACTTCTATAAGGACAGAGGGAGTCTTCACCTCACGAATTAAAAAAATATCATCAGTTTGCTTTGGACTACGATCCGTATTTTCTAATACACGCTTAATCTCATCCTGAATCAGAAAGGCCATTGTCTTACTTTCCTGAAAGCCAGGGAAGTAAAAGGTTTGAGCACCTCTCCATTTATCCTGTGGAATGCTGTTTAAATGAATGCTAACTAAAAAATCTGGAGCCTTTTCATTAATGAACTTCACTCGATTGCGAATATCTTCTGATTTACGCTTTCTCAGCTTACTAGCACCCTCTGATGACAAGTCTCGATCATCTTCACGCGTCATGATTACATAAGCCCCTGACTCCTGTAGAAAGTCACGTAAATATAAACTGATAGGCAACGCCACATCTTTTTCAATAACCTTTCCATCCTTGCTCACTGCACCACCATCTACACCACCATGTCCCGCATCTATTGCTATCACTGTACCTGCCAGTGGCAATGTCCAGGTGGACCAAGAAGAATGTGCGGGTAACTTGTACGTAAATATGATGACGAGCAGAAAGCAGGCCAGTACCCACCCTACTACTTTTTTAGTCACTTCGACCGCCCCTTTGTCCCAATTCTCTTCTTCATCATATGGATCAAAGTGGACAATTATGACGGGGTTGTCTATAAAGTCAGGCGAGAAAACACGAAAAAACCCCTGCCTCCGTAGAGACAAGGGTTTTGGCCGTAGACACCAAAATTAACGTTTAGAGAACTGAGGCGCGCGACGAGCTGCTTTAAGACCGTATTTTTTACGTTCTTAAAAGTGCCATTAAGGATAAGTAAGAATAACGGCACTATAATAGGAAAGTATAAATTTTATGTAAGATATTTTCGGTTTGCTTTTGATATAAATATGGTCAAAATATGGTCACGGGATGAGGGGAAATTCGGTTTAACAATTAACGGAAAAAAATAGAAAAGCAGTTGACGAATCAGATGCAAATAGACCACTTGTAATTTTAGTGGTCTATTGCTTCTTTTCATCTATTTAATTAGTGAAAAAAATCAAACTATCCACTACGCTATAATCCTATAAATACTTATTACATAATTTTATTATTATTTACAAAAATATACATTCAAGGTAGAATGTTAACAAATATCATGTTTTATTAATTTAGGAAGGGGATTTGTATGGACGAAATTTTAACTTTCACAACACTGGGGGAACTGATAAAAGATAAAAGAGCAGAATTAGGCATAAGCTTATCTGAATTAGCAAGACTGACAGGGGTTAGCAAGGGGGTTATTTAAAAAACCGAAACAGGTGAGACCAAGTGCCCAGAGTTAAGAACTCTAAAACCAATGGCAGATGTTTTAGACATTCCTTACGAAGATATCATTGAACGCTGTATTGAGGCAGAATACCGATATGGAATTTACGATCATTTTTTAACAGAAGCTATTGAAATTTCTAACCCCTCTTTGATCAATAAAGTAGCGAACAGATTCCTAGAAAACATTAAAAAAGAGATGTATGCGTCGTTAGACCATTTGTATACACTTGCAAACACTAGTACAAACAACGATGCAAAGGTAACTCTTTACACCGCTATTGTTACTTACGCCAGAGTGCATGGACTACCACATTACATAGCCAAAGGGTTATTGCAGAAATACTTGATTGAGAGAGAAGATTTGAAGTGTTTGGAAGAGTCGTTTAAAGTGGGAGAAGAAATCATTCATTATGTTGATTTTTTATCTCAAAAAGAGAAGATAACCTTTTACTTCAGAATGTCGCTACATGCCCATAATATTAAGAAATTTTCAGAGTGTGTTGAACTATGTAAGATGGGTCTTAATTTAGAAAAGGAAAATACAGAGCTAAAAGCAAGAGCGTATTTAGCAATGATTAACTCGCTCTATTTTCTAGGGTTATATGATGAACTTGAGAGCCATCTCATTGTTTATAAAGCATTTAATTATCATTTTGTAAATGAATCAGCTAGTTTGACTCAGGCAATAGTAAAAGCGAAGAAAAAGGAATACGAAACAGCCATCCCATTGTTACTTGAGTGCCTACAAAACACCAGTAAGGGTTCAAAAATTCATGCAGTTAATGAATTATTTGAACTGTATTTGCAAATGGAAAAGTTCGATTCCATTGCAGAGTTAATTTCTCAAGAAGATAATTTTTTGATTATGGAAGAGAAAACACCTTACAAATATTATTCAATGGGATTATATTATCAACATAAAGGTACTTATCAAATATTAGTTGAAGCTTTCTCAGAAGGATTAGATAGCTATCTTAACAGCATGTCTGTATATGGAAAAATCAATGCTTATCAAGATATCATTCAATGTATGGAAAACATATTAGATTTTTATATATCAAACAACAAAAATCTTGATTTACAAATGTTGCATAAGCTCCAAAAGGTATATAATGGAATTATGCAGAATAAGTTAATTAGTTAGCATAGGAGGGATTAAGATGAAAAAGGCAATTATTACGATTTTCATGACTTTAGCAATAGTAATTTCTTTAGGCTCTATTAATTCTTTCTCTCATGTTGCAGAAGCTAAGATAATTCAGTATGTGTATGATCCTGGTCATTAATTCAAGTGTTTTTCGTCTCTAAGAAAAAGAGAACGCTATTTAAATTACAGCGCTCTTTTTTTTTTGAGAAATTTGCAACATTTTGTCGGAATTTGAAGAACGTTTCTTTGTAAAAAATTTTAAAGGTAGTTATTGCAACTGATGGTAAAATAATACATAGGAGGAAGAAGGGAGGGGTTGTAATTAGTGTATGTCTTTTGATAATACAAATGGGCGTTCCTACGGTCGCTAAACTAACAGGAACGCCCCCACCTTGAGCAACAAAAAAAGTTACTCAAGGATATTCTACCACTCATTTACAGGATAAGAAAACAGAAGATTTTCAATTAGAAAACAATTTACAGAAGCTTATAGAAGTCCTCCGTAAAGAGTTAGAGCATCGGTTTTTCAAGAAAGGCTCATTTTTACATCCAGAAGTATTGCAGATGAGCCAACAACTAGATGAGTACATCGTTGTCTTTCAAAAGCTTACAAAACACTAAACTGGTTGTCGATGAGAATACGCTGTACGGGAACCTTACGAAACCCTTTGGGGCATATAAACAGCCGTGTTTCAGCTATTCCTTTAAGACAACTAGAATGTCCATTATGTTGGTATGGGGTGACTCCTATCAAGAAATTGAAATTGAAAGAGCCAGCTAGAATATTACGAAAACAAGAATTAAGACACCAATGGTCTAAGCGACGTATTGATCTAAAGGATGATGCTAAGATCATTTTAAGAGTTATAAAAAGGTGAAAAAAATTCCTAAAATATTTATACTGAAAAAGGATGCTGTGTAAATATTTTCTAAACGGTATATTTTGAGGATTCAAGTTATATGAAACCTAAAAAAGGAGCGAATGTTCATGAAAAAGAATACAATGTTTGGAACTTTGGCTTTGGCTTGCGTACTCTCTGGTGTTAGTGTTATGCCTACATTTGTTGAAGCTAATAATGTGAAGCAGGCTGGGACGGATCGAGTAGAAGTCACAAGTATTAAATCTAGTGCTACTCCTCAAGCACTTATTAATCCTATGGAAAGTAGAAAGGTAATTAAGAACCAAAAACTTGCCAACAATACAGAGATGACAGAAAGCTTCTATGTTAATCCGAGCTTTGGGTGGGTAAAAGTATGGGTAGAAAATACAGGTTCTAAAGCAATTACGATTGTAGTCACGGATGAAGATGGTAAAGAGAAAATGAGCGGAACAGTAAAACCCGGAAAAACTTGGGAAGATTATAGTAGTAAACCTTGGGGTGTCGGTGATTATAAGATCAGCTTTACTTCGAGTCGAGCTGACATGGAAGGTAGATTCTCGGTACGTATCGCTAATACAAAAAAAGAATTAGACTAGGTTCTACATGGGGTGACTCTTATCAAGAAATTGAAATTGCAAGAACCAGCTAGAATATTATGAAAACAAGAACTAAAAGAAGAATGGTCTGAACGCCGTCTTGAGTTGAAACGTGAGGCTAAGGACATCTTGCTTGAAAAAAGAGTAACCTATCAAAAAGTCACGACAAACTAATATTAAAAATATATAGTGAAGTGAGGTTTTTGTAATATGTAAAAAATAACGTCAGGATTGATTATGGGTTTGGCTTCGGAACAAGTTCAGCGTTTGCAGTAGATTTGAATCAAGAAAAATATCAACAAGAAAGTATTCAAGCGCCTACTCTTTCCCAAGAAGAAGCTCAAAAAGAGCTTTCAAGAATTGCTGACAACTACAAGATAGGTGAGCCAGTTTCTAAAGAAGACTTGGCTATTCTGCAAGCTTACGCTTTTAAAGCCCCTACAGGAAAAACTGTTTCTGCTTCTCAACTAGAATCGTGGAAAGTAAGTGGTAGTGATTCAAATAAAGTTTTTACAGGCAGTATATCTGGAAATGTTAAACTAGATTTAGGAATTTGGGAAAATAATATTTCAGGCTCTATCGAAACAAACATATCTAAAGGAAAACCAACTCATTACAAAACTAACGTTAAATTGGTTGCTTATGGTGCAGTTGGTAAAAGCGGTATTGGTAGAGTGGCTGACTTGGATATAACTAACGATTGGACAAGTAGCACAAAAAGTTCTTACGAGTTTACTTTTGACCGAGATTTCCAAGCAACAGTTGCCTATTATACAATCACTCCATCTAGTTCTGTAAAAAATGATTCATCAACTCTTGAAATCGCAGGTACTGGAAGATAAAAGAAAATAAGTATAAAATAGTTACATTCTACTGGAATGTAACTATTTTTTTGAGAGGAGGGGAACCAATGTCAGGATTCGGTATCTCGGGCATAATTATTCTGGTTGTTATCGTAGGAGTAATAGCCGGAATTATTATGATGATTAGGAAAAACAAAAAATGATAGCACTGTTTTTATTTTTCCACATTATTAAGTTTTGATCTAGCAGATTTTTTGTAAAGTCATATCTTTCGTATATGGACATTATAAAAGAAACTAACCTTATAACAAGAGGATTGGCTTCTTTTAGTTTTCATGCTTTATTTATTCTGCGGCTCCTGACCACTAGCAATCCTTACCCTATCAGCAAGTTCACCAAGGTATTTCGCTTGATCCTTCATGCCCATTGCGTCACTAACTTTCCATTGTGTTTTCAAAACCAAAATAAGCTCATTTGCTAACATTTTATCCACAGTTGTTTCCTCCTTCATGTGTATATCCCAAAAGTCTTTTTCCATCCAGTTCATGTCTACGTTGCCTTTGATACCAGCCACTTTCCCACAATCGGAATACTGGAATACCGCCCAACGGTTCCATGTGGGATTTGGCATAGGTTGATTTGTTCCACAAATCCCCATTATTCATATCAATAACAAGCTTGATGATTTCAAAACTTTATACACAATCGCCCATGAACTAGGACATCACGTTCTACACCCTCAAACCAATACTCCTTTTTTACGGAGAAACACGCTTTTTTCTATTGATAAAATTGAACGCGGAACCAACCAATTCGCCCTACATTTATTAATAGGTGATAAAAAGATTGAATACGATGAAACCCTAACCAGTTTCTTGCTAAGGTGTAATATACCAACGGATTTACACATTTTTTATTAACCTTGGATTACAAGTCTATTGGATTAGGTTACTATAAACAAAAAAGAACATACGTTCCGCAAAAGGGTAATTAAATGGCGAGTTTTAAGAAGCACACAACAAAAAGGGGATTTAAAACCAAAAAGGAAGCGCAATTAGACGCATTTCAATTTGAACAAGACATAGCAAACGGATTGTATAATCCGTCTTCAAAAGCTGTCACCTTTGAAGATGTGTACAACCAATGGTATGAGATTCATTCCAAAACATTAAAACGGAGTACACAAAAAGCTATAGAGTCGGTCTTCAAGAACCAGATACTTCCCCTTTTTGGAAAGCTCCACATGAAAGATATCTCTAAGCACTATTGTCAAACCTTCATTAATCAAATCGCTACAAAAGTGAAGTCTGTAAATAATATAAAAATGTATGCAGGTCAGGTCTTTACGTTCGCTTTAAAAATGGATTTGATTAAAATGAATCCGATCGAGCATGTGGTTATACCCAAAAGAGTTTCTGATTTTGTATATGAGGACGACACCGAGGATCGGGACTATTGGGAGAAAAATGAGATTAAGCAATTTATCTCAATTACTAAAAAGGAACTTACATTTAGAGATTTTTTACTATTCCATATGTTGATTTACACAGGAGCTAGAAAAGGGGAAATTCTGGCTCTGCAATGGAATGATATCGACTTTGATATGAAAACAATATCGTTTTCCAAGACACTTTTCCATGACAAGGGCGAGTTTGTACTCCAGACTGCCAAAACAGCCCGTTCTAGACGTTTAATTAGTATAGATGGTGGTACACTCGACTTGCTCAAAAAATGGCGTACAGAGCTAAGGAAGCGGCAATTATCGTTAACCACCCCTATTCATACAAATGACATGATCTTCACTCGTGCAGATGGCATACCTTTACGTCTAGCGTATCCAAACGACAAACTAAAAGAAATCATTAAAAAGCATAACCTACACCCTATCACCGTCCACGACATACACACAACTCTTCTTTTTGAGGCTAATGCAAGCATTAAAGAAGTTCAGGAACGTTTAGGTCATACGATATAAAAATGACCATGAACATTTATACGCACGTTACCAAGTCTGTGAAAGAACAAACCGCTAACAATTTCTTACATTTCCTCGAAGGATAATATTAATATGATCACGGGTCTCTTATAAAAGAAAACAAGCCCCAAACCAATGAATGATTTAGGGCTTGAATCCTTGTCATAACACCAAAATTAACGTTTAGAGAACTGAGGTGCGCGACGAGCTGCTTTAAGACCGTATTTTTTACGTTCTTTCATACGAGGGTCACGAGTCAAGAATCCAGCGCGTTTAAGAGCACCGCGAAGTTCTGGATCTGCTTTTAGCAATGCACGAGCAACACCATGACGGATTGCTCCTGCTTGACCAGTTGTACCTCCGCCACCAACGTTAACCAAAACATCATAATGACCTAGAGTTTCAGTAAGAACTAGTGGTTGTTTTACGATCAACTTTAAAGTTTCCAAACCAAAATAGTTATCCATATCACGCTTGTTGATCAGAATGCGACCTTCGCCTGGTACCAAGCGAACGCGTGCTACGGAGTGTTTACGACGACCTGTACCGTAGTATTGAACTTGTGCCACGAGTCATTTCCTCCCTTTTATTAGCCGCGAATTTGCCATGCTTCTGGTTTTTGAGCAGCATGTGGATGCTCAGTACCCGCATATACTTTTAGTTTTGAGAACATTTGACGTCCCAAGCTGTTTTTAGGAAGCATACCTTTAACAGCCAATTCGAACAAACGATCTGGGCGTTTGCTCAGCATTTCACCAGCAGGAGTAGCTTTCAAACCACCTGGGTGCATGGAGTGTCTATAGTACATTTTATCGGTAAGTTTCTTACCAGTAAGCTTGATTTTGTCAGCGTTAAGAACGATTACGAAATCACCAGTGTCAACGTGTGGTGTAAATTCAGGCTTTAGTTTACCGCGTAGGATAGATGCTACTTCGCTCGCAATACGACCAAGAGTTTGGCCTTCAGCGTCAACGATGTACCATTTACGCTCAACTTCTTGCGTTTTCGCCATATATGTGGTACGCATGTTTGTCCCTCCTAGATATCTTGCCGTTCAATGTTAAAGGCCAAAGTTGCAACGGTGAACAACTTTACCTTGTGTGTCCTAATTCGTACTAAATCAATTTTCAATCCCGGGGCTAGAGTGGGGCTAGCGGGTATGAAAATACCATTAGTTATCATACTATATAGATCATGTGGGAGTCAAGGAAAAGCGAATTGCTATTCTTTGTAAAATACTTCCCACATTGTAAGACCATGGGGAGGTGCCGTCTTTCCCGCCAATTCCCGATCACATTCTACTAGAATACTAGGAATATGATTAGGACTCAGCTTGCCTTCTCCGACGTTAAGCAAGGTTCCCGCAATGATTCTTACCATGTTATATAAAAACCCGTTTCCGCGACAAATAATCCAAAGAAGTGTTCCTTCTTGTTCAATTCTCACGTCATAAATGGTACGCACCTTATTCTCCACATGCGTCCTTGCAGAGCAAAAAGAAGTAAAGTTATGCGTTCCTATCAAATGGGTAGCAGCTTGTCTCATCGCTTTCACATCTAATGGATAGCGAATATGCCAAGCATAGCGGTGACGAAAGACTTCTGGCACCTGGACATTGTTAATACAATACCGGTATTCCTTCTCCCTGACATCAAATCGAGCATGAAAGGATGGGTCCACCTCCTCTATTGATTGCATGACAACCGAGGCAGGTAGCTGATTATTAAGAATCCAACGCCATTTGTCGATAGGGATAGTCGATTTAGTATCAAAGTGAAACGTTTGACCTCTGGCATGCACACCCGCATCAGTACGACCAGAGCCATGAATCTGGATGGTTTCGCCAGTAATGCGCGTAATTGCTGCCTCAATCTCCCCTTGAATGGTCATTTGTTCAGGTTGAACCTGAAATCCACTATAATCAGTTCCATCATAGGCAACAATGCCCTTTAATCTTTTCATGTTCTCCACCATCCTACAACTACCACAAGAACCAACATAAATAACAACAGGATGCCGTCTCGATAACTAAAACGCAGTTGACGTAATTTTGTACGTCCAATATCCCCACGATATCCTCTTGCCTCCATTGCTAATGCTAAATCTTCAGCTCGACGGAATGCACTAATAAACAGCGGAATCACAATTGCAACCATAGCTTTTGCACGGCTCAACAAAGACCCACTATCAAAATTAGCACCTCTGGCCATCTGTGCTTTTATAATCTTGTCTGTCTCTTCTAATAGCGTCGGGATAAAACGAATCGCAATAGAGAGCATGAGCGCCATTTCATGAACAGGAAGACCCCATTTTTTTAATGGACCAAACATTCTTTCCACCCCGTCGGTAAGATCAATAGGTGAAGTGGTTAGAGTCAGCAATGAGCTGATTACAACCAATAAACCTAATCGCATCGAAACAAACAAGGCCTGACGCACACCTTCCTCTTCTATGCTAAACCAGCCCCACTTCACATACACCTGCCCCCCTTTGGTAAGCAAGATCTGTAAAATGACGGTAAGCAATAGCAGGAACCAAACCGGTTTTAAACCACGAAAGATATATGAAAGCGATAATTTAGACATAAACAAGCATAACAAGAGAATAGCTACCAAGAATCCATAGATTTCCGCCTTATTCGCCATAAAAACAACCATGGCAAACACGATAATAAATAAAAATTTACTTCTCGGGTCTAAGCGATGTACGTAGGAATCACTGGGTATATATTGACCAATAGCAAAATTTTGTAGCATGCTCATTGAACATCCTCCTTACCCTGATTGAATAGATCAACCAGATAGGAGGATAGATCCTCTTCTTTGTATAAAGAGAGCGGCAATCGATTATTGTGTGGAAGCTTTTCATTTAACCGATGAAGAAAAGAGACTGTTTCAGGTACATCTAGAGCTAATTCTTGCAAAGCAGCTTGCTCTCCAAAAATGTCAGCAGGTGTACCCTCCATCGCAATCTTCCCTTTAGCCAAAACTAGAAGGTAATCAGCATAGCGAGCAGCTTCTTCCATACTGTGGGTAACCAGTAAGGTAGTAAGCTTTTGCTCTCGATGAATCTGATAAATACCTTCCAAAATAGCTTTCCTTCCTGCAGGATCTAGTCCTGCGGTCGGTTCATCTAGAACAAGCACTTTCGGTTGCATTGCCAATACCCCTGCAATCGCAACTCGGCGCATCTGTCCCCCACTTAAATGGAAAGGAGAGCGATCCTTAACTTCATCGAAGGAAAGTCCCACTATTTCAAGCGATTCTTGTGCCCTTTGATAAGCCATTTGTTCGGGTAATTCATAATTTAATGGACCATACATAACATCTTTAAGTACGGTTTCTTCAAAAAGTTGATGTTCCGGATATTGGAACACGAGACCCACCTGACGGCGCAAATCGCGCGTTTTTTTCGTTGTAGGGGTAATAACTATCTCCCCGACCTGTACAGTTCCCTCTGACGGCTTAATTAAACCGTTTAGATGCTGGATCAAAGTCGACTTTCCAGAACCAGTTTGACCTATAATACCTACAAACGAACCTGATGGGATAGTAAAGGAGATGTGCGAAAGTGCCTCTTTTTCAAACGGAGTCCCTTTTCCATACAAATAGGTCACATTTTCAAAAGATATTTGCATAATTCGTCAACCAACTCCTCTTGATCCAGTACAGCCGGAAGTTTTATACCTTGATGTCCTAAGGTGTGACGTAGCCTTCCTGCAAAGGGAACATCCAATCCAATAGATTTTAGCCCCTCTACATCAGCATACACTTCAACAGGGGCACCATCTGCATAAATCTTCCCCTGATCCATCACAATAATACGATCAGACTCTAATGTCTCCTCAGGAAAATGCGTAATATTTACGATTGTGAGGCCTTCTTCTCGATTCAATCGATGAACCAATTGAATAACCTCTTTTCTTCCTTGTGGGTCCAGCATGGCAGTGGCTTCATCCAAAATAATAATGGATGGGCGCATGGCCAAAATTCCAGCAATCGCTATACGCTGCTTCTGCCCACCGGACAGACGTTGCGGTTGGCTTTTCAGGTAAGCTGTCATTTTAACTGACTCCAAGGATTCATCAATACGTTTACGCATCTCTTTTGGATCAATCCCAAGATTCTCTAGCCCAAAGGCTACGTCATCCTCGACAATCGTACCAACGATTTGATTATCAGGATTTTGAAACACCATACCTACCTGTTGTCTGATGTCCCATAACCGTTCCTCATCGTTAGTAGAAAATCCAGTGACCGTCAGTACCCCTGCAGTCGGTACCAACAAAGCATTCATAAGCTTTGCTAACGTCGATTTGCCAGAGCCATTATGTCCAATGATCGAAACAAAAGAGCCTTCCTGAATAGAAAAGTCTATACCTCTTACCACGGGGGATGTTTCTTCTTGATCCGAGTGATATTGAAAGGTAAGCGCACTAGCCCGAATCATGTTAGATTGTTCCTTCAAAGTCCTCACATCCCTCGTTCAGGCAATATTACAAGATGTTTTTGGAACTATATCTGGATAAAAGAAAAAAGGGTTGAATCAGAACCCGGCAAAACCAGACCCTGTCCTCACCCTTTCTCTAGCAACCAGTTACTATTCAACTAATTCGATATAAGCCATTGGTGCAGCATCGCCACGGCGAGGACCAACCTTTAGGATACGAGTGTATCCACCATTACGCTCAGCGAAACGTGGTGCGATATCATCGAAAAGTTTTTGAACAGCTGTTTTGCCTTCCTCAGTAGCGATTTCGTTACGAACGAAAGCAGCTACTTGACGACGTGCATGAAGATCACCGCGTTTTGCAAGAGTGACCATTTTATCAGCGATAGAACGTAGTTCTTTCGCTTTCATTTCAGTCGTTTCAATGCGCTCGTTGATGATAAGATCTGTTACCAAATCGCGGAACAGAGCTTTACGAGCCGCACTACGACGTCCCAGTTTACGGTATGCCATGTTCTAACCTCCTTCTTTCTGGCATGTTGTGACTTAAATTCCAATCAGCATTTCATACCAGATTTGACCCTCTCCCAAGACATGGAGTGGATAGTAGCGTCTGTATAGATATCTATGCTAAAAGCTCTTAGTCGTCGTTACGCAGTCCTAGACCAAGTTCTTGAAGTTTTTCTTGAACTTCTTCTAAAGATTTACGTCCCAAGTTACGAACTTTCATCATATCTTCTTCAGACTTCTGAGTTAACTCTTGAACCGTGTTGATACCAGCGCGTTTCAAGCAGTTGTAAGAGCGAACAGAAAGATCAAGCTCTTCGATAGTCATCTCCAAGACTTTTTCTTTCTTATCTTCTTCTTTCTCGACCATGATTTCAGCATCTTTTGCTTCGTCAGTTAAACCAACAAATAAGTTAAGATGTTCCGTCATGATTTTGGCTCCAAGGCTAACAGCTTCCTCAGGGCGGATGCTTCCATTTGTCCAAACTTCCAATGTTAATTTATCATAGTTGGTCATTTGCCCAACACGGGTATTCTCAACTTGATAGTTAACACGTTTGATTGGTGTATAAATGGAATCAATTGGAATAACTCCAATTGGTTGATCCTCAGATTTATTGCCATCTGCTTGAACATACCCACGACCGCGCCCTGCTGTCATGCGAATATGCAGACGACCGCCATTTGCTAACGTTGCGATATGCAGATCAGGGTTTAAAATCTCCACATCACTATCAGCACGAATATCTCCTGCTTTCACAACGCCTTCGCCTTCTGCATCAATCTCAAGGATTTTTTCTTCATCAGAATGGATCTTAAGCGCAAGACCCTTGATGTTGAGGATGATTTCGGTTACGTCCTCCACGACTCCTTCGATTGTCGAGAATTCGTGCAGTACACCGTCAATTTGAACTGAAGTGACCGCCGCGCCTGGCAAAGAAGACAGCAGAATCCGTCTGAGTGAATTGCCAAGGGTTGTACCGTAACCACGCTCAAGGGGTTCAACGACGAATTTGCCGTACAAGTTGTCGTCGTCTAACTCCACAACCTCAATTCTAGGTTTTTCTATTTCTATCATTCTTAACAAACCCTCCTTCAAAACGTCGAAATTCAAGGGTGGGCCTAGGGACCCACTCAGGAATTTCTTTCGGCGGTTTACCGTTTGCATGCATGTCAAGCCAAAAAAGCAGAATCTACCATTCTATTATGGACAAGTTCTGAGCTTTATAAACCCGACTACACGCGGCGACGTTTTGGTGGACGGCAGCCGTTGTGTGGGATTGGGGTAACATCTTTAATCATGTTAACTTCCAAACCAGCAGCTTGCAATGAACGGATAGCAGCCTCGCGACCAGCACCAGGACCTTTAACTAGTACTTCCAAAGAACGCATTCCATGATCCATTGCAGTTTTTGCTGCAGTTTCAGCAGCCATTTGCGCTGCAAATGGAGTGCTCTTACGGGAACCTCTGAAGCCGAGGGCACCAGCACTGGACCAAGAGATTGCGTTGCCATGAGGGTCAGTGATCGTAACGATAGTGTTGTTGAATGTAGAACGGATATGTGCTACGCCAACTTCAACGTTTTTACGATCGCGACGACGTGTACGAGTCGCAACTTGTTTTCTTTTAGCCATGTTAATTTACCCTCCTTTACTTCTTCTTGTTCGCTACTGTACGACGAGGACCTTTACGTGTACGAGCATTTGTTTTAGAACGTTGACCACGAACTGGCAATCCACGACGGTGGCGGATACCACGGAAGCAGCCAATTTCCATCAAGCGTTTGATGTTAAGAGAGATCTCACGACGAAGGTCACCCTCAACTTTGATGTTCTTATCGATGAATTCACGAAGTTTGTTAACTTCTTCTTCAGTCAAATCACGAACACGAGCATTAGCATCTACGCCAGCTTCCGCTAGAATGCGTTGGGAAGTAGAGCGACCGATACCGAAGATATAGGTAAGTGCGATTTCCACTCGTTTTTCACGAGGCAAGTCGACGCCTGCAATACGTGCCATTCTTCTAAAGCACCTCCTTGAGTTTATCCTTGTTTTTGCTTATGTTTTGGATTTTCACAAATAACCATAACGTTACCTTTGCGACGGATAACTTTGCATTTCTCGCAAATCGGTTTTACCGACGGTCTTACTTTCATGGTTCTTGCCTCCCTTTTCTAGGGGTTAAAATTATTTGTAACGGTACGTAATACGCCCGCGAGTTAAATCGTAAGGCGATAGTTCGACAGTTACTTTGTCTCCAGGAAGAATACGAATGAAGTGCATTCGAATTTTTCCAGATACATGTGCCAATACTTTATGTCCATTTTCCAATTCAACACGGAACATTGCGTTTGGCAATGGTTCGATGACGGTACCTTCTACTTCAATTACGTCGTCTTTGGCCATTGGTTAGTCTCCTTTCAACTGTTTATACAGTCAGACCATGAGTTCGGCATTATAATGCCTCGAGAAACTTCTCGGCTACTTGAACAAACTTATCGTCAACACGTTGAACGACAATCTTCCAGTTCACCTTCATTTAGGGTCTAGTCAAGATCTCATAGCCATCTTCCGTAATCGCGATGGTGTGTTCATAGTGCGTGCACTTTTTCCCATCCACTGTTACGACCGTCCAATTGTCCTCCAATGTGCGGACATAACGTTCGCCAGCATTCACCATCGGCTCGATTGCTAAAACCATTCCTGGCTTTAATCTTGGCCCTCTGTTGGGAGAACCATAATTAGGAATTTGTGGATCTTCATGCAAACTTTGACCGATTCCATGTCCCACGTACTCGCGGACAATTGAATAACCAGCAGCTTCCGCATGTAGTTGAATCTCATGAGAGATATCAGAAAGGCGTCCGTCAGGAATTGCTTTCGCAAGACCTTTATATAAGGACTCTTCTGTGACTTGCATCAGGCGCTGATCCTCCAAAGAGATATTACCAACAGCATAGGTCCAGGCTGAGTCACCATGATAACCTTGGAACTTAGCACCTATATCTATGCTGATGATATCCCCTTCTTGCAATGTCCGTTTTCCTGGAATTCCATGTACGAGTTCCTCATTGACTGAGGCACAGATACTGCCTGTAAACCCACCGTAACCCTTAAACGACGGAATCGCATTATGACTGCGAATAAAAGTTTCGGCCAGCTCATCAAGTTCTTTTGTAGTAACACCCGGCTTTATGATGTTTGCCAGTTGTTGATGAGTTAAAGCGACAATTCGGCCAGCTTCCCTCATAATTTCAAGTTCAGCTCTTGACTTTATATTAATCATTATCGCTTACCCTCGCAATAACGTGGCAATATTTTCAAACACCTTTTCGATATCCTGTTCTCCATTGATTGTACGCAAGATACCCTCTCTAGAGTAATAATCAGCCAAAAGGTTAGCTTGAGAAATATTAACATCTAGACGTTGTGTTACCACTTCTGCTTTGTCATCATCTCGTTGGAATAGCTTGCTGCCATCTTTATCACAGATTCCATCCACTTGAGGTGGGTTAAACACTGTGTGGTAGCTCGCAGCGCAAGTTGGGCAGATCCAGCGACCAGTTAAACGTTCAATTAACAACTCGCGGCGAACCTCGATGTTAATCACGTGGTCAAGTTCACGTCCCAGTTCTTTTAGCATGGAGCTTAATGCTTCAGCTTGTGGAACTGTGCGCGGAAAACCATCGAGTAGAAATCCTTTTGCACAATCATCTTTACTTAAACGTTCCCGCACAATGCCGATCGTAATCTCGTCTGGTACCAAGTTACCTTTATCCATAAAGGACTTCGCTTCTATTCCTAGAGGCGTTTGGTTCTTAATAGCAGCCCGGAACATATCCCCGGTAGAGATGTGCGGGATGTTAAAGTTTTCTACGATACGTTCTGCCTGTGTGCCTTTACCGGCTCCAGGAAGACCCATCAATATTATATTCATGTCCATCCCCCGTCCACTTACGAAAGATTCTCTAAGAGATTCCTTAAAGAACTCTATCTGCACCAGATCCTCTCCCATGAGGAGGTTCAGAGGTGATTATTATACTCGTTATTTAATGAAGCCTTTGTAGTGACGCTGTATAAGCTGGCTCTCGATTTGCTTCATGGTGTCGAGAACAACCCCAATCATAATCAAGATGGAAGTACCACCGATATAAATCGAGTTAGGCAATCCAAACATCTTACTGAATGCGAAAGGCAATAGTGAGATGATAGTCAGGAATATAGCACCGGCGAACGTTAGGCGAGTTAATGTACGAGTAATATATACCTCGGTGTTTGTACCAGGACGAATTCCAGGAATGTAACCGCCATTCTTTCTCATATTTTCTGCCATTTGAGCAGGATTCATCTGAACAAATGTATAGAAGAACGTAAAGCCAATGATCAACACCGCGTAGAGTGTCATGCCAAGTGGAGAACTAACTTGGAAGTTGTTATAAATCCAGTTAGCAATTCCTTCACCAGTTGGTTTTACCCAGAAACTAGCGATTGTTGACGGAAACACTACTAGCGACACAGCGAAGATTACCGGAATAACCCCTGCTGAGTTGACTTTTAGTGGAATATGAGAAGACTGTCCACCAAACATCTTACGTCCAACAACACGTTTCGCATACTGTACAGGAATCTTACGCAAACCTTGTTGCATGAAGATAATTCCTATCACTAGCAATAGAATCGCGAGTAGAATCAGTAAGATTTTAATAACTCCGAAGAAAACTTGCGAGTTGGGATTGTTAAACTGCATATCATAGATTGCATGAATCCCACCAGGAATATTGGCGACGATACCCGCCATGATGATAATGGAAATACCATTACCAATGCCCTTTTCGGTAATTTGTTCACCTAACCACAGCAAAAAAGCAGTTCCTGCTGTTAGAGTCAACGCAATTAACAAAAAGCTGCTCCAAGATGTGTCAGTAACTAATCCGTTCATCATTCGGTTAAAACCATAGGTCATACCAAGTGACTGGATAAATCCAAGAACAATCGTACCGTAGCGTGTTACCTGTGCAATTTTGCGACGTCCCACTTCTCCTTCCTTCGACCATTGCGTAAACTTCGGAACCACATCCATGGAAAGAAGCTGCATAATGATCGAAGCAGTGATGTATGGCATAATCCCCATCGCGAAGATAGAGAATTTTTTCAATGCACCACCAGAGAATGTATCCAGAAGTCCAACAAAATTGTTGGTATTACCTTGAAGTAAATCAACATTGATGTTAGGCACAGGAACGTGGGTTCCAATTCGGAAGACGACAAGCATCAAAAGTGTGAAAAACACCTTTCGACGCAGGTCGCCTATCTTAAAGATGTTAGAAAAAGATCCTAACATTAGATCACCTCAGTGGTTCCACCGACTTGAGCAATCTTTTCAGCAGCAGTACCAGAGAATTTGTGAGCTTTTACTGTTAGCTTCACTGTTAATTCACCGTTAGCCAAAACTTTCACTCCATCACGAAGGGCACTGATAACTCCTGTTTCTTTAAGCAACTCAGGTGTAACCACTGTACCTTCAGCAAAGCGATTCAACGCATCTAGAGATACGATTGCAAATTCTTTGCGGTTGATGTTGTGGAAGCCACGTTTAGGTAAACGACGGAATAGTGGGTTTTGACCACCCTCGAATCCTGGGCGTACGCCACCACCAGAACGAGCATTTTGACCTTTGTGACCTTTACCAGCGGTTTTTCCAGTTCCGCTACCGATACCACGTCCCAGACGCTTACGCTCGTGACGGGATCCTTCTGCTGGTTTCAGTTCATGCAATTTCATAGGTTGCACCTCCTCACTATCAATCTGTAGCTTATTCTACGATTTCCTTAACATCTACAAGATGTTTAACTTTGAAAATCATACCACGCATTGCTACGTTATCTTGTTTTTCTACTGTTTGATGGATTTTGCGAAGGCCAAGGGCTTTCACCGTTTCCTTCTGGTCAGCCGGACGACCGATTAGGCTACGTTTTAGCGTGATTTGTAATGATTTCGCCATGTCCCTTTCCCTCCTTCTATCCTAAAAGTTCTGCGACAGTTTTTCCGCGAAGTTTAGCTACATCTTCAGCAGTTTTCAGACGACCAAGACCTTCTAGAGTAGCGTTAACCATGTTGATTGGATTGTTAGAACCCAAAGACTTACTCAACACGTCACCTACACCTGCAAGTTCAAGTACCGCACGAACTGGTCCACCCGCAATAACTCCTGTACCTTCAGAAGCTGGCTTGATCAATACACGGCCAGAACCGAAATGGCACAAAACTTGGTGAGGGATGGTAGTTCCTTTTAAAGGTACGCGAATCATGTTTTTCTTCGCGTCATCAATTGCTTTACGAATAGCGTCTGGTACTTCTTGAGCTTTACCCATACCAGAGCCAACATGGCCGTTCTTATCGCCTACTACTACTAGTGCGCTAAAGCTGAAGCGACGACCACCCTTAACCACTTTTGCTACGCGGTTAACAGCGACGACTCTTTCTTCTAGCTCTAATTTGCTAGCGTCGATACGCATTCTTTTCCCTCCTTGTATCTTATTGTCTCCTTAGAATTGCAGACCAGCTTCACGTGCTGCGTCAGCTAGTGCTTTAACACGTCCATGGTACAAGTAACCACCACGGTCAAAGACGATTTCAGTGAGACCTTTTTCTTGAGCGCGAGCTGCGATCAAGTTACCTACAGCAGTTGCTGCTTCAATATTAGAACCGTTACTTAAGTTAAGCTCTTTATCAAGTGAAGATGCAGATGCAAGAGTTGTACCTGCTACATCATCAATCAACTGAGCATAAATATGCTTAGAAGAACGGAAAACGTTCAAACGTGGACGAGCAGCAGAACCCATTACACGCTTACGAATACGCAGTTGACGTTTTTTCCGTGCCTTGTTTTTATCGCTTTTCGTAAACATTAAGCGGCCTCCTTTCTGATGAAACTATGCGGCTTATTTACCTTTTTTACCTTCTTTACGACGAACAACTTCATCGCTGTAACGAATACCTTTACCTTTGTATGGCTCAGGTTTACGTAGAGAACGAATTTCAGCAGCCACTTGGCCAACACGCTCTTTATCGATACCTTTAACAACTAAAGTTGTTTGGTTAGTTAATTCTAATTCGATTCCTTCTTCAGGAGTTACCTCAACTGGGTGAGAGAAACCTAGAGAAAGGGTTACACCGTTAGCAGACTTAGCTCCACGATAACCTACACCTACTAGTTCAAGTGTACGAGTGAAACCTTCAGATACACCTGCAACCATGTTCGCAACCAAGGCACGAGTAGTACCATGGAGAGAACGATGAAGTTTATTATCAGACGGACGTTCAACGATTACTTCAGATTCAGAAACGTTGATTTTGATGTCCGGATGAAAGTTACGAACGAGAGTACCCTTAGGGCCCTTTACTGTCAACTCTGTACCGTTCAGAGTTAAAGTAACGCCTGCAGGAACCGTAATCGGTTTTTTACCGACACGCGACATGACTTGCACCTCCTGTGCGTAAATCTAAAATTACCAAATATAAGCTAGAACTTCTCCACCAACATGTGCTTGACGAGCTTGCTTGTCAGTCATAACACCTTTGGAAGTAGAGATCAGAGCGACACCTAGTCCGCCCAATACACGAGGAATTTCATTGTTGTTTGCATAAACACGGTGGCCTGGCTTACTGATACGTTTCAGACCTGTGATAACACGTTCGTTGTTAACGCCGTATTTAAGGAACAAACGAATGATTCCTTGCTTGTTGTCTTCAATAAATTCTGCATCACGGATAAAGCCCTCTTCTTTCAAAAGACGAGCAATTTCCTTCTTTAAGTTAGATGCAGGAATTTCAACTTTCTCGTGGCGAACCATGTTCGCATTGCGGACGCGAGTTAGCATATCAGCAACTGGATCAGTCATTACCATGAGAGAAAAACCTCCTTCCCGTCTATATTACCAGCTGGCTTTCTTTACACCTGGAATTTGGCCTTTATAAGCCAATTCACGGAAGCAAATACGGCACAGTTTAAATTTGCGAAGCACAGAGTGCGGACGACCGCAACGCTCGCAACGAGTATACGCACGAACCTTGAACTTTGGATCACGCTGTTGCTTCACGATCATAGATTTCTTTGCCACAATTGTCCCTCCTTACGATAGGGTTTATTTACGGAATGGCATACCCATCTGAGTCAGAAGTTCACGAGCTTCTTCATCAGTTTTCGCAGATGTTACCACTACGATGTCCATACCGCGAACCTTATCAATTTTATCGTACTCGATCTCTGGAAAAATCAATTGCTCTTTAAGACCAAGAGTATAGTTTCCACGACCGTCAAAAGCTTTGGATGAGATACCACGGAAATCACGAACACGTGGTAGAGATACGTTCATCAATTTATCAAGGAACTGGTACATGCGCTCACCACGAAGTGTTACCTTCGTACCGATTGGCATATCTTCACGCAATTTGAAACCAGCGATAGATTTCTTCGCACGAGTAACAATTGGTTTTTGACCAGTGATTAATTGTAGATCTTCAATGGCTGTATCGATAGCTTTTGCGTTAGCAACTGCTTCCCCAACACCAATGTTGATTACGATTTTCTCTACTTTAGGAACTTGCATGACAGATTTATAGCTAAACTTAGTCATCAAGCTAGGAACGATTTCCTGCAAGTACTTATCTTTCAATCTTGCTGCCATTTAAGACAACCTCCTTTCCGACCTGACTACTTATCGATTACTTCGCCAGATTTTTTCGCAACCCGAACTTTTGTACCATTCTCTAATACTTTGTAACCTACGCGGGTAGGTTTACCTGATTTAGGGTCAATTAGAGAGACATTAGAAACGTGAATGGCAGCTTCTTGTGTTACGATTCCACCTTGTGGATTCGCTTGAGAAGGACGAGCATGCTTCTTCACAAGATTAATACCTTCTACCAATACACGGTCCTTTTTAGGTAAAGCGGCCAAAATTTGACCTTTTTTACCTTTGTCTTTGCCCGCAGTAACGATAACCATATCGCCTTTTTTAACGTGCATCGCTGGGTGCACCTCCTATCGAACAAAAATACAAATTTGTTACGTTAATTTAGATAACCTCAGGAGCCAGAGAGATGATCTTCATGAATTCTTTTTCACGAAGCTCACGAGCAACCGGTCCAAAGATACGTGTACCACGTGGAGAGTTATCATCCTTGATAACTACAGCTGCATTCTGGTCAAAGCGGATGTAAGAACCGTCGTTACGACGTACGCCACTAACTGTGCGAACGATAACAGCCTTAACTACTTGACCTTTCTTGACAACTCCTCCGGGTGTAGCAGCTTTGACAGAGCAAACGATAATATCGCCTACATTAGCAGTCTTGCGGCCAGATCCACCAAGAACTTTAATGCACATTAATTCCTTAGCACCAGAGTTGTCAGCAACCGCTAGTCTGGATTGAGTTTGGATCATTCTGAGTCACTCCCTTCGGATGTGATGTTTTATCCGAGTCTATCATATATTAAGCTATCTTATACAATGACAGCTTCTTGTACTACTTTTACAAGACGGAATCTCTTGTCCTTAGAAAGCGGACGAGTTTCCATAATTTCTACGATATCACCGATTTTCGCTGTATTGTTTTCATCGTGTGCTTTGAACTTTTTAGAGTACTTCACACGCTTACCATACAACGTATGTTTTTTGTAGGTTTCAACCAGAACAACAATGGTTTTGTCCATTTTGTCTGATACTACACGACCTACCAGCGTTCTACGCAAATTGCGTTGTGCGGTCATCGTTGGAACCTCCTTCCTTATATTAGCCGATTCCTAATTCACGTTGGCGTAGGATAGTTTTCGCGCATGCGATATCCTTACGCACTTGCTTAATACGAGCCGTGTTTTCCAATTGGCCAGTAGCTAATTGAAAACGAAGGTTGAACAATTCTTCTTTCAAAGAAGAAACGCTTTGTTCGATCTCGGCAGTGGTTAGATTGCGGTATTCATTAGCCTTCATGTGCGTCACCACCCACTTCTTCGCGCTTAACAAACTTACACTTAACAGGTAGTTTGTGCATAGCAAGACGCATAGCTTCACGCGCTACTTCTTCTGATACACCAGCAAGTTCAAACATAACTTTACCTGGTTTAACTACAGCAATCCATTTTTCAACGGAACCTTTACCAGAACCCATGCGGACTTCTAAAGGTTTTTGTGTGATCGGTCTGTCTGGGAAAACTTTAATCCAAACTTTACCGCCACGACGGATATAACGTGTCATCGCAATACGTGCTGCCTCGATTTGACGATTCGTTACCCAAGCTGGTTCAAGAGCTTGGAGGCCATACTCACCGAAAGCAACAGTTGTACCGCCTTTAGCGTTACCGGACAACTTCGGACGATGTTGTTTACGATGCTTCACGCGTTTAGGCATCAACATGTTTACTTGCCTCCTTCCACACGTGCAACGTTCTTCTTAGTAGGAAGAACTTCTCCACGGTAGATCCATACTTTTACACCGATGCGGCCATAAGTAGTGTGAGCTTCAGCTGTACCATAGTCGATGTCAGCACGCAGTGTATGAAGAGGTACAGTACCTTCGCTGTAACCTTCAGAACGCGCGATATCAGCTCCACCTAGACGACCACTAACAAGTGTTTTGATACCTTTCGCACCTGCACGCAAAGAACGAGTAATTGTTTGCTTTTGTGCACGACGGAAAGAAATACGGTTTTCTAATTGACGAGCAATATTTTCAGCTACAAGAGTAGCGTCAAGATCAGGTTTCTTGATCTCGTTAATATTGATGTGTACACGCTTGCTAGTAAGTTGGGAAAGAGCTTTACGAAGTGTTTCAACTTCAGATCCACCTTTACCGATAACCATACCTGGCTTAGCAGTGTGAATTGTTACGTTTACGCGATTTGCAGCGCGTTCGATTTCAACAGTAGATACAGCAGCGTCTTTAAGACGACCTTTGATGTATTTACGAATGTGAAGGTCTTCATGCAACAAAGTTGCGAAGTCCTTATCAGCATACCATCTGGATTCCCAGTCACGAATTACGCCAACTCGTAGACCGACCGGACTTACCTTTTGTCCCACTCAATTTCCCTCCTTATTTTTCGTTTAGTACCACTGTAATGTGGCTCGTACGCTTGTGAATACGGCTAGCACGACCCATTGCACGTGGACGGAATCGTTTCAAGGTAGGACCTTGATCTACGAATACTTGACCAACAACAAGGTTTTCTAGATCCATGTTGTAGTTATGCTCAGCATTAGCAATCGCAGAGTTTAAAAGCTTCTCTACTACTGGAGAACCTGCTTTAGGAGTGTGTTTCAAAATACCTAGAGCTTCTCCAATTTTCTTGCCTCTGATTAGGTCAATAACTAGACGCACTTTACGAGGCGCGATTCGAATATTACGAGCAACTGCTTTGGATTCCATGATTGTACCTCCCCTCTATGAAGAGAAAAATTAGCGCTTCTTGGATTTTTTGTCGTTGTCGACGTGACCCCTGAAGGTACGAGTAGGTGCAAATTCACCTAATTTGTGTCCGACCATATCTTCAGTCACGTATACAGGAACATGTTTACGACCATCGTATACAGCAAATGTATGACCGATAAAATCAGGGAAGATAGTAGAACGGCGTGACCAAGTTTTAACAACCTTCTTCTCGCTTTTCTCGTTCAGAGCATCAACCTTTTTCATCAAGTGGTCATCCACGAAAGGACCTTTCTTCAAGCTGCGACCCATAGTTCAGAAACCTCCCTTCGCCAAAGGCGTTCGGTTTATTGTATTATCCGGTCTTACTTCTTACGGCGACGGATAATGTATTTATCGTTCTTGTTTTTCTTCTTACGAGTCTTAAGACCCAATGCAGGTTTACCCCAAGGAGTAACTGGTGCTTTACGACCGATAGGAGCGCGACCTTCACCACCACCGTGTGGGTGATCGTTAGGGTTCATTACGCTACCGCGAACAGTAGGACGTACGCCCATCCAACGTTTACGACCAGCTTTACCGATGTTGATCAACTCATGATCCAAGTTACCAACTTGACCGATTGTAGCACGGCACACGTTGTGGATACGGCGAGTTTCACCAGAACCTAGACGTACGATTACGAATTCACCATCGCGACCTAGTAATTGAGCAGATGTACCAGCTGCACGAACCAACTGAGCACCTTTACCTGGTTTCAATTCGATGTTGTGAATTGTTGTACCAACAGGAATGTTTACAAGTGGTAAGCAGTTACCTGTTTTGATGTCTGCATCTGCGCCAGAGATGATTTCATCTCCAACTTTCAAACCATGTGGAGCGATGATGTAACGCTTTTCACCATCAGCATAGTTGATCAATGCGATGTTTGCAGAACGGTTTGGATCGTATTCGATAGTAGCTACGCGACCTACGATGCCATCTTTGTTACGTTTGAAATCGATAACACGATATTTACGCTTATGACCGCCACCTTGATGACGAACAGTGATCTTACCTTGGTTATTACGTCCAGCTTTTTTGTTAAGCGGTTGTAGAAGAGATTTCTCCGGAGTGGAGGTTGTGATCTCTTCGAAGGTAGAAACCGTCATTTGGCGACGACTCGGAGAAGTCGGTTTAAACTTCTTGATACCCATTCCTTATTCCCTCCTTATAGAAAGTCGTCGAGCTTAGATACCTTCGTAGAATTCTAGCTCTTTGCTATCAGCAGTCAACTTAACGATCGCTTTTTTCCACTCAGAAGTATATCCAGCATATTTACCATAGCGTTTAGGTTTCGCAGCAACGCGAATTGTGTTAACTGCATCAACTTTTACGCCGAAAACTTTCTCAATAGCTTGTTTGATTTCCGTTTTGTTGGCTTTCATAGGTACTTCAAAAACGTACTTCTTATCAGCCATCATATCGGTGGTGCGCTCAGTAATGATAGGGCGCTTGATAACATCATGAAGGCTCTTCATTATGCGAGCACCTCCTCTACTTTAGCAACCGCTTCTTTCGTTACGATCACTTTATCATGAGCAACTAGGTCAAGAACGTTAACACCAGCAGCATCGATGCACTTAGTGCCTGGGATGTTGCGAGAAGAAAGAGCAACGTTTTGATCATAGTCAGCAGTTACAATCAGAACTTTACGATCTACTTTCAGGTTAGAAAGAATACCAGCAAAATCCTTTGTTTTAGGAGCAGACAATGTTAAAGCTTCAAGTACCAACAATTCATTGTTTTGTACTTTTGTAGACAAAGCGGATTTAAGAGCCAAACGACGAACTTTACGGTTTAGCTTATATCCATATTTACGAGGTGTAGGTCCGAAGACTACGCCGCCGCCTTTCCATTGAGGAGAGCGAATAGAACCTTGGCGTGCACGACCAGTACCTTTTTGACGCCATGGTTTGCGTCCACCACCACGTACTTCAGAACGATTTTTAACATCGTGAGTACCTTGGCGTTGAGAAGCTTGTTGCATAACAATTGCATCAAACAGTACAGCGTTGTTAGGTTCGATACCGAATACAGCTTCAGCCAATTCGATGTCGCCTACTTGCGCACCTGTTTGGTTATAAAGAGCTACTTTTGGCATGTCAGTTCCTCCTTTCCTTATTTCTTGACAGCCGTACGTACGACTACGTAGCTGTTTTTAGGTCCAGGTATGGAACCTTTAACAAGAATCAAGTTGCGGTCTGTATCAACTTTAACAACCTCAAGGTTTTGGATTGTTACGTTGTCGCCACCCATTTGACCAGGCAATTTCATACCTTTGAACACACGGTTAGCTGCGATAGAACCCATGGAACCAGGTCCACGATGGTAACGGGAACCGTGAGCCATTGGTCCGCGAGAATGGTTGTGACGCTTGATGGCACCAGCAAATCCTTTACCTTTGCTTACACCAGAAACATCAACTGCTTCTCCTGCGGCAAAAATATCAGCTTTAAGTTCTTGACCTACCTCATAATCAGCGAGGTTGATTCCGTCGATTTCACGGATGAAGCGCTTAGGTGCAGTGTTAGCTTTAGCTGCGTGTCCTTTTTCAGGCTTATTCGCACGATGATCTTTCTTATCGTCGAAACCGATCTGAATCGCTTCATATCCATCAGTTGCTTGATCCTTCTTTTGAAGAACCACGCAAGGTCCTGCTTGGATTACAGTAACAGCAGTTGCTGTACCATTTGGAGCGAAGACTTGAGTCATTCCAAGTTTTTTTCCTAAGATTCCTTTGGTCATTTGTGCCACCTCCTACATTACATTTTCATAAAATGACCTTTGTTGTATCAAGTCCCTACTGACGAGCAGGGGAGCTATATGATGAATCCTCTAACTTCCGTACTCATCAAGACAACGCTGGCTAGCGTGTCATTCTCTAGGTAGAGATTAAAGCTTAATCTCAATATCAACACCAGATGGTAGATCCAAACGCATTAGTGCATCAACCGTTTGTGGTGTTGGATTCAAGATATCAATTAGACGTTTATGCGTACGCATTTCGAATTGCTCACGAGAATCTTTATACTTATGAACCGCACGAAGAATTGTGTACACAGCTTTCTCAGTAGGAAGTGGAATCGGACCAGATACATTTGCACCGGAACGTTTCGCAGTTTCTACGATTTTTTCAGCTGATTGATCTAGAATCTTATGATCATATGCTTTCAATCGGATACGAATCTTTTGTTTTGCCATTGTAGTCCCTCCTTTTTCGCCCATATTATAACGGACATTTCTCCGCGAAAATATCCTGCACCCCAGCAATGGCAAAGGAGCCGGGTGTGTCAGCAACCTCCCGCATCATCGCAAGTCCATGACCAACATTCACTATTTTACTAAATTAATATAGGCATTGCAAGTTTTTTTTGTAATTCCTTTGATTTTCTAATGAAACAAGTATAATAGAGACATGCGGGTTACGACCTTTGCTATTATACAATAGAAAGGAGCCTTCATGTGATTGAAAAGAATGGAAGTCTTTATGACCAAATCGGAGGAGCTCCCATCCTAAACAAACTAGTGGATCACTTCTATGACTTGGTTGCCAAGCATGAAGACTTAATTCCTATTTTCCCGTCTGACCTCACAGAAGTAAAGGCAAAGCAAGCCTTATTCCTAACGCAATTTCTTGGTGGTCCTTCTCTTTATTCTGAGAAACATGGACATCCCATGCTACGAGCACGTCACTTGCCTTTTGCGATTACTCCCAAAAGGGCAGGAGCTTGGCTTTTTTGCATGGAACAAGCTTTAGACCATACTGAAATCGAAGAACCAATAAAATCTCAGATTTTTGAACGTCTTACACTAACAGCTCATCACATGATCAATCATTGGAATCAAGAAGAAGGAACGCCATCGTAGGCGCCCCTTCTTCCTTTAATTAGGTACAGATACTTTTACGGTCCGCGATTTAGTTGCGCCTAGGTATACTCCCGCAATAGTGCAAACTAGAGCCACAATAGCTAGATAAGTGAGAGGTTCATCAATAAGCCAAGCAGCAAATAATAAGCTTGCAATTGGCATTCCATTTAAGAATATGGATGTTTGGCTAGCTCCAATCTTTTGAATACCATAATTCCACCCTAAAGAACCAAGTCCACTCGATATACCTCCAGAACAAAGAATCACAAACCAGGTAAATACACTAGTATCCAATTGCTGAAAAATGTTTGTGGGATACATACCTATAGTTAAAACCCCTAAGATTAATGCTCCTATCCATTGAGAATAGGCAGTTAACTCCCACACAGGTAAACCAGTTGACTTAGCTTTTCTAACAAATAGTCCACCAGCTACATACATAAGCATGGAACCAAAGATAATAATCTCACCTAATCCAAAAGCTAATTGTCCATTTCCTTTTGATGTTACCGCAATGATTACACCAGCAAAACCAAGCAGGATGCCCATGCTTTTACGGATAGTCAGTTTTTCGCTTAAAAACATGGCTGCTAATAACGTAGTTGCTAATGGATTTAATGCTAGTATCAACGAGGAGCTTCCCGCGGTACTGTGTTGAAGACCCCACGCTAATAGAATCTGATGCAATGCAATTGATGAGGAACCGATGGCTAGTATAAACAACCATTGCTTTACTGAGAGTTTACGCTTTTCTCTCTTCTTTATAAATAAGATCGGTGTAAGCACGATTGCTGCTATCAGCATTCGAATTGCTGCAATTAATACTGGAGGAAAAAAAGACAGGTATTTCACCATCACCACATTAAGTCCCCAGATGCATACTACTGAAATTAGTATGACATATATGTATGAATCTTTCTTCCCCACTTATAATCCACTTCCCTACTGAAAAGTATGAAAGACATTGTAACAGGCACGTACTCATTTGGCTATAGAGACAGTATCATTAAAGGTACTTACTTTTCAGAAGAGTGTCTTTCATTATGCGCACAAAAAACCCGAGGAGAATATCCTCGGGTTTTTATAACAAGTAAAAACTATTCAACGATAGTAGATACTACGCCAGCGCCTACTGTACGGCCACCTTCGCGAATCGCGAAACGAGTACCTTGTTCCATTGCAACTGGAGCGATAAGTTCAACAGTGAACTCAGTGTTATCGCCAGGCATGATCATTTCAACGCCTTCTGGCAATTGAACGATACCTGTTACGTCAGTTGTACGGAAGTAGAACTGTGGACGGTAGTTAGCGAAGAATGGAGTGTGACGTCCACCCTCTTCTTTAGAAAGAACGTAAACTTCACATTTAAATTTAGTGTAAGGTTTAACGGAACCTGGCTTAGCTAGACATTGTCCACGCTCGATGTCTTTACGCTCAACACCACGAAGAAGCGCACCAATGTTATCCCCTGCTTGAGCTTGGTCAAGAAGCTTACGGAACATCTCAACACCTGTTACAGTGGAGTTGCGAGTTTCTTCTTGAAGACCGATGATTTCGATTGAGTCACCAACTTTGATGATACCGCGCTCAACACGACCAGTAGCAACTGTACCACGACCAGTGATTGTGAATACGTCCTCTACAGGCATCAAGAAAGGTTTGTCAGTAGCACGTTCTGGAGTTGGGATGTAAGAATCAACAGCTTCCATCAACTCAAGAATTTTCTTAGCCCAATCGCCATTTGGATTGTCCAAAGCTTCTTTAGCAGAACCTTTGATTACTGGAGTATCGTCACCTGGGAACTCATATTGAGACAATAGGTCACGGATTTCCATTTCAACTAGTTCTAGCAACTCTTCATCGTCAACCATGTCGCATTTGTTCATGAATACTACGATGTAAGGTACACCTACTTGTTTAGAAAGAAGGATGTGCTCACGAGTTTGTGGCATTGGACCGTCAGCAGCAGATACTACTAGGATCGCTCCGTCCATTTGTGCAGCACCAGTGATCATGTTTTTAACATAGTCAGCATGGCCTGGGCAGTCAACGTGTGCATAGTGACGGTTTTCAGTTTCGTACTCAACGTGTGCAGTGTTGATTGTGATACCGCGCTCGCGCTCTTCAGGAGCAGCGTCGATGCTACCGTAGTCCATAGCAGTTGCTCCACCAGTTACTGCAAGAACAGTAGTGATAGCAGCTGTTAGAGTTGTTTTACCATGGTCAACGTGACCGATAGTACCAATGTTAACGTGGGGTTTATTCCGCTCAAATTTTGCTTTTGCCATGAGAATATATGCCTCCTTAAAGATTAAAGGTTTTTATAATAAGTATAGAGAGAAAGATTTACATGAAGTTTGTAGTAACCAAACAATATTGTAAACCTTTCTTCTTTGAAGATAAAGAGAGAAATCTACACTAGAAGTAAATTCTCAAAAAATAGATACTGATTATTCACCTTTAGTTTTCTTGATGATTTCCTCAGAAATATTTCTTGGTACTTCTTCGTAGTGGTCGATTTGCATAGAGTACTGACCGCGACCTTGTGTACGGGAGCGTAATACTGTAGAGTAACCAAACATCTCGGAAAGAGGAACCATTGCACGGATAACCTGTGCGTTTGCACGAGCATCCATACCTTCGATACGTCCACGACGAGAGTTGATGTCACCCATTACGTCACCCATGTAGTCTTCAGGTACAGTAACTTCTACTTTCATAACTGGCTCAAGAAGAACAGCTCCACATTTCTTAGCTGCCTCTTTAAGTGCCAAGGAACCTGCAACTTTAAACGCCATCTCAGAGGAGTCTACATCATGGTAGCTACCATCAAGAAGAACAGCTTTAATGTCAACAAGTGGGAATCCTGCAAGAACACCATTTTTCATGGATTCTTCAATACCTGATTGAGCTGCTGGGATGTATTCACGAGGAATCGCACCACCGACAACCTTGTTCTCGAACACGAAGCCTTGACCAGCTTCAAGTGGAGAGAACTCAACCACAACGTGACCGTATTGACCACGACCACCGGATTGACGTACGAATTTACCATCAACTTTAGCAGTTCCACGGAATGTTTCACGGTAAGCTACTTGTGGAGCACCCACGTTAGCTTCTACCTTGAATTCGCGTCTCATACGGTCAACGATGATATCAAGGTGAAGCTCACCCATACCACCGATGATGGTTTGTCCAGTTTCTTCATCTGTGTGCGTACGGAACGTTGGATCCTCTTCAGAAAGTTTAGAAAGGGCAATACCCATCTTATCTTGGTCTGCTTTAGATTTTGGTTCGATAGCAACATGAATTACTGGATCAGGGAATGTCATGGACTCAAGGATAACTGGCGATTTCTCATCGCACAAAGTATCCCCAGTTGTAGTATCTTTCAAACCTACAGCTGCAGCAATATCACCGGAGTAAACCATAGGGATCTCTTCACGGTGGTTAGCGTGCATTTGCAGAATACGTCCGATACGCTCGCGTTTACCCTTAGTAGAGTTAAGCAAGTAAGAACCAGAGGAAAGATTACCAGAGTATACACGGAAGAATGTAAGTTTACCAACGTAAGGGTCAGTCATGATCTTAAATGCAAGAGCAGAGAACGGACCATTGTCATCAGATTCACGAACAACTACTTCATCACTATCTGGAAGAGTACCTTTGATTGCTGGTACGTCAATTGGAGATGGCAAGTAGTCAACTACTGCATCCAACATCAATTGAACACCTTTGTTCTTGTAAGAAGAACCACAAAGAACAGGTACTAGGTTTACTGCGATTGTACCTTTACGAAGAGCAACTTTGATTTCTTCAATCGTTAACTCTTCTCCTTCAAGGTATTTCATCATTAGTTCTTCATCTTGTTCCGCAGCTGCTTCAACAAGATGCATGCGAAGTTCTTCGCATCTATCTTTCAATTCAGCAGGAATCTCGGCAGTTTCAGAAGTTTTACCCAAGTCATCAATATAGATATGAGCTTTCATTTCAACAAGATCAATGATACCTGTGAAATTATCTTCAGCTCCAATTGGGTATTGGATAGCTACTGGGTTAGCACCTAGACGCTCTTTGATTTGATCTAAACACATATCAAAATCAGCACCCATGATATCCATTTTATTTACGTAACAAACACGTGGTACGCCATAACGGTCTGCTTGACGCCATACAGTCTCAGACTGTGGCTCTACTCCGCCTTTCGCGTCAAAAACCGCAACAGTACCATCAAGTACGCGCAGAGAACGTTCAACTTCAACTGTGAAGTCCACGTGACCAGGAGTATCGATGATGTTGATGCGGTGACCATTCCATTGAGCAGTCGTAGCAGCAGAGGTAATTGTAATACCGCGCTCTTGTTCTTGTTCCATCCAGTCCATCGTTGCGGCACCTTCGTGTGTCTCACCGATTTTGTGAACGCGACCGGTATAAAAAAGAATACGCTCGGTTGTTGTCGTTTTACCGGCATCAATGTGTGCCATGATACCGATATTACGCGTATTCGCTAGAGAGAATTCGCGAGCCATTTAGGAATTGCTCCTTCCATACTCATATGTGAGAATATGCGGGTACCAGAAGATACCCGCTTTGCATTCTACCAGCGATAGTGTGCAAACGCTTTGTTTGCTTCAGCCATTTTGTGAGTGTCCTCACGTTTCTTAACAGCTGCACCAGTACTGTTTGCTGCATCCATAATTTCGTTAGCTAAACGCTGTTCCATAGTTTTTTCACCACGAAGACGAGCGTAGTTTACTAACCAACGAAGACCAAGAGTCGTACGACGCTCAGGTTTAACCTCGATAGGTACTTGGTAGTTAGCACCACCTACACGGCGAGCTTTTACCTCAAGTACTGGCATGATGTTTTTCAGAGCTTCTTCGAACACTTCCATAGGGTTGCGTCCTGTACGTTCTTGAATGATGTCAAACGAGTTATATAGGATATTTTGCGCAACTCCACGTTTACCATCCAACATCAAACGGTTGATTAAACGAGTAACCAACTTACTGTTATGAATTGGATCTGGCAATACGTCGCGTCGAGCAACTGGACCTTTACGCGGCATCAAGTTTCCCTCCTTTACCTAGAGTTATTATAGGGTAATCACGCAAAGTGATTATTTCTTTGCAGGTTTCGGACGTTTTGTACCATACTTGGAGCGAGATTGCATACGGTTGTTAACACCCGCTGTATCAAGCGCACCACGTACGATATGATAACGTACCCCTGGTAAGTCTTTTACACGACCACCACGAACTAGTACAACACTATGTTCTTGAAGGTTGTGACCGATACCTCCGATGTAAGCTGTAACCTCGATTCCGTTAGTTAAACGTACACGAGCATACTTACGAAGGGCGGAGTTCGGTTTTTTAGGTGTCATTGTACCTACACGAGTACATACACCACGTTTTTGAGGTGAACTTTGGTTCGTTTGGGATTTCTTAAAGCTGTTGTACCCTTTTTGTAGAGCTGGGGACTTAGACTTTACGACTTTATCTTTACGACCTTTGCGCACTAATTGGTTAATTGTAGGCATGATCTTTTTCCTCCTTCCTCATTCTTTAGTGTAAGACCACAGATCCAGGTGAATCACTTATGGGCAAAATAAGATGCCTTTGCCGGAAAAACGCAACGTTCTTCAACAAAAACATAGCTTAACCACTCTTTTTTATTGCACAAGCGGCTGCCCCAACTTGTATCCCGCACGCTTTACCTAAACGTTTCGCGGAATCAACAAAGTTGACGGGAACACCCTTTTCTTTACATAGAAGTGCGACCTTTTGTATTAAACGTCTATCTGCATCCTTAGCCAAAAACACTTCCTCAACAAGGTTATGTTCAATTGCTTTGGTAGTTTGATTAATACCGATCGTTAACTCCTTTGCCCACTCTACTTTTTCATAAGACATGATGATCATATCCTCCAAAGTAATTGAGTTATCAGGCACACTCAAGTATCATACCAGCTATCTTTATAGAAGTCAACCTATGAGTCTATAAAAATTTTGTTTTCTATTAAATTGATAAGGAGGCAGTTCCTCCTGAAGGAGAAACGCCTCTTTATCAGTATAACGGATTAAGATTCTGCAGATACGGTTTCTAGCATTTCAGCTTTGTTACCTTCTGCTTGTTCACGATTTAAGAGTTTTGAATTGCGATAGCGATTCATGCCGGTACCAGCTGGGATCAGCTTACCGATAATTACGTTCTCTTTCAATCCAAGTAGTTTATCTACTTTACCCTTAATTGCTGCATCTGTAAGAACACGCGTTGTTTCCTGGAAGGATGCTGCAGACAAGAAGGAGTCTGTTTCCAAGGATGCTTTTGTGATACCAAGCAACACTGGACGCCCAACTGCTGGACTCTTGCCAGACATAAGAACTTTTGCATTTGCAAGTTCGAATTCATGCACTTCCACGAAAGAACCTGGCAACAGATCAGTTTCTCCACTATCAATTACACGCAATTTACGAAGCATTTGACGAATCATTACCTCTACGTGCTTGTCGTTGATTTCTACCCCTTGCATACGGTAAACTTTTTGAACCTCTTGCAAGATGTAGTTGGATACACCGCGTTGTCCGCGTACTTTCAGCATTTCTTTCGGGTCTACGGAACCCTCTGTCAACTCATCACCAGCGTTTAGCTTCTGACCAAGAGTAACTTTAATACGTGAGCCATATGGAGCAGCGTATTCTTTATTCTCAGCTTCACCGCGTACTTCGATGATTCGTTTGTCTTTATCTTCACGGATGCTGATTACTTCCGCGTCGATTTCCGTAATAACCGCTTGACCTTTAGGATTACGCGCCTCAAACAACTCTTGAATACGCGGTAAACCTTGCGTGATATCGTCTCCTGCTACCCCACCGGTATGGAAAGTACGCATTGTTAACTGTGTACCTGGCTCACCAATGGATTGTGCAGCGATAATACCAACTGCTTCCCCGATTTCTACCTCTGCTCCTGTAGCCAAGTTGCGGCCATAGCAACGTTTGCAGACACCGTGGCTTGTGCGGCAAGCAAGTACGTTACGAATGTAAACATCTTGAATGCCAAGTTTTACGATATATTCCGCCATGTCTTCGGTAATTTCCTCATTACGATGAACAAGAATTTCACCCGTTTCAGGATGACGTACTGTCTCAAAGCAAGTACGGCCTTCTAAACGATCAGACAGTTTTTCGATTTCTTCTTTACCATCTTTAATAGCGCTCACGCGAATACCTTTATCTGTTCCGCAATCTTCTTCGCGAACGATAACGTCTTGCGCTACGTCTACTAGACGACGAGTCAAGTAACCTGAGTCAGCTGTACGCAGGGCTGTATCGGCCAAACCTTTACGCGCACCATGCGTAGAGATGAAGTATTCCAATACCGATAGACCTTCACGGAAGTTGGATTTGATTGGTAACTCAATGATTCGACCTGATGGATTCGCCATCAGACCGCGCATACCAGCTAACTGAGTGATCTGGGATACGTTACCACGGGCACCGGAATTAGCCATCATGTAAATCGCATTGAATTGATCCATGGATTTCATGAGAACTTCGGTTACTTCATCTTTTGCTTTTGACCAAATTGAGATTACACGATCATAACGCTCATCCTCGGTAATTAAACCACGACGAAATTGCGCCATTACCGCACTTACTTTTTCGTCAGCAGAGTCAAGTATTGCTTGTTTTTCGGATGGAACTACGATATCCGCAACGGCGATCGTAATACCAGCCTTCGTCGAATATTTAAATGCCAATTCTTTAATCTTATCAAGAATTTCAGATGTCATGGTTGTTCCAAAACGGCGGAAACATTCAGCAATGATTGTTCCCAAGAAGCCTTTCTTCACAGCACCAGGATCCTTCAAATTCTGAATAAAATTATTAGTATCTTGGCCCTTTTCGAACATAAAGTACTCATCAGATACTTGGTTCTGAAGGTTGTCTCTTGTAGGAGCATTGATGTAAGGCAACTCTGGAGGGAAGATCTCGTTGAAGATTACTTTCCCTACTGTAGTAGCTAACAATGACTCTTGTTGTTGTTCCGTAAACGACGTTTTGCTCAAACTCTTCGCCGGAATAAGAATACGCGTTTGCAAAGTGATGTACGCATTCTCATAAGCTGCAATTGCATCGGCTGGATCGCGGAAGATAGAACCTTCTCCCACGTCACCTTTACGCTCCAAAGTCAGATAATAAGAACCAAGCACCATATCCTGAGAAGGTGTAACAACTGGTTTACCATCTTTCGGGTTCAAGATGTTTTGTGCAGCAAGCATCAAGATACGAGCTTCAGCTTGTGCTTCTGCAGACAATGGTACGTGGACCGCCATTTGGTCACCGTCAAAGTCAGCGTTATAAGCTGTACATACGAGCGGATGCAGACGAATTGCGCGTCCCTCTACCAATACCGGTTCAAATGCTTGAATACCCAAACGGTGCAAGGTAGGTGCGCGGTTTAGTAATACAGGATGCTCTTTGATTACCTCTTCTAGAACGTCCCATACTTCATGTTGTACGCGCTCAACTTTACGTTTCGCACTCTTGATGTTATGAGCTAGGCCTTTTGCTACAAGCTCCTTCATTACGAAAGGCTTGAAGAGTTCCAACGCCATTTCCTTAGGCAGACCGCATTGGTACATACGCAAGTTCGGTCCTACTACGATAACGGAACGACCAGAGTAGTCAACACGTTTACCCAAAAGGTTTTGACGGAAACGACCTTGCTTACCTTTAAGCATATGGCTCAAAGATTTCAATGGACGGTTACCAGGGCCGGTAACAGGACGTCCACGACGACCGTTATCAATCAACGCATCTACTGCTTCTTGTAGCATACGTTTTTCGTTTTGTACGATAATGTCTGGTGCGCCAAGTTCAAGTAGGCGTTTCAGACGGTTGTTACGGTTGATTACACGACGATACAGGTCATTCAGGTCAGAAGTCGCAAAACGACCACCATCCAACTGTACCATCGGACGCAATTCTGGAGGAATTACAGGCAATACGTCAAGTACCATCCAATCAGGGCGATTACCAGAGTTACGGAACGCTTCCAATACCTCTAAACGTTTAATCGCACGAGTGCGTCGTTGACCTTGCACAGTTTTTAAATCTTCCTTCAGAGTGCCTACTTCTTTTTCTAGATCAATTTCAGCCAATAGGCGGCGGATTGCTTCAGCACCCATCGCTGCTTGGAAAGATTGACCATACTTTTCGCGGTAGTTACGGTATTCTTTTTCAGACAAAAGTTGCTTTTTGTCCAAAGGAGTATCTCCTGCATCTACTACTACATAAGAAGCAAAGTAGATAACTTCCTCAAGGGAACGAGGAGACATATCCAGTACCAGACCCATACGGCTCGGGATACCTTTGAAATACCAGATGTGGGAAACAGGAGCAGCAAGCTCAATGTGTCCCATACGTTCACGACGCACTTTTGCACGAGTTACCTCAACGCCGCATCGATCACAAACTACGCCTTTATAACGAACGCGCTTGTATTTACCGCAATGACATTCCCAATCCTTAGTTGGTCCGAAAATACGTTCACAGAACAAACCATCTTTTTCAGGTTTCAGGGTACGGTAGTTAATTGTTTCAGGTTTTTTAACTTCCCCGAAAGACCACGAACGGATCTTATCGGGAGAAGCTAAACCAATCTTCATATATTCAAAATTATTGACGTCAATCACAGGGCGTTACCTCCCTCTTGTACCGGAATCTTACTCATCTTGTGCGCCTATGCTTTCAGGTAAGAGATTTAACTTTTCTCCAGTTCCTTCATCCTCATCATCTGTTTCGCGCATCTCAATTTCCTTCTCGTCCCCAGAGAGGATTTTTACGTCCATACCTAAGCTTTGAAGTTCTTTAATCAATACTTTGAATGATTCCGGAACTCCCGGTTCTGGTACGTTTTCACCTTTAACGATCGCTTCGTACGTTTTCACACGACCAACAACATCGTCAGATTTAACGGTGAGGATCTCTTGCAGAGTATATGCGGCACCGTATGCTTCAAGCGCCCATACCTCCATCTCCCCGAAGCGCTGACCACCAAATTGAGCTTTACCACCCAATGGTTGTTGCGTAACAAGAGAGTATGGTCCAGTTGAACGAGCATGAATCTTATCGTCAACCAAGTGAGCCAGTTTCAGCATGTACACGCAACCTACTGTTACACGGCGATCGAATGATTCACCTGTACGGCCATCGTATAAGAGGGTTTTACCGTCGCGATCCAAACCAGCTTCTTCAAGTGTATCAAGAACATCAGCTTGACGAGCACCATCGAAAACAGGAGTCGCTACATGAATACCCAACAATTTAGCTGCCATACCTAAATGCGTTTCAAGTACCTGACCGATGTTCATACGTGATGGTACACCCAGTGGATTCAAGACAATCTCAACTGGTGAGCCATCTGGTAGGAACGGCATATCTTCTTCCGGCATGATACGGGCAATAACCCCTTTATTACCATGTCGACCGGCCATTTTATCCCCAACGGAGATTTTACGTTTTTGTGCAATGTACACACGCACTAATTGGTTAACACCTGGAGGCAATTCATCCCCATTGTCGCGAGTAAATACTTTTACATCGACAATGATACCAGATCCACCGTGCGGTACACGTAGTGAGGTATCACGAACTTCTCGTGCCTTTTCACCAAAGATCGCATGCAATAGACGCTCTTCCGCAGTCAGTTCTGTTACACCCTTAGGCGTTACTTTACCAACAAGGATATCGCCATCGCGGATCTCAGCACCCACGCGAATGATACCACGTTCATCAAGATTCTTCAGCGCCTCTTCCCCTACGTTCGGAATATCGCGAGTAATCTCTTCTGGTCCTAATTTCGTATCACGTGCTTCTGATTCATATTCTTCAATATGGATCGACGTGTAGACGTCATCTTTAACCAGTTTTTCACTTAACAAGATCGCATCCTCGTAGTTATAACCTTCCCAAGTCATAAACGCTACGATAACGTTGCGACCAAGTGCCAATTCACCCTTCTCCGTAGACGGACCATCACCGATAATATCACCTGTTTCAATAATATCACCAGGTTGTACAATCGGGCGTTGGTTAATGCAAGTCCCTTGGTTAGAACGAATGAATTTGTGCATTTTATATTTATCTAGGTCTCCAGCAACTTGCTTGCCATCAACCTCTATATAACGTCTTACCGTTACTTCACGAGCTGTAACACGCTCTACTTTACCAGGCCATTTTGCAACGACTGCAACACCGGAGTCCTGCGCCGCTTTATGCTCCATACCAGTTCCTACAAATGGAGCTTGCGGAATTAGTAGTGGAACGGCCTGACGTTGCATGTTTGATCCCATTAGGGCACGGTTGGCGTCATCGTTCTCAAGGAACGGAATTAACGCTGTCGCAACAGATACAACCTGCTTAGGAGAGATATCCATAAAGTCTACCTTATCGCGAGGAATGTTAAGGATTTCACCTTTACGGCGGCAGATAACCATCTCGTTTGCGAATTTACCATCTTCAGCTAATGGTTGGTTCGACTGAGCTACGTTATATACATCCTCTTCGTCAGCTGTCAGGTATTCAATCTCCGTTAGCACAACGCCTGTTTCAGGATTAATCTTACGGCGTGGTGTTTCAATAAAGCCGTAATCATTAATGCGAGCAAAGGAAGACAAGGAGTTGATCAAACCAATGTTTGGTCCCTCCGGCGTCTCGATTGGACACATGCGACCGTAGTGAGAGTGATGCACGTCTCGGACTTCGAAACCAGCGCGTTCACGTGTCAAACCACCAGGTCCCAATGCAGACAAACGACGTTTATGTGTTAATTCAGCAAGCGGATTCGTTTGATCCATGAACTGAGAAAGCTGGGAGCTACCAAAGAACTCTTTGATCGCCGCAATCACAGGACGGATGTTAATCAAAGCCTGCGGAGTAATTTGATTTTGATCTTGAATGGACATGCGTTCACGAACCACACGCTCCATACGAGAAAGACCAATACGGAATTGGTTCTGCAACAATTCCCCTACAGAACGAAGACGACGGTTACCCAAATGGTCAATATCATCTGTAGTACCTACACGGTGTAGTAGGTTAATGAAATAGTTAATTGCAGAAACGATATCCGCTGGAGTAATATTTTTTACGGACATATCGATATTAGCATTACCGATAATCTTAACTACTTTACCCTCTTCATCAAAAATATCAACAGATTGAAGAGTAATTGTTTCGTTCTCTAATACTCCACCATGTGTACGTACGTCCACATAGTTTACGCCGCCTTCCAACATAGGTAGAATCTTTTCCATTACACGACGGTCAATAATTTGACCTGCTTCTGCAATGATTTCACCTGTTGTGGTATCAATCAGCGTCTCTGCAAGACGTTGGTTAAATATACGGTTTTTAATATGGAGCTTTTTATTCATTTTATAACGACCTACTGATGCTAGATCATAACGCTTCGGATCAAAGAAGCGAGAAATTAGTAAGCTCTTTGCGTTTTCTACTGTAGGTGGTTCACCTGGACGCAAGCGCTCATAGATTTCAATCAAAGCTTTCTCAGTAGAATCGGTATTATCTTTTTCAAGCGTGTTATTTACGAATTTCTCATCATGACCCAAAAGGTCTAGAATATCTTTATCAGTTCCAAAACCTAAAGAACGGAGTAACACGGTAACCGGAATTTTACGAGTACGATCGATACGCACATAAATGATATCTTTCGCATCTGTTTCAAGTTCAAGCCATGCACCACGGTTAGGAATAACAGTAGCGCTGAAAGTCTGTTTACCGTTCTTATCAATTTTAGTGTTATAGTAAACACTAGGGGAACGAACGAGCTGACTGACAATAACGCGCTCCGCTCCATTTATAATGAAGGTACCCGTTTCTGTCATCAGTGGGAAATCTCCCATAAAGACTTCTTGCTCCTTCACTTCGCCCGTCTCTTTGTTTAAAAGACGCACTTTAACACGCAATGGAGCAGCATACGTTACGTCACGTTCCTTCGACTCGTCTACGCCGTATTTAGGTTCACCTAGGCTATAATCAATAAACTCCAGCACTAAATTACCAGTAAAGTCTTGGATTGGCGAAATGTCTTGGAACATTTCTCTTAAACCAGTATCCAAAAACCATTGGTAAGATTTCTGCTGAATTTCGATTAGGTTAGGTAGTCCCAGTACTTCGTTGATTCGAGAATACGTGCGACGCTGGCGGTGCTTACCGCTCTGGACCAGTTTACCTGCCAACTCATTCACCCCTCACTTTTTGTTGCAACATCGTTTTATCAGATGTTGACCGCAACATGTCTTCCCTCTTATTTAGGAAAACGGAAAGCATCTAGTAATATAACACCAGACGCTGAAGACACAAAAATAAAAATGGGTTAACCATTTAACCTCATTTTTGATAAAAAACTCTATTCTAAAAGAATTCCCAACCTTTTACAGCTTTAACCCTATATGCTAAAAATCAGCACAAAAAGGTGTTGACAAATCAGGAATCGCTCAGTTTAGACATTTAACCCATATTGACATTTTATAATGTTAACATAAGGAAAATGCCTAGTCAAGGAGATTTGGCTATTTTCTTGCTCGAATGATAAAATAACCCTTGCTTTTTTCGACAGTTTCTACCTCTCGAAAATCTTCTTCCATTTTTTTAATAGCAGAAGGTGCTCCTTGCTTTTTTTGAATGACAACCCACATTTCACCATTAGGCGCTAAAAGCTTATAGCCTTCTGCGAAAATACGGTGCACTGTCTCTTTTCCAGCTCGGATAGGAGGATTGGTTAAGATAACATCAAACTCTCTATCCTCTACTTGTTCGTAAAGGTCACTGGCCATAATCTCCACATTGGAAACACCATTTCGCTCTGCATTCCGTTTCGCAAGTGCTACTGCCCGTTCATTTATGTCAATCATAGTAACAAGTCCCTTGTTAGCTATTGATGCAGCCGCAAACCCTATCGGACCGTAACCACAGCCTACATCAAGAACGCGCGCCTGTTCCGAAAACTGCATGGTTTCTACTAATAGTACGCTCCCAAAATCAATTCGTTCTCGTGAAAAAACACCACTATCGGTTGTAAAGTGATAGGTTTTTCCAAGCAGCTCAAAGTTAAATTCAGCTTCCTCATGTGCCGATTGTGGTCGGTTTGTGTAATAATGATCACTCATCCTCTTGCCTCCTTTCCCAAGCATTTCATGTAAGAAGAAATAAGCCTAGATAGCAGAAATCCCCCAACCTTAACGGTAAGGGGATTTCTCTATAGAAAGTAGAAGAGATTACTTAACTTCTACAACTGCACCAGCTTCTTCAAGCTTAGCTTTAACAGCTTCAGCTTCGTCTTTAGAAACGCCTTCTTTAAGTGCTTTAGGAGCGTTATCAACCAAGTCTTTCGCTTCTTTCAGGCCAAGACCTGTGATTTCGCGAACAACTTTGATTACGTTGATTTTGGAAGCTCCGCCGCTAACTAGGTTAACAGTGAACTCAGTTTGCTCAGCAGCTGCTTCAGCGCCACCAGCCATAACAGCTACAGGAGCTGCAGCAGTTACACCAAATTCTTCTTCGATTGCTTTTACTAGATCGTTCAATTCAAGAACGGACATACCTTTGATAGCTTCTAAAATTTGTTCGTGATTCATTTTAATGTCCTCCAATCTTTCTTATACCGATTAGGCGCCTTGGCCTTCTTTTTGTTCGGAAACAGCTTTAACCGCAAGCGCGAAGTTGCGAACTGGTGCTTGTAGCACGCTGAGAAGCATGGACAACAAGCCTTCGCGAGATGGTAGTGCAGCAAGTGCTTTGATTTCTTCAGCGCCTACTACTTTACCTTCGATAACTCCACCTTTGATTTCAAGTGCTTCATTTTTCTTTGCGAAGTCAGCAATGATCTTCGCAGGAGCAATTACGTCACCTTTAGAGAAAGCAATTACGTTTGGTCCCAATAGGTATTGGTCCAATTCGCTCAAGTTTTCTTGAGCTGTAGCTAAACGAGACAAAGTATTTTTATATACTTTAAATTCAATGCCAGCTTCACGCAATTGTTTACGAAGTTCAGTTACCTGAGCAACTGTAAGACCACGATAGTCAGCTACTACTGTTGTTTGACTTTCACGCAACTTAGTAGCGATTTCGCTGATTACTTGTGCTTTCTCTTCACGGATAACAGTTGGACGAATTTCTGCCATTTGTTACACCTCCCGTGCAATCAATCCTAATGTAAATTGAAAATGCCCTCGCAGACGTTTCGCGAGGGCACATATCAACAGAACGAATCTATTAATAGTACACACCTCGGAAGGGAATTAAGCAACTTACCTTTCGGTTCACTGCGCCTTCTGTCTACGGTATGACAATATTCTCTTTAACAACAGGTTCTATATTATCAACTTCTCTATCAGAAGTCAACTGTAATTATTTTACATCAACGCGTACACCAGGACCCATAGTGGAACTGATAGAAACGCCTTTCATGTAAATACCTTTAGCTGCTGCTGGTTTTGCACGGTTAAGAGCATCTGTCAGAGCTGCAAGGTTTTCAGTTAGTTTTTCAGCATCGAAAGATACTTTACCGATAGGAGCGTGGATGATACCACCTTTTTCTACACGGTACTCGATCTTACCAGCTTTGATTTCATTAACTGCTTTTGTAACATCAAATGTTACAGTACCAGTTTTAGGGTTTGGCATTAGACCTTTAGGACCTAATACGCGACCCAATTTACCTACTTCACCCATCATGTCTGGAGTAGCAACGATTACGTCGAACTCAAACCATCCACCTTGGATTTTAGCAAGCATGTCAGCATCGCCTACATAATCTGCTCCAGCTGCTTCAGCTTCTTTCGCCTTTTCACCTCTAGCAAATACAAGAACACGTTGTACTTTACCAGTACCGTGTGGCAATACAACAGCACCACGAATTTGTTGATCAGCACGTTTAGGGTCTACACCCAAACGGAATGCTGCTTCAACTGTCTCATCAAATTTAGCAGAAGCTACGTTTTTCACTAGCTCGATCGCTTCAGATACAGCATACACTTTCGTCTTGTCGATCTGCTTTGTAGCTTCTAGATATTTTTTACCATGCTTAGGCATTTGCAAATCTCCCTTCAATGTGGTCGTAGCGGTTTAATCCTCCCACAGGATGAGATACAAAGCTTGTAGTCTCATCCTTAACAAGTAATCAAAGACAAATTAGTCTTCGATTACAATACCCATAGAACGGGCAGTACCTTCAACCATACGCATAGCTGCTTCAACAGAAGCTGCGTTTAGATCCGGTTGTTTCAAGATCGCGATATCACGAACCTTATCACGTTTCAAAGTAGCAACTTTTGTCTTGTTAGGCACGCCAGAACCAGATTCGATTCCCGCTGCTTTTTTCAATAGAATTGCTGCCGGTGGAGTTTTTGTAATGAATGTGAAAGAACGATCTTCAAATACAGTAATTTCTACTGGAATGATCATTCCTGCTTCGCTTTCTGTACGAGCATTAAATTCTTTACAGAAACCCATGATATTAACCCCAGCTTGACCGAGTGCCGGACCTACTGGAGGTGCAGGGTTTGCCTTACCTGCTGGAATTTGTAGTTTAATTACGCGGATTACCTTCTTAGCCACGTAATACACCTCCTTCTTCGTGTGTGGTAATGCGGGGTACTCGCCCCTCCCACTCTACTAAATAAACCAAATGGATTTATTCAGTAGTGAGATTGAGAACCGCATTTGTCTGCAGATTCTAGAATCATCAAGAACTGTATCATATGAAACGATACTTTTCAAGATGAGTTCTTAATCCATTTTTTCAACTTGTGTGTAATCTAATTCAACTGGTGTCTCGCGACCGAAAATATCCAATAGCACGCGAATTTTTTGTTTGTCGGCCAGAATTTCAATGATTTCCCCGTCACGACCCGTGAAAGGACCATCCTTTACGGTAACCATGTCGCGAAGATCAAAATCGATCCTAACTTTCGGCGCTTCAAATCCCATTGTTTTGAGAATTGTATCCGCTTCTTCAGGAAGCAACGCTGTTGGTTTGGAACCAGCTCCAGTGGATCCGACAAAACCCGTGACCCCTGGGGTATTCCGCACGACATACCATGAATCGTCCGTCATAACCATTTCAACAAGCACGTATCCAGGAAATACCTTTTTGGTAACTGTGCGCTTTTTACCGTCTTTGTTCTCTACTTCTTCTTCAGTAGGAACAAGCACGCGAAAGATTTTGTCTTCCATGCCCATAGACTCTACACGTTTTTCCAGATTCGCTTTAACCTTGTTTTCATACCCAGAGTAAGTATGAACGACATACCACGCTTTTTCCATATCCACGAGGACGTTAGACGTCCGTCCCTCCTAAGACCCGAATATTACCTACTTCTTAATAATAAGACCGATTAGCTCTGAAATTCCAAAGTCCACCACAAACATAAATACCGCCAAGAACGTAATCGCAAGCACAACGACCGTTGTATAGCTAACCAGCTCTTTGCGATTCGGCCAGCGGACTTTTTTCAATTCAGAGACAACATCTTTTAAAAACGAACCTGTTCTGGAAAATATATTCATATTGCTACCTCCAGACTTTTCGTTCATCATTATTTCGTTTCACGATGAACTGTGTGCTTTTTATCGCGGGAGCAATACTTCTTCTTTTCGATGCGCTCAGGGTTCGTACGCTTGTTTTTCGTGCTGATATAGTTACGATCACCGCAATCGGTGCACGCCAATGTAATGTTTACTCGCATCATTGCCACCTCCATCTTTTCTAATACCTAAAGACTATAACTACAACCCAAATAAACTCGGGAAAAACCGCTACTTTTTTCCGTATGTTCATAGAAGTAACCATAGAATCTACTCTATGGCTACCAAACAAATTTATCACATCAGCTAGCTTAATGTCAACGAAATGCCTTGACAATTTTATACACTATCGTTCTAAGCAAGATTTCTTTGAAAATAATTCGACAAAAAACAGGATTTTATCGTTTATAGCCGAATACATTGCATAGACAAAGCAGTACACGAAAAATTACAGGTGCACTTCTCTACCTTCTAAATATCGTTCCAATTTTCGTTTCACTCGTTGCAAAGCATTGTCGATGGATTTTACATGGCGATCCAATTCGACCGCGATCTGTTGATAGGAACGTCCATCTAGATAAAGCATCAGTACCTGACGTTCCAAATCGCTAAGAATTTCACTCATCTTTCCTTCAATGTCGTCAAATTCTTCTCGATTAATAAACAACTCTTCAGGATCTGTTACCTTTGTTCCACAAATCACGTCAAGCAAAGTTCGATCCGAATCCTCATCATAAATGGGCTTGTCCAACGATACGTAAGAGTTAAGAGGTATGTGCTTCTGCCTTGTTGCCGTCTTAATCGCAGTAATGATCTGACGGGTAATGCATAACTCAGCAAATGCCTTAAACGAAGTGAGCTTGTCCCCTCTAAAATCCCGTATGGACTTGTACAGGCCAATCATGCCTTCCTGTACAATATCTTCACGGTCCGCCCCGATCAAAAAATAAGAACGAGCTTTGGCCCGTACGAAATTTTTGTACTTATTGATCAGGTATTCTAGGGCCTCAGCATCGTTCTCTCGTACTAACTCTACTACTTCTTCGTCGGACATCAGATCATATTGAGTATGTTTTAACTCCTTGAGGTCAACACTCACTATTATCCCTCCGACACCTGGTTACATAAGATAGTGTTATTATACATGAATCGATAAAATAGCGTCAACCAAATGCGTTTTACTCTCTTCTCCATTTTTCGAAGATTTTCGCTATTTCATCACTTAACGGAATCCGTGAAAAATACTGTTCTTCATTTGTTTTTTTTACGGTTTGGTCGATTTCCTTGTTGGCGTTCACCACTTCTAGCAACAGCTCTCTTGCCGATTTTCGCAGAGCTCCTTGCCCAAAGATGACCCGCTGAGAAGTATAGTCGGATGTTGCTACATAAATTTGTCGATTTTTCTCGAAAAACTCGTGAACTAGCCTCTCTATTTTTTCGTCAGCTGTCTCTTTTTTCTTCGTAAAATAAACCTCAATCTTAAAATCTTCCTGTTTTCTTCCGATTCCAGGAATTTTATAGGCGTCAAATACTACAATGACCCTTATTCCTGAGTAGCTTTGGTATTCAGCTAATTGGGAAATGAGGAGGTCGCGCGCCTCATCCATCTGATCCTGATCCTTCAAGACGCGCAACTGTGGCCATGCCCCAATAATGTTATAGCCATCTACAATGAGCAGCTGTTTGCTCTTTCTTTTAGCCATCTCATTTTCCTCTAGTTAAGAGTGGGTTTCGTCCTCGATATACCTCATACATTAGAATAGCCGCAGCAACAGAAGCATTGAGCGAAGTAACTTGTCCAACCATCGGCAAGCGGTAAAGGAAATCGCAGTTCTCTCGCACAAGACGACTCATGCCCTTTCCTTCACTACCGATCACCAGTGCAAACGGCATGGTGTAATCTCCTTCTCGGAAATCTTGCTTACCTGCCGCATCCGTACCAGCAATCCAGAAGCCTTTTTCCTTTAATTCCTCCATCGCACGTACAATGTTAGTCACACGAGCAACTGGTACATACTCAATAGCACCAGCAGAGGCTTTAGCAACTGTCGCTGTAAGAGAAACAGATCGACGTTTTGGTATAATGACTCCATGCGCTCCAACTGCATCAGCAGTACGCAGAATGGAGCCTAGATTATGTGGGTCTTCTAGCTCGTCTAGAATAATCACAAAAGGCACTTCATTTTTCTCTTCTGCCTTAGCTAAAATATCATCTATTTCCACATAGTCGTACGCTGCTACCGAAGCAACGACCCCTTGATGGTTATCCGAGCTAACTAGTTGATCTAACTTTTTACGGTTGGCTGTGGTAATAACTACTCCAAGATCCTTTGCAAGCGTAAAGATAGGCCCCATCTGGTTTTTATTAGCACCCTCTGCCATCCAGATTTTATTAATAGTACGCCCCGAGCGCAAGGCCTCGATAACAGGGTTTTTACCCAAAATCCACTCTTCATTCATTTCACTTAATCTCCTTCCACGATTGCAAACGCTTTTTGAATAATCTCTTGCAATCGCTCGTCTTCACCATTCAAATATAAATAGCCGATCAAGGCCTCGAAAGCTGTTGCATGCCGATAATCGACAATGTCAGCATTCTTGGCACTTGATCCAGATTTGGCATTTCTTCCACGCTTCACTTGTGCCATCTCCTCTTCAGTTAAAGAGGGCATTAGATGGTGCAAGATTGTTGCTTGTGCTTTCGCAGCCACATATCGATTTGCCGTTTTATGCAGTAAATTCGGTTTTGCAATCCCTTTCGTTATCAAATGGTAGCGTACGTAATGAGCATACGTAGCATCCCCTAAAAAGGCGAGCACTAGCGGATTAGTAAGTTTAGGATCGCGAGCTAGTGTTTCTCTTTCTATCATCATGTTATTGCTCCTTATTTTCGACGCCAACGGATACCCTGTGGTGTATCTTCAAGGATAATTCCCATCTCTTGTAGTTGATCGCGGATTTCATCAGAACGGGCAAAATTTCGAGCCTTGCGAGCTTCGGTACGTTCTACTATTAAAAGCTCAATCTCTTCATCTAATAAAGTAGCCTCTTCTTGTAAAATCAAACCCAATACAGCGGTTAGCTCTTCTAGTAGCTGACGATAAGCCTTGATTTCCGTAGCTCCTACGTTTTCATGGCGTGTATATAGGTTGGCTTCCTTGGAAATATCAAACAACACCGTAATTCCATTGGCTGTATTTAAATCATCATTCATCTCTTCTTCAAAACGCTGACGCAAACTTTCAATTAATTGCGCTTGTTCCTGCGCTATGCCATTTGGCTCTTCCACTCGTGCTGTATTCAAACGATGCCCCAGATTCACATAAGCATTTTTGATACGATCTAACCCATTAGTAGCTTGTTCTAGCATTTCATCACTAAAATTAATTGGACTGCGATAATGTCCACTTAACATGAAAAAACGAATAAGTTGACCACTGTATTTTGCAATCAAATCACGTGCTAACAGAAAATTGCCCAAGGACTTCGACATCTTTTCGTTGTCGATGTTAAGCATAGCATTATGCATCCAGTAGCGTGCAAATGGTTTTCCTGTAAAGCACTCTGATTGTGCAATTTCATTTTCATGATGGGGGAAAGTAAGATCTGTTCCACCTGCATGAATATCAATGGACTCACCTAAGAAACGAAGAGCCATTGCGGAGCACTCAATATGCCAGCCTGGACGCCCTGCTCCCCAAGGACTATCCCAAGAAATTTCTTGGGGCTTAGCTGCTTTCCAAAGAGCAAAATCAAGTGGTCCCTCTTTCTTTTCACTTACTTCAATACGTGCCCCCACTTGCAAATCATCCAATGGCTGATGAGAAAGTTTACCGTACTCTTCAAAGCGATTGGTACGGAAATAAACATCACCCGCACTCTCGTAAGCAAATCCTTTTTCAATAAGCCCCTCAATAAAGGAGATGATCTCAGGAATGGTATTCATAACCCGCGGCTGGATATCAGGCGGCAGGACATTTACCCCTTGCAGGTCCTGATTATAGGCTGCTGTATAACGATCCGCCAATTCTGCCACGGTTGTTTCTTCCTCATTTGCTTTACGAATCAACTTGTCATCTACATCAGTAATATTTTGTACAAAAGTAACCTTATAGCCTTTATACGATAAATAGCGGCGTAATGTATCAAACACAATTGCAGGACGGGCATTTCCTATATGAATATAATTATAAACCGTTGGACCGCAGACATACATTTTCACTTTGCCTTCCTCCAACGGGATAAAGGCTTCTTTTTCGCGTGACATGGTGTTATATAAGCGTATGCTCATTTTCCGACTTCTCCTTTTTAACGTGATCAAGCTCCACTTTTAATTGGGCGATTTCCTTCTGCATATCCCGAATCATTTCTAAAATCGGGTCTGGTAAATTAACATGGTCTAAATCGCATTCTACTTTCTTGCCATTTTGCATCTTAATACGCCCTGGAATCCCAACCACTGTTGAATGGGATGGTACGGGTTGGAGAACAACTGAACCCGCTCCAACTTTAGAATAATCACCAATTTTAAACGAACCAAGTACCTTTGCTCCAGAGGCGATAATGACATTGTTTCCTACCGTCGGATGGCGCTTCCCTTTTTCCTTCCCTGTACCGCCAAGGGTCACTCCTTGATATATAGTTACATCCTCGCCAATCTCACAGGTTTCTCCAATTACGACACCAGCCCCGTGGTCAATAAACATTCTCCGACCAATCGTTGCTCCTGGATGTATTTCGATTCCTGTAAAAAAACGCGTGATTTGAGATACAATACGAGCAGAGGTTTTCCAGCCTTTTTTCCACAAACTATTTGCCACTCGGTGACCCCAAATGGCATGAAGTCCTGCATAAGTAAGCACCACTTCCCACGTACTGCGTGCAGCAGGGTCACGTTCAAACACTACCTGTATATCTTCCTTCATCCTGGCAAACATGGGACTCCCCCTATTCTTTTGCCTGACCACCGATTGCTCAATGTTACAGCGTAAACGAAGCAGGCTTTACGTTCTGATAAGGCTTCTGCAGGGCAGGATGTTGCTTTTTCTCAGATGAATGCAAAAAACACCGCCTCTCACGCCTATATAGACGCAGAGACGGTGTTTTTACCGTGGTTCCACTCTGCTTAGATGAATCAACTCTACACCAAAGATAGCTAGAGTTCATCTCGCTCAATACCCTTTATCGGCGGGTCCCCCGACCAATCTACTTTCAATGATAAACATTGTGTTCAATTGGTTGCTCCCAGGTGCATTTCCAAGCAGAGTCTACAAACGGTTTCCACCTATCCCGTTCTCTCTAGAGAATCCTCTCACTTGTACTTCTCCTGTTCAACGCACGTAAATTATATGTTGTTTTTATTATAGACTAGAAATGACTTGTTGTAGACGTGCTAACACTTTTCCGCGACCAATTAAATAAATAGATTGACCAAGATCACGTCCGTGCGCCTGACCTGTAATGGATACACGTACTGGCATAAATAGTGCTTTTCCTTTATGGCCGGTTGCTTTTTGAACTGCCTTCAAGGAAGCATTAATTACTTCTACACTATATTCATCTGCAGATTCAATGTGCTCTTTAAAGCTAACAAGCACCTCTTTTACTTGAGGTTCTTTTAATACAGCTTTTGCATCTTCTTCATAAACCACTTCATCTAAGAAAAAGAGGGCAGAAAGAGGTACAATCTGAGAACAGTAAGACATTTGTTCTTGATATAGAGCTACGATTTGTGTTGTCCACTCTCTACGTTCAGGAGTCAATTCTCCTTCAAGGAAGCCAGCTTCTTGTAGATGAGGAATACACATGTCCACGATAACATCCACTGGTTTAGCTTTTAGATAGTGATTGTTCATCCAGTTCATTTTGGTACTGTCAAATACAGCTGGGGATTTGCTAACTCGATCGAAGCTGAAACGTTCGCTCAGCTCTTCTAAAGAGAAGATCTCTTGTTCCCCACCTGGAGACCATCCTAATAACACCAAGAAGTTAACAATAGCTTCTGGTAAATAACCCATATCGCGATATTGCTCAATGAATTGAATAATGCTTTCATCGCGTTTACTCATCTTTTTGCCTTCTTGATTCAAAATGAGAGCCAAGTGAGCAAATTGAGGAGCTTCCCAACCAAACGCTTCATAGATCATCAATTGACGCGGCGTGTTAGAAAGATGTTCTTCTCCTCGTACAACATGACTGATTTTCATAAGATAGTCATCGATTACAACAGCAAAGTTGTAAGTCGGGATACCATCCGGACGACAGATAACGAAATCCCCGCCCATTTCATTTGAGTCAAAGGTTACTTCGCCACGCACAAGATCATTCACCGTATAAGAACGGTTATCTGGCATAATGAAATGAACAGAAGGAACTCGTCCCTCTTGCTCATATGCAGCTTTTTGTTCTGGAGTAGTATGACGATGCTTTTCCAAAATACGAGGAGTTTCATTACGTGCAACCTGCTCTTCACGTTCTGCATCAAGCTCGTCCTTTGTTGCATAGCAGTAATATGCTTTTCCTTCATTCAATAATTGTTCAATGTATCCTTTATAAATATCCAAGCGATCCATGCAACGATACGGACCATATGGGCCACCAACATCATCGCCCTCATCCCAATCGACGCCGAGCCACTTCAAGTTTTCCATTTGTTTTTCCGCAGCATTTTCCACATTGCGGACTTGATCTGTATCCTCAATACGCACAATAAATTTTCCGCCTAAACGACGTGCATACAAATAATTAAAAAGCGCTGTACGAGCACCGCCAATATGCAGGTGACCGGTTGGACTCGGAGCATAGCGCAAACGAACTTCCTTAGTCATGATGACACCATCCTTATACCATCTCTTCCAATTATGATACTACTAGACTTACACATTGACAAGCAAACATACAGCCTGCGCAGCGATCCCCTCTCCACGTCCAGTAAAGCCTAATTTTTCCGATGTGGTTGCTTTAATATTCACTTGAGCAATATCCGTATCAAGTGCTTTGGCAATTACTTCACGCATCTGCGGAATATAAGGAGCCATTTTGGGTGCTTGTGCAATAATTGTGGCATCAACATTTCCTAATTGATACCCTCGCTCTTTTACCAAGTTCCATACATGAACGAGTAACTGTAAGCTATCTGCATCTTTAAAAGCCGGGTCAGTATCAGGGAAATGACGTCCAATATCCCCTTCTCCAATCGCTCCTAGAAGTGCGTCAGAGATCGTATGTAATAGTACATCGGCATCTGAATGTCCTAACAGACCTTTTTCATAAGGAATAGTTACACCGCCAATGATGCAGGGTCTGCCTTCCACCAGTTGATGCACATCGAAACCTTGCCCGATCCTCATTTCTTCCTCTTCCTCTCTTCCAAGCGCCTCTTCATAATCTCTTCTCCAAACCAGAGATCATCAGGAGTGGTCACCTTGATGTTTTCATAGCTACCATCAACAATTGTAACTGGGTACCCAAGCATTTCAACGAGCATAGCATCGTCTGTTCCTACTTTCCCTTGCTCAACCGCAAACTGGTGAGCCTCTTTTACAAGTGAAAGTGGAAAAGCTTGTGGGGTTTGAACCGCCCACAAGCTCTCGCGTGCCGGGGTTGCTTGAACGACTCCATCTGGACCTACGATTTTAATCGTATCCTTCACAGGAACCGCTACAACAACTGCCTGATGATCTTTTAATTTGGTTATAATGCTAGAGATCTGCTCTGCTGCGATAAAAGGTCTTGCTGCATCGTGGATCAATACATGCGTACAGCTCTCTGATAGAGCCTCAAGTCCATTTCGTACGCTATCCTGTCGCTCTGCACCACCCGTAGCCAAGATCACGGAATAAGGCATTCGCTTTCGCCATTGATCCATATCCTCGTAATCTTGTTCATTAATCACCAGAACAACTTGGGTAATTCCTGGATGTTGAACGAAAGCTTCAACCGTATGCTGAAAAATTGGTTTATGTTGCAAATGGAGCCATACCTTATTCTTACCAGCCTTCATTCGTTTCCCTGTTCCAGCGGCAACGATCACCACGCTTGTTTCCACACGTACCCTCTCCATTATGTTATCAATGCGCTACAATGCCTTCTCCAACATCTTTGGTTTCGCAAAAATCATGCGACCTGCAGATGTCTGTAGTACGCTGGTTACCAGCACATCAATCTCTAACCCAATATAATCTCGACCGCCTTCAACTACGATCATTGTACCGTCATCAAGATAAGCCACACCTTGACCGTACTCTTTCCCGTCTTTGATCACCTGCACATTCAATTCTTCTCCTGGCAGGACCACGGGTTTAACCGCATTGGCCAAATCATTGATATTAAGAACTGGAACACCTTGCAATTCACAGACCTTATTTAAGTTGAAATCATTGGTAACCACTTTACCATTAAGCACTTTCGCTAACTTAATTAATTTACTATCCACTTCCGCAATCTCTTCAAAATCTCCTTCATAAATTTGAACATTTACTTTTAATTCTTTTTGAATTTTGTTTAGAATGTCCAAACCTCTGCGTCCGCGATTTCTTTTTAATGCGTCAGATGAATCAGCAATATGTTGCAATTCTTCAAGCACGAATCCCGGAATAACCAATGCTCCTTCGATAAAACCGGTGCGACAGATGTCAGCAATGCGTCCATCAATAATAACGCTAGTATCCAAAACTTTATGTTCGACGTTAGCAGCAATGCCTCCGTTTTCCTTTTTGCTTTTCTCCTTACGACCTATAGAAAAAACCGACATAATTTCATCCCGTTTACGAAATCCCACCTGAAAGCCTAAATAACCAAGCAAACCAGAAACAAGAAGTGGTAAGAAATCTCCGAGCACTGGGATAGGTATACTATTGATCGGTAGGAATAATAAAAAGGCAACGATAAGTCCGATAATCAAACCTAAGGCTCCAAACATGACATCAGTTATAGGGAGCGTCAATAACTTTTCTTCACCCCAGCGGATTGCATTCACCAAATAATCCACCAACGTATTCGCCAAAAAATAGAACAAAATCACCCCTAGTACAGCCCCAATGTATGCTGGACGCGGAATTGTTCCAAAATTGTGCAAATCATTCAAAAATGAGAAAAATGCAGGTCCAAACTGATACCCCAGTCCTCCACCAACGATAACAAAGAAAAACTTACAGATTCGTTTTAACATAGGCTCACCTCCTCTTATTAATATAGACAGAAGATCCAACAAAAAAACCTAGTCTCCCGCAAATGATTTGAATGGTTTGTTTCATTTCTCTTTCCCCCCACTATAACAAAATATTTTTTATAGTGTCAAATAGCCGGAATTTTAACACAGCTTCAACATATACGTCAATCAAAAAAATATAAACATGTGAAAGGCAGCAAAAATTCTAACGTTTGACAGATGGATTAAGGAGTTCCTATAATAAACCATAACCAAGTGAATAGAATTTTCTGACTCCCCCTCATCAGAGAACAGAGGTGAATACTATTGTCTAATGAAATCAAGGATTTTCAAGAACAGGTTTCCACCCTACTGATTAGACATCGGAGTATTTTAGATGTCATGTCTAAACTGCAAGAGTCTGGTGCCCGGACAAATCGAGCCTTGACGAAAGCGGTAACTGATTGTGGATGCGTGGAGATTGCTGCCTTAAAGCAAGCGTTTGATCCTGCAAGTTCTTTACACGAAAACCAACCTCATCTAGACACACATTTTTCTGGACAGCTTTGTGAGCATTGTCGTGATATCGTAACGGCTGAACTTGGGAAAAATTTGTTTTACTTAGCTGCACTATGCAATGTCACTGATATTTCCTTATCCAAAGTACTCCAAGTTGAATCAGATCGGCTCCATACATTAGGAGTTTTTAATCTCTCCTAGCATCGATTTGTTCTGTTCTCTCTATACTACGGATGAACCCACAAGAAAGTTGCAACCCCCCGTTTAACTTAAACGGGGGGTTGTTTTTTCGATCATATCGTTATAGAGAATGCTTTTTTTCTTCTTGTGATTCTCTTTTTCTTACTTTGCGAATAAAATATTCAACGTTTTTTTTTATCCCATACAAAGCATATAGTGCAAGAGGCACAAATACCAGTTTGGAAATTTGATTTGGGAACATTACTGCAATAATAGTCACGCCAACAATAATAATCGGAGCAATCCAGTATGCTGATTTAGGAATCCCTACTTTTTTGAAGTTTGGGTATTTTACGCGCGATACCATTAAGTAAGCTAACATCAACATTCCAAGTGCCAAGATCGTTGTTGGAAATACTTCATGAAATAACGCTAAGGTTGCTAGTACTCCACCAGCGGCTGTAATTGGCAAGCCGATAAAGTAACCAGGAACACCCGCTTGTACATTAAAACGTGCCAGACGACAAGCTCCACAAATCGGGAACAGAGCAGTAATAATGATTCCTACTACACTAATTTCTTGTAAAGCAACTACATACATAATAAAAGCGGGTGCTACCCCAAAAGATATAACGTCTGATAATGAGTCCAGTTCTTTTCCAAATTCACTTTGAGCGTTTAACATACGTGCTACACGTCCATCCAAACCGTCTAACAGCATACCGACGATTACTGTAATGGCTGCGAAGTCAACATAATCGTTAAATGCCAAGATCATTGCTACTATACCTAAAAATAGGTTGCCTAGAGTGAGCATGTTCGGCAATGCTTTCACAATCATAGTCTACCTCCGTTAATTATCATCCCACGATATTCTATCCCTATATCTTTTTCCTGACAATAAGAGTAGAAAAAGGGGGTAATTTATACCTGTTGACTTTTTTAAAAAAACCGTCGCATAATCCCTCATACTAATAGAACTAAATGTGCCTGTCAATGAACACTTGTTCTTGGATCCTTCGAAGTCCATCCTTAATCGTACGTGCCCTGATCTCACCAATTCCCTCTACATCATCCAATTCCTCAATAGTAGCCATCATGATTAGGTGCAGATAACCAAAGTGGCAGATGAGATTGCAAATGACAGTGGAAGGAAGTCTAGATATTTTACTAAGTAAGCGATATCCCCGTGTCATTACTGCCTCATCCGATAGCTTATTTATATTTATATACCCAAGTAGGCGAAGAAAGACGCTTGGATCCAATAATTCTTCAGGACTGAGCTTACTCATCTCGTTCAAGATTCGCTTGGTATCCACCTTATCATCTTTAGCATAGTCCAAAATGAGCAGTTCCGCCTCTTCTTCTACGTTGGCAACCAGCTCTTCCAACTGCATGCTAATTAATCGGCCTTCTGTCCCTAATTCCAGGATATATTTTTTCATCTCTAACTTTATACGGATGACCATCTCAATCCGTTGCAAAACGGATACAATTTCATGAACAGTGACCAATTGTTCAAATTCTAAAGCACTTAAGTTAGTGAGCCCCTGTTCTAATACCATCTTATATCTTTCCAAAGTTTGAAGTGCTTGATTCGTTTTTGCAAAAATAACACTGATATCTTTAATAACGTAGCGCTGGGCCCCTTGAAATAAAGTAATTACGTTGCGTCTTTGGGAAATAGCTATGACTAAATGATTAGTTAGTCGTGCTGTTCGGTCAGCCGTTCGATGTCTTGTTCCTGTTTCATTAGAAGCAACAGCTCCACTCGGCAGTAGCTGTGTGTTGGCATATAAAATCCGCTTAGCGTCCTCGCTGACTATAATAGCGCCATCCATTTTAGCCAATTCATATAAATGTGCAGGAGTAAATTCGCAATCAATAAAAAAACCACCGTCAATGATGTTTTTCATTTGTGTACTACATCCCACAACAATTAAAGCACCTGTTTTGGCGTGTAAAACGTTTTCTAGTCCTTCACGAAAAGGCGTACCTGGAGCGACAAAACGCAAAGCATCCAACATCAAATATAGCTACCCCCTTAGTGCATACTGCAACGCTTCATCTACATTCGTCACACCAATTACCTCAATGCCAGCAGGCTTTTCTAAACCTCGCATGCTTCTTTCTGGAATAATGACACGCTTAAAGCCCAATTTTTCTGCTTCACGTATGCGTTGCTCAATACGAGAAACACCCCTCACTTCACCTGTTAAACCAATCTCTCCGATCACTACATCATATGGGTTTGTAGCATGATCTCGGAAACTGCTAGCAATGCTCACCGCAATAGCTAAATCTATAGCAGGCTCATCAAGACGCACGCCACCAGCTACATTCACATAAGCATCTTGATTTTGTAGCATCAAACCTACACGTTTTTCAAGGACTGCCATGATCATAGCAATCCGCTGATGATCTACTCCTGTTGCCATTCGACGTGGGGTAGCAAAGCTAGTTGGCGAAACTAAAGCCTGTAGTTCAACCAGAACAGGACGGGTTCCCTCCATACTAGCTACTACTGTTGATCCAGCTACACCAATTGGCCGTTCCGCTAAGAATAGCTCAGAAGGATTTTCTACTTCGGCTAGCCCCTTTTCTTTCATCTCAAAAATACCCATCTCATTTGTAGACCCAAATCGGTTCTTAACGGCCCGTAAAATTCGGAAGGTATTATGTCGATCCCCTTCAAAGTAAAGAACGGCATCAACCATGTGCTCTAGCATTCGCGGTCCAGCGATTGCCCCTTCTTTTGTAACATGTCCGACTATAAAGATAGCAATACCTTTACTTTTTGCTATTCGCATGAGATGGCTGGTACATTCTCGGACCTGAGCCACGCTACCTGCTGCAGATGTGACGGCAGGGTGAAAAATGGTTTGGATTGAGTCGATAATAACCACATCAGGATCGACAAACGTTATCTGCTCCTCCACCTGCTCCAAGTCAGTCTCAGTCACCACAAGCAGATTTGATGTTTGTACACCAAGACGATCTGCCCGCATTTTGATTTGTTTAACAGACTCCTCACCGGAAATATACAACACTTTATTATTTTGATGCGCAAGAGCAAAAGAGGTTTGGAGAAGTAAAGTAGACTTACCGATCCCTGGGTCTCCCCCAACGAGCACCATCGACCCCAAAACCAGACCGCCGCCTAATACACGATTTAATTCACCTAATGTGGTATCTAATCGGGGCTCCTCATCACTTATTACATCTGTGATAGGCTGTGCTTTTTGTTTGGTGGACATCCCACGATCTCTGCCGCCTACTTGTTTGCGTTCTAATTCTTCAACCAGTGTGTTCCAATTATTACACCCAGGGCATTTCCCCATCCATTTTGGACTTTCATACCCACAATCCTGACAAACAAATTTTGTTTTTACTTTTGACATATAACATACTCCCGTATCTATAAATTCATTATACTGTTGTTCGTGCAACTACTGTTAAATCCTGCTAATAAAAAGTAATTTTACATCACCTTACATTTATGCTAGCTGTATAAAAAATATCCCCGAATCATCTTCGGGGATATGTGCTACTTCCTTCTTAAATTATACCATGTTTTGCTTCAAGACTTGATTATTTTGTTATCTCTACTTGTTCCAAGCGTTTTACCGTTAATTTGCCTTCTTCGGCATCAATATGAACGGTATCTCCCTTAGTGATGTTGCCTTTAAGCAATTCCTCAGACAAGCGGTCTTCAATGTTTCGCTGGATAGCCCGACGTAGTGGTCGTGCGCCATATGCGGGATCAAAGCCCTCTTTAGCAAGGATTTTCTTAGCCTCTTCAGTTAGATTAAATTCAATCTCTTGTTCCATTAAACGTTTACGCAAGTCGTCTGTCATCAGTGTAACGATTTTTTCGATATGCTCCTGCTCTAAAGAGTGGAACACAATAATCTCGTCGATCCGATTCAAGAACTCAGGACGGAAGCTACGTTTTAGTTCATCCATCACTTTATCTTTCATATCTTGATATTTCTTTTCGGAATCATTAGTAGTAAAACCAAGTGAGCTATTTTTCTTAATCATACTAGCACCCACATTGGATGTCATGATGACTACCGTATTACGGAAATCGACTGTACGTCCTTTGGAGTCAGTTAATCGGCCATCATCAAGCACTTGTAATAAAATATTAAACACATCTGGATGCGCTTTTTCGATCTCATCCAACAAAATGACAGAGTATGGTTTACGACGAACCTTTTCCGTCAATTGACCACCTTCATCATAGCCTACATATCCTGGGGGCGCTCCGACCAGACGAGCTGTAGTGTGCTTCTCCATATACTCAGACATATCTACACGGATCATGGCATCTTCATCACCGAAAAGGGTTTCAGCTACGGCACGGGCCAATTCTGTTTTACCTACCCCTGTTGGACCTAAGAAAATGAAAGAACCAATCGGGCGTTTTGGATCCTTTAATCCAGCACGAGCGCGGCGTACTGCACGGGAAACAGATTTTACAGCCTCATCCTGCCCAATAACTCGACCGTGTAAGATATCTTCCATTTTTAACAGACGTTCGGTTTCTTCTTCTTTCAATTTTAAAACAGGAATACCGGTCCAGCTCGCTACCACATGAGCAATATCTTCCGGAGTAACTTCCATGTTTAATTTTCCTTGGCGTTCTTTCCAATCCTTCTTGGTGGAATCGAGTTCTTCGCGTAGCTTTTGTTCCTGATCTCTCAAAGCCGCAGCTTCCTCAAATTCCTGAGATTGAACTGCCGCATCCTTTTCTTTGCGAACTTCTTCTAAACGAACTTCTAACTCTTTTAGGTTAGGTGGCACTGTAAAAGATTGCAGACGAACTTTAGAAGCAGCCTCGTCAATCAAATCAATCGCTTTATCTGGTAAAAAGCGATCAGCTATATATCGATCTGACAATTTTACCGCTTGATCGATTGCTTCGTCTGTAATTTTTACACGGTGATGAGCCTCATAACGATCACGTAAGCCACTCAAAATTTTAATAGCATCTTCTGGAGTCGGTTCATCTACTTGAATCGGTTGGAAGCGGCGTTCCAGCGCTGCATCCTTTTCAATGTATTTTCGATATTCATCCAACGTGGTAGCACCTACGCACTGTAATTCACCACGGGCTAGAGCCGGTTTCAGGATATTGGATGCATCAATCGCTCCCTCAGCTCCACCTGCACCAATCAGTGTATGCAATTCATCAATGAACAGAATGATGTTGCCTGCTTGACGAATTTCATCCATGATTTTTTTCAGCCGATCCTCAAATTCACCACGGTATTTCGTACCTGCCACCACTGTACCCATATCTAAAGTCATGACGCGTTTATCACGCAACGTTTCTGGAATTTCATTATTAACAATTTTTTGAGCAAGACCTTCTGCTATTGCAGTCTTACCAACACCTGGTTCACCAATTAGTACAGGGTTATTTTTGGTTCGTCGACTTAATACCTGAATGACACGTTCAATTTCTTTTTGACGACCAATAACCGGATCAAGTGAGCCTTCCTTAGCAATGGCAGTCAAATCTCGTGCTAATCCATCTAAAGTAGGCGTATTTGCAGAAGCGTTGCTACCAGATGGTTGATGGGATGACATCATTTCTGAGCTACCCAATAGTTGCAATACCTGTTGACGTGCCTTATTTAGGCTAACACCTAGATTGTTCATAATACGTGCAGCAATTCCTTCGCCTTCGCGGATCAGACCTAACAAAATATGTTCAGTTCCCACGTACGTATGGCCCAATTTACGCGCTTCATCCATAGATAGCTCAATTACTTTTTTAGCTCGTGGAGTGTAATTTGGCGTATAGTTTGGCGTGTTTGCCGGTTGTTCAGGAGCACGACCGATTAAAGATTCCACTTCACTTTGAATTTTATCAAGACCGAGACCGAGAGCTTGAAGTGCTTTTGCAGCAATCCCTTCTCCCTCACGGATCAGACCTAAAAGAACATGTTCAGTACCAATATCTTTGTGGCCTAAACGAACTGCCTCTTCCAATGCTAAAGCTAATACTTTTTGTGCACGCTCTGTAAAACGTCCAAACATCATAGTATAAGCACCTCCATTACTCTTCTCTTATGAATTGCATTTTAGACGTTCCCTGATAACATGAGCTCTACGCTCATCACGTTGTTCAGCAGTTAGCTTCTGCCCAGCATCATATTGTAAAAAACCGGGTTGTGTGCTTACTAACAGCTCATTAACAACAAATGGACTACATGCTTGTAAATAACCCAAATCTATGCCTAAACGTACATCAGATAAGCGTTGAGCCGCTTCTTTTGATTCTACAGTCCTTGCATGAGTCAAAATTCCATAAGAACGGAAAATCCTATCTTCAATAGATATGCGACTATGCTCTTGCAAATACTGACGTGCTTCACGCTCCTGTTCAATAATCTGACTAGCAACGCTATATAGATTTGAAATAATATCTGCTTCTGACATACCAAGTGTCACTTGATTGGAAAGCTGAAAGAGATTTCCAACAGCTTCACTTCCTTCTCCATACAAACCGCGTACAACCAAACCGACTTGAGTAATAGCTTGCAAAATACGATTGATTTGTTGTGTCATCACCAGTGCCGGTAAATGTAACATGACGGAAGCACGTATACCAGTACCTACGTTAGTAGGGCAACTAGTTAAATATCCTCGCTTTTCGTCAAATGCATAATTGACCTGTTTCTCGAAGATGTCATCCATCTTGCTTCCTTTTTCCCAAGCTTCCCGCAATTGAAAGCCAGGTAAGAAAACCTGAATGCGAAGATGATCTTCCTCATTTACCAATACGCTGATCGATTCATCCTCACTTAGAATAACAGCTCCTTTTCTTGACTCCTCCGCCAAGTTAGGGCTAATGAGATGTTTTTCTACCAGCACCCTCTTTTCAAGGGGCTTCATCTCTTCCATGCAGAGTAATTCAAAGGTACCTTTCTTCTTCATAGAAGGAGAATCAATTACTTCCATTACTTTTTGTACAACCTCTTCTGCTTGTGAGTCAGTAGCTAGGAGTGGAAATGGATGTTGGCGTAGATTCCTGGCAATACGCAACCGCGTACTAATAACAATATCAGAGTCAGGACCCTCACCTTTCATCCAATTACTCCATGGATGCTGGGTAAAACGCTGTAGGGACATACTTGATGTTCACCTCCACCATTTATTCACTTGGATTGTTCAATCTTTTTTTCCAGTGCACGAATACGGTCTCTAATTTCTGCTGCCTTTTCAAATTCCTCTGTTGCAATATGTTGTTGCAAAGCAATTTTTAGTTGTTGTAAATCTTTTTTTATTTTTAACTGACCACCTGTACGTTCAGGAACTTTCCCCATATGCTGGGTATTTCCATGAATTCTCCTGAAAAGTGGGTCTAGCTTGGTTCCGAAATGGTTATAACAATCACTACAACCAAAGCGGCCACTCTTGCTAAACTGCGAATAGGTTAACCCGCATGTTTCGCAACGCGTAGGAGGAGAAGTCGTATTTTGGCTAACCTGCTGACTATTGATACCTTTATTCATCGGATCAAAATTTAATAGACCAGCCAATAGATTATTAAGACCAAAATTACCAAGGCCTGAGAAATACTCACCTTTATCTTTGGCACATTGCTCGCAAATATGGGTCTCAGACTTTTCACCATTTACGATTTTGGTAAGATGCAAGGTAGCGGGGCGTTTTCCGCACTCTTCACAATTCATAATAAGAATCCTCCTTACAAGTCAATCGGTACAATCAGACTTCAGGGTTAATTCCATTTCGGCAAAGCGTAAACTTTATGTTATTAGTATTGTGGTAATCATATGCTTTAAAATATTGGCTCTCAATTGATCCCGCAAAGGTGTACTCACCATTAGAACCTGCCTCGAGGTAGCTACCTTCATTAAAGCTGCTTCTCTTAGACTGATCCATCTTTCCTCCACTAAACGATCAATGATAGAATAACCAAATGATTGAGTCACACTATCTCCAATCAATTCCTCTGTCAAAAGCTCTTGTAATGTATCCTTACACAAAATCTGTGCCTTGCGAATCCGGATAAAGCCTCCACCGCCACGCTTACTTTCAACCATATATCCTTTTTCAATAGAGAAACGTGTGTTAATGACATAATTGATTTGGGACGGTACACATTGAAACTTTTCGGCAATATCACTCCGCTGAATTTCAATAGCTCCATTCGGACTCTCCTGAAGTATACTCTTTAAGTGCTGCTCAATGATGTCCGATATATTTCGCAAAGTGTCGCCTCCTTGCCTAAGATTATGCTCGTAACTAGTGGCCATAAAAAATTGATTTTTTAGTTTGTTAATTTGACTTTGACTATCTTTGACTTTTATTATAATTACTTTTTTCTTTACTTTCAACCCTTATTTGCCTTCCTCCTTTATTTTGGTCAAAAAAGGTCTATTTCAATCTAACATCAATCAAAAAAACCACCTTAGTAAAAAGGTGGTTGGTTCTTAGTTGTTATTTAGTTTGATAGAATGATACCTGTTGAAGTAATTCTGCATAGCTTTTAATGACCACGTCTGCATTTTTCAACTCACCTGAATCAGCAAAGCCGAAATCACAGCCTATTGTCCATAAATGATTTTCTTTACCTGCTTCTACATCAGATTTACGATCTCCCACCATAATTGCCTCTTTAATATCGTATGTTTGTAAAAGCAAGGCAACTAGGTCTACTTTTGATTTAGTTTGGAAACGTCCAGCTGAGTACAGATCAGTAAAAAGATGCGTAATCTTAAAGTGTTCACAAATCGCTTCTACATAACCATCCATTGCATTTGATGCAACAAAAAGGGCACTACCTTTTTTGTGTAGCGCAGTTAGTTGTTCTACCACTCCCGGGTACAACGAAACAACACCTTCGGCCAACAATTTCTCTTCATGCTGAGCCAATAACTCAGTAGCAATTTGTCTAGTCTTTTCATCAGCTTCCGGTAACATTACATCCCATATCTCATCTAGAACCATACCCAAGGTACCGGTAATAGCACGATCATTAGGAAGCTCGCCATTCCATAGTTGGCGATCTTTTAGGTCTTGAAAGGTGCGTCTAAAGCCTGGAACAGCCATAGACTCTGTTTGCAATAAGGTACCATCCATGTCAAAAATAACGGCATGTTGCATGCTCACTCTACCACCTCAATGTCGTGTTGTTGAATGATTGTAACTCGATCTTGATGTAAACTTCGCATCTACTGCATATTTTGTTTGATGAATGTAGCGATATCATACGCAGCAAACGGACGAGCAATCATTTCAGCTTGATGTCGCATTGCATTAAATTTTTGTTCATCTAAAAGCACATGCTCAATTGAGTATATCAAATCTCGACTCTCTGTTGCGTGAACAGCACAGCCATTGTTTAACAAAAAGTGACTATTTCGTTCTTCCTGACCTGGCAATGGATTAAAAATAACCATAGGAACACGTTTACTCAATACCTCAGCAGTTGTTAGCCCACCTGATTTTGTCACAATGGCATCAGCTACTTCTAGATATTCATGGAAGTTCTCCACATACTTTAAAGCCACTACATCATGAGAATACGAACGGTTTGTGATGCTTCTATACAATTTATCATTTAAACCTGTTAACACAAAAATCTTTAATGGAATATGTAGTTCGTCTAGGCCTTGTAGCACTTTATCCATGGGTCCTAATCCTAATCCTCCACCGGACAATATTAGTACCTTTTGTTCGGGCTTAATTTCAAATTTAGTACGAAGCTCTTGCTTACTAACTTCTTCTCTAAATTTGCGCATGATCGGAATACCCATTGGCATAAATTTTTGATGATTTTCATGATAAAGATCAACTAGGTAAAAAAGCTGTTCACTAGCAATAAAATAATGATCAATATGATGATTTACCCAAGACGGGTGGATCGTGTAATCAGTTATTACCGTATAAATTGGTTCGGTCCACTGATTACGTCCCTTTAATACAGAGAGCATACAGCTGGCAAATGGATGTGTAGCAATAAAACCATCTGGTTCCACACTATTAATCAATTTTTTTAAATTATTCGCAAGCAGTTTATTGACAAAAACATTCATATCAAAAAGTCTGGTTTTCTCTGTATTATGATAGATTTTACCCCAAACACTTGGAGAGAGCTTTAATATATTCGTATAGCTTTCCAATAGAATTTTATGGAAGGTTGGACTTATATATTCAAGGGTGTCAATTACCATAGAAGCATAACCAAGCTCGCTTAACTCTTCCTGAATCGCACGAGCAGCCTGATTATGACCGTTGCCAATGGAGGCGGAAAAGATGAGTATCTTTTTCATTTCGACTCTCCTTTGCTGTCTATTCCAACATCAGTTCATTTGCACCCAATTCTTTTTACATACTAGCATGTCTTACATTTTTTGCAAGTCCATGAATCACTGTCTCTGTATTGGAGTAGGAAGATGTGGAAGGCTTTATTCATGTAGACAAAGTTTATTTAGCCTGATTTGACTCTTATCCTTAGCATATCATACCATTTCTTATAACCTACATCATATCTTCATGTGCATATATGTACTAACGTTCTCTTATTTAATACGATTTAACACTGCGATAAGATACACTATGATTCAATCTAAATAATCTTTTCATAAAACGAAAAATCTCTCAACAATAATCTGTTGAGAGTATCTATTCATGATCTTTATTCCCTGAAAACTGGATAATGAAAGTCAGCATAAAGGCAATGTGGATAAGTCCTCGACCGATTAGTATTCGTCAGCTCCATGCATTACTGCACTTCCACACCGAACCTATCAACCTCATCGTCTATGAGGGGTCTTACTAGCTTGCGCTATGGGAAGTCTCATCTTGAAGGGGGCTTCACGCTTAGATGCTTTCAGCGCTTATCCCGTCCGCACATAGCTACCCAGCTGTGCCACTGGCGTGACAACTGGTGCACCAGGGGTGCGTCCATCCCGGTCCTCTCGTACTAAGGACAGCTCTCCTCAAACTTCCTACGCCCGCGACAGATAGGGACCGAACTGTCTCACGACGTTCTGAACCCAGCTCGCGTACCGCTTTAATGGGCGAACAGCCCAACCCTTGGGACCTACTTCAGCCCCAGGATGCGATGAGCCGACATCGAGGTGCCAAACCTCCCCGTCGATGTGGACTCTTGGGGGAGATAAGCCTGTTATCCCCAGGGTAGCTTTTATCCGTTGAGCGATGGCCCTTCCATGCGGAACCACCGGATCACTAAGCCCGACTTTCGTCCCTGCTCGACTTGTAGGTCTCGCAGTCAAGCTCCCTTGTGCCTTTACACTCTACGAATGATTTCCGACCATTCTGAGGGAACCTTTGGGCGCCTCCGTTACTCTTTAGGAGGCGACCGCCCCAGTCAAACTGCCCACCTGGCATGGTCCTTCCACCCGATAAGGGCGGCAAGTTAGAAACTCCGTACATCAAGGGTGGTATCCCAACGACAGCTCCACGAAGGCTGGCGCCCTCGCTTCACAGCTTCCCACCTATTCTGTACATGATGCACAAAGTTTCAATACCAGGCTACAGTAAAGCTCCATGGGGTCTTTCCGTCTTGTCGCGGGTAACCTGCATCTTCACAGGTATTATGATTTCACCGGGTCTCTTGCCGAGACAGCGCCCAAGTCGTTACGCCTTTCGTGCGGGTCGGAACTTACCCGACAAGGAATTTCGCTACCTTAGGACCGTTATAGTTACGGCCGCCGTTTACTGGGGCTTCGGTTCAAAGCTTCGCTTGCGCTAACCCATCCCCTTAACCTTCCAGCACCGGGCAGGCGTCAGCCCCTATACTTCGCCTTGCGGCTTCGCAGAGACCTGTGTTTTTGCTAAACAGTCGCTTGGGCCTTTTCACTGCGGCCTCCTCGGGCTATAAACCCTACCGAGGCGCCCCTTCTCCCGAAGTTACGGGGCCATTTTGCCGAGTTCCTTAGCAAGAGTTATCCCGCGCACCTTAGGATTCTCTCCTCGCCTACCTGTGTCGGTTTGCGGTACGGGCACCTTGTTCCTCGCTAGACGCTTTTCTTGGCAGTGTGAAATCAGGGACTTCGGTACTATAATTTCCCTCGCCATCACAGCTTGTGCTTACTGGTGTGCGGATTTGCCTACACACCACACTTACTGCTTAGACGGCCATCCAATAGGCCGCTCACCCTATCCTCCTGCGTCACGCCATTGCTCAAACGGAACAGAGGTGGTACTGGAATATCAACCAGTTGTCCATCGCCTACGCCTTTCGGCCTCAGCTTAGGTCCCGACTAACCCTGGGAGGACGAGCCTTCCCCAGGAAACCTTAGGCTTTCGGTGGACAAGATTCTCACTTGTCTTTTCGCTACTTACACCGGCATTCTCACTTCCAAGCGCTCCACCGCTCCTTACGATACGGCTTCACTGCTGCTTGGAACGCTCCCCTACCCAGTCCATAAGGACTGCCATAGCTTCGGCGGTATGTTTAGCCCCGTTACATTTTCCGCGCAGAGTCACTCGACCAGTGAGCTATTACGCACTCTTTAAATGGTGGCTGCTTCTAAGCCAACATCCTGGTTGTCTGGGCAACTCCACATCGTTTCCCACTTAACATACACTTGGGGGCCTTAGCTGATGGTCTGGGCTGTTTCCCTTTTGACGATGGATCTTAGCACTCACCGTCTGACTCCCGGATATAAGTACTTGGCATTCGGAGTTTGACTGAATTCGGTAACCCGATG
>CP033464.1:972500-1142500 GCA_007833815.1 Brevibacillus laterosporus | reverse complement strand
GAACTTGTAGCAATTCGTGTAGCTCTTCTTGTTGCTCAGTTCCTTGCTCTTGTTGTAGGTCTTCTTCTCTTGCCATTCCCTCTTCACTCCTAACAGAACGCTCTGTTAAAGCCCGTTGAATAGGACTAGGGCGTACCATCTAAAGATTGGTACGCCATTAACGCGAGCTTATCGATTAATTTCAAGAACTTCGTATTGAATAACGCCCGCTGGAACGTTTACATCTACTGTAGATCCTTTTGCTTTTCCAAGCAAGGCTTGACCAACAGGAGATTCATTCGAGATTTTATTGTTTAATGGATCGGATTCAGCAGAACCAACGATAGTGTAGTCTACTATGTCACCAAATTCAAGATCTTTTAGACGAACAGTCGAACCAACACTTACCACATTGGTATCAACATCCTCGTTTGTAATAATACGTGCGTTACGCAACATTTTTTCTAGCGTTAGAATGCGCCCTTCAATGAACGCCTGCTCATTTTTAGCTTCTTCATACTCAGAGTTTTCACTAATATCTCCAAAGCTAATTGCTTCTTTAATACGAGCAGCTACTTCTTTACGTTTTACAGTTTTCAAATCTTCTAATTCTTGCTCAAGTTTCGCAAGGCCTTCAGGTGTAAGGATGACTTCTTTTTCAGACATCTTCGTATTCCCCCGTTTATCAATTTTTAATCCCGCTATCAAAAAAGTACACAGGATTATATGTAGATCACCCACTTATTATACTAGGGGTAATCGTTTTCTTTTTGCAATACAGTGGGTCATAGGGAAAGCTGCCAGATCATGATCTGGCAGCTTCAAGTACATAATACGATGAATTATAGGATATGAGAAATACGTTGTCAATGTTTGATTTCCATTATAAGGCAGAGATTTTTACAGCCCCTTCTTTTTCCATCTCCACATCGTCAAATACTCCGCTTTCCACCCAATCAACGTACTCATGTAACAGGCGATGTAATTCTTCTTCTGTTTCAACAGAGTTTATCAGGTTTTTAGTCTGAGTTGCTCCTTTTAACCCTTTCAAGTACCATGCAGCGTGTTTGCGCATCTCCAGTATTCCAACTCTTGGTCCTTTTAATGCAACTAAACGTTGAGCATGTAACAAGCAGATATTTACCTTATCACGAGCAGTTGGTTCACCCAGTAGTTCACCTGTAGTTAAATATTGAATCGTACGATATAACATCCAAGGATTTCCTAGAGCCGCACGGCCAATCATGACCCCATCGCAGCCTGTCATATCCAACATTCTTTTTGCATCTTCTGGTGATGATACGTCACCATTTCCGATTACAGGAATGTTAACTACCTCTTTTACTCGGCGAATCCATTCCCAATCTGCCTGACCCTTGTACATCTGAACACGAGTACGAGCATGAACAGAAACAGCTTTACCACCAGCACGCTCTACCGCTTGCGCATTATCTAACACGTATAAATGTTCCTCGTCCCAACCTAACCGCATTTTAACTGTTACCGGTTTGTCCACAGCATCTACTACTGCTGACACCACTTCATAAATTTTTTCCGGGTCTAGTAACAAACGAGCCCCTGCATCGCAAGTAACAATCTTCGGCACAGGACATCCCATGTTAATATCGATAATATCAGCATTGGTGTTTTGGTCAACATATCGAGCTGCTCCCACCAACGTCTCCTTATCTCCGCCAAAAATTTGAAGACTCAACGGTTTTTCACGATCATCTACGTATAACATATCTAACGTTTTTTTGTTACCATGCATAATCGCCTTATCGCTAACCATCTCAGCACAAACTAGACCAGTACCAAATTCCTTAGCAATCAAACGAAAAGCAGGATTACACACCCCTGCCATTGGTGCTAGGACGACATTATTTTTTAATTCTATGTTTCCGATTTTCATATATAAAACCTCCTTAAGCGAAGGAACTCTGCTTTACTTTTCATTTCCTTTATTTATAGCACATAATTCCTCATATTCAACTTGTAAAGTGTTGGCTATCTTTCGTAACACCAGTTCGGTCGGTGATTTTGTCCCTCTCTCCAGAGTACCCACAAATGACAATGATACACCCATTTCACTGGCTAAATCCTGTTGTGTAAAGCCTTTTAATTTGCGGAACGCTCTGATTCGGCTCCCCAATCTAATGTCCCCCATACCTGTACCCCCTGCGTTTCTATACAATGATGGATTGCTTCTTCTATGGTCAAATCTGTTCCCGGTATAACTCCTTGCCACACCTCTTGAAGAGGAATGAGCACAAAAGCACGATGAACCATCTCTGGATGAGGAATGATCAAGTTCGGTAATTTCATTTGTTCTTCTCCAAAAAGCAATAGATCAATATCAATAATTCGTGGTCCCCACCGTTCATGGCGGACTCTCCCTAGTTTTTGCTCAATCGATAAGGCCGTCTCCAACAACTCTAGGGATGACAAGCTTGTCTTAATATGAATCACCATGTTTAAAAAGGCGGGCTGATCGGTATAACCCACTGGATCTGTCTCATATACAGAAGAAAGACGAGATACCTGAATCGAAGGATGTGCATGCAACTCAGCAATGGCATCTTTGAGCATAGCTTCTCGCTCTCCCTGATTAGATCCAAGGGCAATATATGCTTCTGTAAGATTGCTCATGCTAGTTACTTCCTTTCTTTCTGATCATCTCGATTGCAACTGATTGATAATGTCCAGCAATAGGAGGATCTGGTTTTGTTACTTTTGCTTTGACTTCATCTAAAGGAAACTCACTCAACAAACCATCACAAATCCGCGCTGTCAATTTTTCAACTAACTGATAACGCTCCCCTTCCACGATAGCCTTTACTCTTTCGTAGATATCGGCATAATTAACGGTATACTCTAGCTGATCCGTTTCAGCGGCCTTTTGTAAATCAAGCGATAGCTCCAAATCAACATAGAACCTTTGTCCAAGCTTGGCCTCCTCTTGAAAAACCCCATGATAACCATAAAAAGCCATACCATTAAAATAGATTTTATCCATCGTAACGTGCCCCTTTTTTCATAGCATCCATCATCATTGCTGTTCGTTTTATGGCTTTAACATCGTGCACACGCATGATATGACAGCCTTTTTCAATGCCTAGCGCTACCGTAGCAATTGTACCCTCTAAACGTTCTTCCACAGGTAGGTCGAGCACCTTACCGATCATGGATTTTCGTGAGGTTCCTAGTAAAACAGGGTAGCCAAGAGCCACCAAATCGTCCAATCGACGCATGGTCTCCAAATTTTGTTGTAATGTTTTAGCAAAACCAATACCTGGGTCCAGCACGATCTTCTCTTCTGAAACGCCTGCCGTTAACGCTAGCCGAATAGACTCTTCTATATCCCTTATATAATCAGGGAAGAAATCCTCGTACCCCATCTGCTCACGATTGTGCATCAAGATAATAGGCACGTTCCATTTGGCAGCTACAGCGGCCATCTCTGGGTCTTTTTTAGCTCCCCAGACATCATTAATGATATGAGCCCCTGCCCGTAACGCCTCATCAGCAACGCGAGCTTTATATGTGTCAACAGAGATAGGTACATCTATATCGCGGGAGAGGCGCTCGATAATGGGAATAACTCGTTCTAATTCTTGTTCCGCACTAACAAGCTGGAAACCTGGCCGTGTCGACTCTCCCCCTACATCGATGATATCCGCTCCATCCTTCACAAGCTTCTCAGCATGGCGCATAGCTTCATCCAGTTGATTGTAGCGTCCTCCATCCGAAAAAGAGTCAGGAGTGACGTTAAGAATTCCCATAATTAATGTTCTTTCGTGTAACGGAAGACTATATGTACCACATAACAATGATGTGAATGTAGTCAGAGAATGCTCTTGATCATGCTTCATCTTTTTCGAACTCCTTATTATAATGTGGAAAGCATAACATAATCAGTTGGACAATTCTACCAGTCGCCTGTAGGCCTCATGCAACTCCCGTGTCACCTTTCCATAAACGTACGGAATTTCCGTATTTTCTACAGTCGACACCGGAACAATCTCTTGAATGGAGTTAGTTACGAATATTTCATCTGCTAAAAGTAAATCCTCAAGTGGATAAAAACCTTCCTCCACGGTAAAACCACATTCATGGGATATAGTAATGACAGCATCACGGGTAATTCCTGCTAGCAGACCGGTATCAACGGAAGGCGTGATCACTGTTTTATCCTTCACCCAAAAAATATTACTTACGACCCCTTCACAGATATGGCCTTCCTTTGTCAGAAATAGACCTTCTATATCAGTTGTCTTCCCTACTTCTTGTTTGCCCAAGGAGCTGTTCAGGTAATTGTGAGATTTAAACCGCTGGTGTCCTTCCTGAGTCTGCCTCGGAAAGGAGATCACTTTCAGCCTTTTTGTAACAGGTGGCTGCTCGATGGGGTTTACTGACTTCACAAAAATATAAAGCGATGGTTGCTCATATACCCCACTATGCAAGCCAATCCCTTCAGCTCCCCCGGTAATACTAATCCGTACATAAGCATCCAATAATCTATTCTTCTCTAGAGTAGCCAGCACAGCACGGTGTATCTCGCTCCGATCCCACTTTTGGCGAATACGTAGAGCAGTCATTCCTTGTTCCAGACGCAACATATGCTCGTCCCAAAAAAATGGCTTTCCTTGATAAATCCGAATAGTCTCGAATAAACCAATACCATATAAAAAACCATGATCCATGGCTGAAACTACTGCTTGTTCAGCAGGTACGATCTGATCATTTACAAACACCCACATCTGCTTTATCTCCTAGGTACAACATGTTTATCTCACTTCTACAACACATAAAATCATAGTATCATAACTAAAACTTTCCTCGAAACTTTCTTGCTGTGATTTTGGTTTATTTTGCTTCATAAAAAGCCACCTGCAACAATTTTGCAAGTGGCTCTGAGGTCATGTTTCATTATTTGATAGGTTGAATCTCTTTGGCATAAGCCGTCAAAAAGTTCTTCAACATTTGTTTTCCATATTGGGTAATAATCGATTCAGGATGGAATTGAACACCTTCGATAGGAAGCTCTCTATGACGAATCGCCATGATCTCCCCTTCAGGTGTTCTTGCTGTAATCTCCAGTTCTTCTGGAATCGATTCTTCTTGGATCAGTAACGAATGATAACGAGCAGCTTGGAATGGGGAGGGTATACCTGCAAAAATGGTTTTACCATCATGCAATACCTCCGATGTTTTTCCGTGCATAAGTCTCTCTGCTCGAACAATTTTTCCACCAAACACCTGACCAATTGATTGATGTCCTAGGCATACGCCCAAAATAGGAACCTTACCAGCAAAATAACGGATAACATCCATGCTAATTCCAGCTTCATTCGGTGTGCAAGGTCCTGGAGAAATCATCAAGTAGTCTGGTTTCATGTTCTCGATTTCCTTCAGCGTGATTTTATCGTTACGAAATACTCGTAACTCCTCACCCAGCTCTCCGACATATTGCACTAAATTGTACGTAAAGGAATCATAGTTATCAATCATAATGATCATACTCGGCTCTCCTCTCGGCTCTTCAGCCTCTCATTCTCGAATTCTTCACTCAGCTCAACTGCTTTCCACAAGGCCTCTGCCTTTTTCAACGACTCGTAGTATTCCGCTTCTGGCTTAGAATCAATAACGATACCTGCACCAGCCTGAATATGGCCTACTTGATCTTTAACCACCATCGTGCGGATAGCGATGTTCATTTCCACGTCTCCATTAAAGCCAAACCAACCAACTGATCCCGTATAAACTCCTCGTCTTACCTTTTCCAGTTCTTCAATGATTTCCATGGTGCGTACTTTAGGAGCTCCCGTAATGGTTCCACCTGGAAATGCTGCTTCTACCGCATCGTAGGCATCTTTATCTTCTGCTAGTTTACCTGTGACGTGGGAGACGATGTGCATGACATGGGAGTATTTCTCCACTACCATGAATTCACTAACCTCCACGCTACCATACTGACAGACACGCCCCATGTCATTGCGTTCCAAATCAACCAGCATCACATGTTCTGCTCGTTCCTTCTCATTTGCTAAAAGCTCATTTGCTAACGCTTCATCCTCTGCTGCATCTTTACCACGTGGACGTGTACCAGCAATAGGGCGTGTGCTTACTTGTCCATCTTGAACTTTAATAAGAAGCTCAGGCGAACCCGATACGATCTGGAATTCTGGAAACGGTAGGTACCCCATATATGGGGATGGATTCAATTTGCGTAACGTCGCATACACCTGCTCCGCTGTTACATTAAGCGGGGCACTCTGACGCACAGACAAGTTCACCTGAAACACGTCTCCTGCCGAGATATACTGTTGAATGCGACGAACCGCTTCTTCAAATTCCTGTTGTTCAAAGGACACGGCAATAGGTGTAGTCTGTTTCAGAGGATTTTTTCGCAACTCTTCCCAATCTAGCTGGGCATGCGGTATGCGCTTCTGTTCTAGATGTAGATCATCCATCTGTAGAGCATCAACCCGTTCCTTCAAGGTACGTTCCCACATAAACAGATGCTGACAGGCCACATCATATTCCTCCTGACTAGCGGCTGAGGAAACATGCGTCAGCAACACACACTCACGAGTCATTTGGTCAAAAGCAATCATGTCTTCGTATATCATAACATACAGATCTGGTAGCTGTAAGTCATCATTTGGAAGCTTCTGTAAGGTTGGTTCAAAATATTGATTCATCTCATAGCTTAGATAACCGACTGCTCCCCCAGCAAAGTCCGGTAACTGTTCCAGACGAGGTGCTGAATAATCACTCATTATCTGACGCAAAAAGGCAAGCGGATTATGCGTTTTCGCCTTTTCCACATGAGTAACGGTATGATCTCGCATATATTCAAGCAAAATTTGTCCGCGCTTACTACTGAGGCGTAAAAAGGGATTGAAAGCCAAGTAGCTGTATCTTCCTGTCCGTCCACTTTCCAATAAAGCTACATCTGGACAAATAGGTCGTAGCGCTAATAAGCAGTCCATAGGGTCTAGTTTGTCTTCCCATTCGATTTTATAAGCAACAGGAATACGTTTGTATCCTTTACCGATTTGTATTAGTTCATTATATGAAGGAAATATCACATTTTTCACACTCCCACCGATCTCTAACGCTTATCCTTTGTAATATAACATAGGAAATATGCTTGCACTTCTCGTTTTTATAAGTTATTTTTTCCACACAAAAAGAAGTGGCTCCAGCATCGAGCTGAGCCACTTCCATTCGATTATTTACCTGTAAAAGGCCAAGTTAATCCTAATCTTCAAAATGGTAAAGTGGCGTAGACAAATAACGCTCTCCATTACTTGGAATAATAACAATCACGTTTTTACCTTTACCTAAACGACTTGCTACATCCAGAGCCGCCGCAATTGCTGCACCAGAAGAAATCCCACCTAAGATCCCTTCTTCTTTAGCAACACGACGCGCTGTTTCAAAAGCCGCTTCATTTTCAATAAGAAGAATCTCATCATAGATAGACGTATCTAAGATTTCGGGCACGAATCCAGCACCAATTCCTTGAATCTTGTGAGGTCCTGGCTTCCCACCAGACAAGACAGGGGAGGATTGAGGTTCTACCGCATAAATTTGTACCTCTGGGTATTCCTCTTTTAACACTTGGCCCACACCTGTAATGGTGCCACCTGTACCAATACCAGCAACAAAGGCATCAATGCCGCCGATCTCTTTTCCTTGCTCAAGCAACTCTTTTGCTGTAGTTTCGCGATGTATCTGAGGATTAGCTACATTATTAAATTGTTGTGGGATGAAATAGTCTGGATTCTCGCGAGCAAGTTCTTCTGCTTTACGAATCGCTCCACCCATTCCTTCCGATCCTGGGGTCAAGATTAGTTCCGCTCCATATGCACGTAGCAAATTACGTCTTTCTATACTCATTGTATCTGGCATGACCAGAATAGCACGATATCCCTTTGCCGCAGCAACCATTGCTAATCCGATCCCTGTATTCCCGCTGGTTGGTTCAATAATGGTATCGCCAAGCTTCAATTTACCTTCAGCTTCGGCTGTTTCTATCATAGAAAGTGCAATACGATCTTTTACACTACTTCCCGGGTTAAAGAACTCCAACTTCAAATAGATATCAGCCATGTCTTCCGTTACGACACGATTGAGTTTGACTAATGGCGTATTTCCAATCAGTTCTGTAATAGATTGTGCAACCCGCATGTTTTTGTCCCCCTCAAATAATTACCGAGTAATTTGCTAGGTTTTGTAGGTATTATAACAAATCATATTCATTAGCGTCAACGATATGTTAGGTCTTTCACTTCAACATTTGTGGTTTTGCGTAGACGATTTAAAATTTCATCAAATGATTCTGCTTTAGCAATAGCCATATCCTCAAACACTTTTTCCTTTGACTGCTCAAAGGTTGGAATCATCTCTTCCTTGCGTTCAGTTATACGCAATAGAACGTAGCCATCTTCAACCGGAATAGGAGCGGATACTTCATTTATCTTCATATCTTGAATAGCGAATTGCTCATTTTCTGTTAACGAATCATCCTTTAATATGATTATTCCCATGTCCCCGCCATTTGTAGCCGTTTGAGCATCTACAGAGCGTTCTTTAGCTAACGAGATAAAATCACCGCCCTTAGATAATTCCTGAAATAAGCTTTGGGCTTCTGCTTCTGTTTTCACTAACAATCGATAGAGATGTACCGTCGTTGGTTGAATATAATCCGTTTGATGTTGCTGAAAATATGCACGTAGCTCTTCATCACTGATTTTCACATTCTGCGTAGCCAGCTTTTTCAACAGTAACTGATATCGGACTTCCTGTTCCATTTGAACTGGGGTTTGTCCTAGTCGATCCTGCACCTCACTCGGCATATCACCCTCATGTGGGAAGTGACCTTTTATCCTTTGAATCTCTTCCTGTACTCGCTGATCAGAAACAGTGATATGTAGACGATTTGCCTCTTGGAACACTAGTTGATGATCGATCATACGATCCAACATTTGCTTTCCATAGCGCTCTTTTAATTGTGTGATTAGTGCTTGCTCTGTAACGGTTTCGTCCCCCACCTTGGCGACTGCTGCTAGACCTGCCCCTTTGTACCAAGCACCTGATACGACAGCTAGCAACAAGATGAGCGCACCAATCAAGCTCCACAAAAACCGAACATTACGCATCCATTTCTCTCCATTCATTAAATTCTATATAAATAGGGCAAGAAAAAAACGGTAGATGACGTGTCGTTAGCAATCGCACATATCTCATGCTCCAGTCTCCACCGTTTTGTCTCTTATTCTTTATTTATCCAAATCATTAATGATTTCCTGCAAATCGTTCTGATCAAACTGGTAAAGTTCATTACAGAAATGGCAGTGGACCTCTGCCCCGCCTTCTTCCTTTTGCATGCTCCTTAATTCAGCTTTACCTAAGCTCGCTAATGTACTGCTCACTTTTTCAGCCGAACATCCGCAATTAAAGGTAAGATCGAGCTTGCTATGAATAGTAGGGTTATCCAAGACCCTAGCAATCAATTCCTCTGGTGTAATTCCTTCTGCAATTAATCGTGATACCTGCGGCAATTGACTAATTTTCTCTTCAATTTTCGCAATATCTTCTTCAGGCGTACCTGGGAGTAATTGCAGAATAAATCCACCTGAGCCAAAAATGGAATGATCCTCAGGATTGACCAATACGCCTACAGCAACAGCTGAAGGAGTTTGTTCTGATACTACAAAATAATAACTAAAATCTTCACCAATTTCACCAGATACAATCGGTACACTACCTTGGTACGGTTCACGAAGACCTAAGTCTTTCGTTACATGTAAAAATCCATCTGTACCTACCGCACGGCGAACATCAAGTTTACCAAGTTCATTTAACTCGAAATGAACTTGCGGATTTGTTACATACGCACGTACTTCACCATGAGCATTAGCCTCCGCTAAAATACTACCAATCGGACCTCCGCCATTAATCTTGACTGAAATGCGTTCTTCCCCTTTAAGCATGGCTCCCATCATAGCAGTTACTGTAAGCGTGCGCCCTAAAGCTGCGCTAGCAGTATTCAACATCTCATGACGGTTTCTAATGTCCTCTACAATTCCCGTTGTGCGCGCAGCAAATGCCCGAACGTTACCATTAAAACCTGTTGCTCTTACCAAATAGTCGCTCATACGCGTCCTCCTTGTATGTCTTTCTTTTTCTTTCTGTTTCATTTTTGCCTAGTGTGCTCAGTGCCCATTCCCTTTGTCTTACGGAATCTCTAGTCATTAAATTAACCATTCATACACAACAAAACTCCCGCGTATGAGGCAGGAGTCCTCCAGTCAGTCCTATTTAGAATGTACCCATGATTCGGCCCAAGTTTGCACAGCATCCATAACGGTTTTTAAACCTCTGCCTTTGTCTGTTAACTCGTATTCAATACGTACAGGGGTTTCTGGATAAACATTCCGTGTCAAAACGCCAGCTAGTTCTAACTCCTTAAATCTTTCCGCCAACATCCGATCACTCATACCAGGTATGACTTCAGATATATCTTTAAAGCGCTTAGGCCCGGTCATCAACACACAAATAATTAATCCCGTCCAGCGTTTCCCCAACAATTCAAAAGCGGTCTCCAGCTTTGGACACAATTGGTGATCACTCATCTTTATCACTCCCTTATAGTTATTTTACCATAGCTACTTGACAAAAATAAGTTTTCAGAAGTGGAGGTTCATTTTAAAGTGTAGTTTCCCCGCTTTCCACTAAAAAAATGGGGCACTACTTACATGAATAGTATAAGGCCTTCCTTTCAACAGACAAACCGTTAAAGGTGACAAAGTAAAATAATTTGAATTTTCTTTTAATTTAAGATATAAGCAAATTATATAAGCTTAAGACAAATAGACAATAAAAAGGAGCATGATCATGCTTCTTAGCATGTAGCTCCTTTGACCTCCAATTATGGGGACAATGAATGACTTATCTTCTTTTTACATACTTTAGGAGAGGTATTCCATCAAGTTGCGCGAGCACTTCTGTTTACGCAATCGTTCAATCGTGGTCGCTTCAATTTGACGTATACGCTCGCGAGTAAGACCAAACATCTTTCCTACTTCCTCCAATGTATAAACCTGATCATCGTACAGCCCGAAACGCATCGCTATGATTTCTTGCGAACGTGGACTTAATACAGATAAAGCATCAAAGACCTGGTCCCTTAGATCGACTCGTTCAATCCAGTCCTCTAAAGAGTTCTCTTTGTCATCAACAATTTCGGCGTAGCTTAGCAATTCTTCGTCATCTTCCATGTGGAGTACGACTGGTTGCTCATCGATTGATTCCATTTTTATGCGGAGAGCATACTCGATGGTATCCATTTTCTCTAAAGGAATTTTTAAATAGCTTGCAATCTCATGGCGTTCTGGATTGCGATTTAGCAAATGGGCTAATTGCATCACTTTTTTTTGATAGAGACGAATTTGCTCATGCATGTGTACCGGTATACGAATGAGACGACCTTTGTCACTGATAGCACGTGTGATGGCTTGTGAAATCCACCAATGCGAATAATGATATAAACGGACGCCTCTAGTAATATCAAATTTTTCTATTGCAGTAAATAACCCAATTGTTCCTTCCTGAATGAGATCAAGGAACGGCATTCCCTTTTTTAAATGACGAAGTGCAGTGTTTACGACATAACGAAGATAAGCACGTACTAAAACCTCGCGAGCTTCTAAATCACCATCACGCTGATACCGAATCAAATATTGCATTTCTTCATCTTTATCCAACATAGATGTTGCTGCTACGCCCTCCAAAAACAATAACGCGGAAGTATCTGACCGTAAAGATTTAGGAACAACAATCGACAATTCGTTCTCGACTTCACGCCAACGCCGTGCACAATCTTGGAAAGAGGTGTGACTCATGGTCATGTGCAACCCTCACTTCATCGGAAATAGAAATATTCAGTTATCTCCTGTTGACACATTAATACATATTCTATAACCCTTATGTTAACAGAATATCAGGCAAAAGGTGAACATAATTTTTAAAAGAACTAGAACTTTTTACATATAGTTATTATTCCCTTAATTATGCTATACCATTGCTTGATACATATTACGTACTAATTCTAATATTACTGTACGTAACAGATAACAGTCACAATACTATTTACCGAAAATGTTTTTAGCGAATCATTAGCACGGGCGCAAAGTACCAGTGCATTTTTACCTACGAACTGATCCTCTTCTTATCAGTATACACCAGTTTTACCTTGTATTAGCCCTGTAGTTAAAAACATTTTGAAATAACCCGCTACTAGTATTGACTCTATATACACCTAAAAAGTTGCATTTCTTCTTATATGTAAAATATGGATAAAAAATAAGTGTAAAAATAGTGGAAAATAATTTTTGTAAAGGAACAAAAAAGTGTAAGAAAGTTATAGTTGCCTCGTCTATATCCTTATCCAGCATTTTTGAGAGGCTAGTTAAGTTTTTTGGGGATGAGGATTGGCTTTTGAGCCTTTTCTGGGTTTATTTAAATATAGATTTATTCTTTACGAGGGTAAATCTGTAAAAAGAGGTGTCACTTGAACCTCTCACGGCTGAAGCCATGAGATTCCTAAGTACGGAAACCTAACGGTTTCTAATTGATTAGGCGATCCCCACAGTTCCTGTGGTTAATGCGATTATGCAGTCAATAGTCTTTTGCCTTCGGCAAGAATGTTCAAACTTGCGTTTACGTCTCTGTCCCATTCGCTGTGGCAACTTGGGCACGTCCATTTACGCAAATTCAGGTTTTTAACCTCTTTGTTTTGGTATCCACAGCACGAACAAATCTGAGAGGAAGCAAATGTTTTTCCTACTGCAACGACAGTGCGACCATACCAGGATGCTTTGTATTCAAGCATGGTTCTGAACTGATACCAAGACACTTCGCTAATGGCTTTGGCTAACTTGTGATTCTTCATCAATGTTTGATACCTGCAAATCTTCAATCGCAATGATGTCGTGGTTTTTGACAATATGCGTTGAAATCTTTTGCAAATAGTCTGTTCGTGCATTTGCAATCCGTTCATGGATTCGAGAAACCTTAATCCGTTGCTTATTCCAATTTGAGGAACCTTTCACACGTCTGGAAAGGATGCGTTGTTCACGAATTAGTTTTTGTTCCATATTCCGCAGGAATTTTGGATTTTTAAATACTTCTCCATTGGATAGAATTGCGAAATCTTTAAGTCCAACGTCAATCCCGACTTCTTTGTTCGTTTTCGGCAATTGTTGTACATCTGTTTCCACTAGATTAACTAGCTATCAATCTATCCTACATTTTTTGTTAATCTTTAATCCCTTGATGTTTAAACCACCTTACACTCACCATTTTAATTCTTCCACACTGATGACAGGGAACTCATGCGGTGGTTGAAAAGGAAGAATGGAAGGTTCAGAAGCATAAACGACAACAATTCTTGATGGTCCGACCATTTTCTTTGGAGCTAGAGTATTCGGCTTACCTGCTTGATCAAAAACGGTTACTAGTAATTTTCCACCGGTTACTTCTCTCTCCCGTGATGCTACTATGCTTTTAACAAACAGCTTTTTATCGCGATATTGCAACTCTAGTTTATGATTTCTATGCCACTGTTCAAAGTCAATATAGAGTGTATACATAGCCAAAGATTGTGAAGTAACAGAAGATTTCCCTGGTTGTAACTCTACTGGTCTTACAACATAATCTCCATTCTCTTTCATACTTTCTCCAAACCGAATAAAGGCTTCTGTTTCAATTAAATCAATAATTCCTTCTGTTTTTAGTTCCTTATGAACAGCAAAGGAAGCATTATGATTACCTAATTCAAGCAATGACTTCATCTCTTGCTTTTTTTGCATGATGATATCTGTATCGACTACAACTAGACCAAAAAACAGAAAGAGGAGTAGCGTTGACATCATTAGTAATTTAATTCCCGTATGCTTCCCCCCTATAGATCATAATCCATTACGTTAATTGTTCCTTGTCGTTGTGAATAAATGCTATGCTGATAAAAAGGAAATAGCTTTGATAGAACAGGAGCAGGCAATTCCATTTGTAAAGTAAATTCATCAGCATGACTCCATAAAACCCGATCCTGAGCATGACTTCTCTTAATTAAAAACCTAATATCTGTATCTTTCAACTTATAGGGTTTGTGATTTACTTCTTCCTTTATAAACCGCTTTACAGCCTGAGTAACATCCGTGTCACTTCTACCTCCACGGTTGCTTACAAATTTTGTTGTGGCAAAGCTTAAATCAAGTAATTCATTTTTTAGCTGCATTACAGTATGCACCTGTACAACACCAATTTGAACAAATGCTAAGAGAATGACCGATAATATGGTAGTTATTAGTTGCCCCATTTATCTCACCCCAAAATGAGTGACAATCTCTATAAGACGTGAAAAAAATCTAATGCTAGTTCCCAATACATTGTCCGTTCCCGTAAATAATACGTTTACCGTCATCGGTAATGTGATAACTAGTAAGATCAAAATAGAAATAAGTTTACTCATCATTACCACCTAACATCAAAATATTCGGAGGGTTGTCTACTATAAAAAGCAAAAGAATAATCATCTCTTGTATACTTATTCAGCAATCTAGCTACGCGGGACGGCCTTATTTGCAAATGTAGTTCTATAAATTGCTGCTTCTCTTTTAATACACGCTGATTCATCTGTCTTGGAAAACTTCCTTGAAAATAATCACCGTCCACCGCTTCCCATCCAAGTTGATTCATCTTTTCACTGTAATATCTTTCTACATCTCTATCCAAATATCCAATATCCCGCATATCATCCATGACATCGCTAAAAATACTTCTAGCCAAGGCGTGTTCAATACTAAACAGCTCCAAGGAAGCTGTCATTGAAAATAAAAGGAAAATTGCCAACAGGCAAAAAAGAAATAATTTTAGTTTTATCACCTTATTTACCCACCCATTTAATAAAACGTAAGAACTGTAGCTTGCTTAATTCTTTGGTGATGTCCTTCTGATATTTTTTCAAAAGGATGCATGACCCAAATTGCAGTAGAAATCATACCTGCCGCTGAAACAATAAGTAAAGCCGAAATAAAGTGATTCATTTTAATTACGTGGTGCAGAAGAGTATGAGGTTCCATTTTGCATTTGAAACCTAATTACTTGATTACCAGTATCGTAATTCAGTGAAGAAACAGAATCGTCAATTCGTTTAGAAGCATTCGTGGCAGATGGACTTAATTCGTTACCATAAGACGATACTCCGATACCAAGTACCATTACACAAGCTAGAAAAATAAAAAACATCTTTTTGTTTCATCCCGTTATGTACTTTACGTACCTTGGTGTCAGATCAAAAGCCACTTTTTACATATTTTAGATACCGTTATGTACTTTACGTACCTTTACGTAACTTGAAGTTGGTTTGCAAAATGGTTTGCAATGTTTGCAAAAGAAAAAGTCGTTTCCTAAATTTAAGGAGACGACTTTCCTGATTATAAATTACATATCTACCTTCACTACATCCTCAACAGGTATCCACCAAAAATCCTCATCATTCCTTAACTTGATCTGTTTAAACGTTGAATCAAACTTCTCTACCCATCCCCACGCTGATTCAATTACTCCTCTACCCTCTTTTGTCTCTTTCCACCAGCTAATAGTCAAGGCGTAATCGTACTGACGTGAGTCAGATATCCTGTAGCAAAACTCGGCTAGCTCATCCTCTTCAATGATGGGTTTCTCGATCAGTTTCTTATCCTCGTGATGCTGACGTATCATCTCGGCGTGTTCTGGCAAGATGAATTTTGTTACAAGCGGATCAAGAATTTTGCTAGCCATAAAAACATCTCCTTATATACGAATGTGCGTTCCCATTTTATTAGATAAAGAGGAGATTATGCAATGGTTAGAAATGGTATTCAAAGATCGACCAGCAAAAATAGATGCAATAAACTATTATTTCAATATTTGACATAATTTTCAATTATAAGTATTCTATTCTTAATATAAGAAAAGGAGAAATAATATGAAAAGAATCCTGATTTCTGCTCTTACTGTGTTTCTATCTTTGAGTTTATGTTTTAGCGCTTACGCTGAAACAACTCACCCTGAAAAAGAATTGAAAGAAAGTGAACGAGAAACCCTTATTTCAGACATTGGCTTAGATGAAGAAGAACTGGAAGATATGCCTCCTCACATCTTGCAAGCATTGATTGATCAAGGGGCTAAAAAAATTGGTTCGAAAACGGTTATTCATAAATTTGATGAAGGTCAATCTGAGATGAATAAATCATTGGCCAAAAAGAAGGATGAAGAAGATGATTTTAGCGAAATAGAGTTAAAGGCAAAAGCTTTTGAAGTCAAAAGTGATAGAAGTGGTTATCGAAAATACTATTTATACGGTTATTTCGAGTGGTCAGAACCCCCGATGTGGACGTTAACTGATAAAATGTCAATCGGATACCCTGTAACATCCAAATTCTTTTTGCCTATGACTTCAAAAGGTAAACCAGATGATCATGAAAATCGCTACTGTACTAAACCAGCTTTTAAAAAGAAATGGGAATGCGAAGATTCTTCAAAAGCATCTGATTGGGACCCAGGTATTGGTGTGGCAGCAGAATATGACCTACAAATGGGAAATAGACAACTACACTCTGGATACATTTCTCAATATGTTTACGCTGATAAAAATGAAAGAGGAACGATTAATATTAAATTCCAATATGGGCATAAAATTATAGGTGGTTCCGTATCCGTTTCTTATAGACCCGTGGGGCTTTCCCTTCAACCTGCAACAACTACTCAAGTAGCGGATTTTGGTATAGAGTTTAAGTATCCAGAGCTTTAATTTTTCTGACCTTATTACGAGCTTTTCCGCTAATGTTAGACACTATAAACTATTGATCTAAGGAGAGAGGCTTCTATGATATTACGCGCTTTTCTATACTGGCTACTCACGATGGCAATAATGTTTTTAGTGTTTATAGTTATCGGAAGTATCAAAGGTACTTTTATTGAGCTTATGGTTATATTACTTGCAATCGCGCAAGCGTTCACTATAGCTTTACTAGTAACTCTTTTACGAAAAAATAGATGAGAATCTACATAAATAACCCACGTAGGAACGCAAGCCTTCGGATCGACAGAGCTGATATATGTAAAGTGATTAATAAGCTGTTTAAATAAAATTATCCCTCTAGGGCTTCCTAGAGGGATTTTGCGTATATAAATAATTAAAGGCTCCATCTCGCCTACAAAGTAGCCCACGTAGGAACACAATCCTTTGGATAATCAGGATTGTACTTGGTCCTTCTTAAAATGTAGCAGGAGGACTTTTTGTAAATTTGGTTGCAAAAATACACGAAAATAGGTGAAATGGTTGCGAAGATGATTGTCAAGTCTCTACGAAAATTATGTTTAAACATTTATGGAATAATGTGGTATCTTATTATTAAATGGAGGTGTATAAAATGCAAAATACACTAGATAAGTTAAAAATTGATAATGAATTTCCGATAATTTTTATTGGTTCTGGTATATCAAAACGTTTTTTATTAAATTACCCAGACTGGACAAGTTTACTAGAGAGTTTTTGGTTAGAAATGGGACTTCAGAATTTTTATGGGGAATTAAATAATTTAAGGGATAGCATTGAAAAAGAAAATCCATCTTATAATGTAAAAGAAATTGATTTTTATACAAATATCAAAATGGGTACTCTTATTGAAGAGAAATATAATAAAGCTTTTAATGAAGGTAAAATATCTATAGCAGATTTCACACCTAAAGATGCTTATAAAACTAAAATTCAACCATTAAAAAAAGCAATCGCTTCAAAATTTAGTGAATATCAATTAAAAGATACTATGCTAGAAGAATATAGATTTTTTCAAAAAATGCTATTAAAAGCACAAATCATTTTGACAACAAATTATGATAGTTTTGTAGAGCAGTCTTATAACGAGATTAGTCAATACAAAATAGATAAATATATTGGTCAAAAGGGTTTTTTTAAACAAACCTTAGGTTATGCTGAATTATATAAGTTGCATGGCTCAGTAGATTGCCCTAGTGATATAATTATTTCTGAAAATGATTATAATAATTTCGAAAAAAATTCAGTTTTGATTAGTGCAAAAATCATTTCAATGATGATTCATTCTCCAATCATTTTTATAGGCTATTCCCTTACTGATTTAAACATTAGAAAGATAATAAAGGACTTCACCCGTTCGTTAACTGAAGAAGAAATCATATTACTTGAAGATCGACTTATTTTAATCGAATGGTTAAAAGATGAGAAAAACATAATAGAAGAAGCAATTAACGATAAAGATTTAGGATGTAAAATAAAATTAATTAAAACCGATAATTTCGAAAAAATCTTTAAAACAATAGGAGCCATTGATCAAGGCGTAGCTCCATCTGGTATAAGAAAATATCAACATATTTTAAAAAAACTTATAGTTGATAGAGGAAGAGAAGGAGAACTAAACACCGTTTTAACTTCTACTAGTGATTTGGATTCTTTAGAAGATACTTTAAAAGACAAAAAAATCGCTGTAGCATTAGGTGACTCTACATATATCTATCAAAGTCCTGATATAATCAGTTATTCATTAGATTATATTTCTGAATCAGATATGATGAGTCTTGACATAAAAATGAAATTTGCAGCAACTCAAAATCCTAGATCGAGAATACCAATTTGTAAGTTATTAGATAGTAAATTAATGGAAAAAAGCAATCTTCATCCTTCGGATAAGGAGAAATTGAAACAAAAAATTGGTATAGTAGATAATTTTGATATTCAATTCAACAAGATAAATAAATCAAATGTTATTAATCGGAACGCTAAAACTGTAAAAAAAATAATACAATCAGATAAAAAAAAGGAAAAAATATATGCGACTCTTTCCTACAATATTAAACAATTAGATCTGGAGGAGATTAAAGACTTTATAATTTCTGAACTTAAAGAATTAAAAAGTGATGGAGCTAATACAATTTTAACCGAGCTTCGTCGGCTTATGCTATTATACGATATTTTAAAAAACACAAAGGGAGCAACGCCTAACCACTAGGTGTGATTGCCATATGCTCCCCTGCTGTTACCTTATATATTATGACCATATTATAATAATGTTCTTCTTTCTAGTCAATCAAATAATAGCCATTTTTTGTATAAAAGTCCATCCAAAAAATGGCTATTATTGTTTTTATAAATATTCACCTATTCTCTGCTTTCTGTCCACTCGCCAATCGCAACTCATCAGCCAATCGCCCGATCCTCACAGCCTTATCCTTCATCCCCATCTGATTGTAAAAAGCCCATTGCCCTTGTAAATGGCTGATAATTTCGTTTGCTACTTCTGGTTTCACTGTTGTTTCCTCCTTGTCATATGTAGCTAGTCCGTACTTTTCGATCAATCCAATAAGTTTACCCGGATAACCAGGATCAGTGGCGTAGCCACCTTTGTGGATTGCGTAGCAAGCCGTCTTATAATCAGCGCCTAACACGCCATGATAGCGTGTAGGCTTGTCTCTCGTACCGTTTAGAATTAGCTTGGAGTGATCTGCAATAGACTCTCCCCAGTTATTATAGGCTCGGAAATTAGCTGTTACGGTCGTCCATTGACCGTTGTAATTCTCCTTTGTAGGCATGGCGCAAACACCTGCTGGACCTGTTCCTTTGATACCAAACAGGTTATTCCCTTGCTTGGTTAATCCACTTTCGCCCCAAGCTGATTCAAGGATTGCCTGAGCAATTGTAAGGGATGCAGGTATCCTCGTTTTCTTCATGTCTGCTACAGCACCAGGTGCAATCTTATCTATAAAATCCTGTGGTTTCATTGCTTGTTCCCTCCGTTGTCCGGTTTTACATAGCTATAAGCTCCCGCAGCCGTTAATCCGACAACCACCGTTGTTAGTAGATTGTTTTTTAATTCCCCAGTTGGCAGAAATACAAAAAGGGCCGAAAACACCATAGCGACCACTGGAGCGTATTTATTCGGAAACCCAAAGCCTTTAGCCACACCAGTAAGCGCCGCAACAATTGCCGCTAATGTAGCAATATCATAGGTCATATCCATCATTTCCCCTCCTTATGCTTTTGGGAACGTTCTGATTTTGCCTTCAGTTCCGAACCTATAAGTCTCATAACAGATACAGGTACTATCCGCCCCCATCCCGCGCGCACCGTATTTGCTGTTACGCTTACCCATGTGTGGTAGGACAAGCCAAATATGACTCCATAAAAAAGGAATCCAGGAGTCTGTAAGGCAGCGTCAAAAAAATTAGCAATGACGGGTAACAAGAAAACGAATAGAGTACGTGGTATCCCTTTCCTGATTCCATAATCAGATGAATAGGTTTTCTCTCTTTTCGATGCACAAACACCTGTAAGCCAATCTGCTCCAATTATTAGACAGAAGAAAAACAATACTTCCCGACGTTCTGCACCGTATAGAATGTCTACCCACGGGAGGACCACGGCTCCTATAAGAGCAGCAATACCGTTTCCTGGTTTGAATAAGGTTTGAATCTCCATTGTTAGCCGCATGTATCATGCCTCCTCACCCCTTGGGGCAAAAATAAAAGAGAGCCGCATAAATGACTCCCCATGAAAAAACGCCTCTCCGATTGGAAAAGGCGTTATTGTGCTAATTCTGGCACTCCGAGCACTTCGAGTTGACGTTTTACATCAGACTTAATTCGAGTTGGTACTTGGGAAAATTCTTTATCTCCTTCAATAATTAGAGTTGCATAGATTACCACAATTGCCATAGAATCACCTCCCTTCAAAAGAGAAAGTAACCAAAATAAAAACGCCTCAATGAGTTTACTTCCCATCGGCGCTTTGGAGTTCTTGTGTTTGTTCGTATAGATCGGTTATGGCAATCATGTTGGTCTTGGTTTTCTCTTCGGTAGTAACTCCTTGTTCAAATGCTTCAGTTACAGCACGCATCGTAGTCAGATTTTCTTTCTTCAACTTTTCAGTCTGATCTTCTAGCATCAGAACTCGTTCTTCTACCGTTTTCGGTTGATACGTAAGGAGACTAACAGAAATCTTTTCTTCCACTCCATCAGTTGAGGCAAGGAGATGAAACGTAACTTTTTCCTCTAAAGTTACAGGCTGAATGGTCAGAACGTTCTCATTAAAACTCACATGATCTGGCGCATTGGCTAGTCTCCATTTAAGGGCGTTAGCAGCAATCTCTTTCCCGTATTGGTCATAAAGGATAGCCGAATACGTTATCGTTTGTACTGTTTCACTTTGCTCTATAAACCATGGGCCGACTAAATCTAATCTAGCAGGCTTGCTTTTCGGTTCTATTAATTTTTGACCGATTAGATCGCACTGAACTGGATCGGTCTCCATCTCCCTCTCTACTCTTTCAGCATGAATCTCAACGGTGTCTTTAACAGCAATCCATGCTAATTCTATGATTTCTTTTTGTGATTTGTTTTTTGCTTGTTCCGAACTAATCATATGTTCTGTTATAAACTCTTTTCCGCTACTAGTAATTGTTCGAAAGGAAACTACATAATCGCTTCCATCCATACGATAATCATGAATATATACTTGCATCCGTTAGTACCTCCTTAGCTTTCCTTCCAGACACCGTTTTCTTTAATCAAGATTCTATCAATACTTTTCCATACCCCGTTGATGTTCACCCAACCTTCTGTACATTCTTTCCATGAGCCGCCTATGTTTACTTTCATATTTGGAAACGCAGGACCTATTTTCACATACCAATAGTTTCCTTGCGGGCCATTTTCGGGGTACGACCCATCTTCTTCAACTACATCCCCAATATATGAACCTTTTTCATAATAAGATATGTAGGATGTCGTCCGGTCTTGATGGATAATTTTTTCTGTATACCAATATTGGAAAAAAAGAGTTGTATTAGTATTGATCACATATACTTGACCATACTGTCCTGGTTTTAAGGTTATAAAATCTCCGGTTCCTCTGAATTGTCCGGTCGAAGGGTCAAACGCAAAACTTTTGTATCCCGCCAAATCACCGACGGATTCGTATCTATATCCAAATTGAAGAGGATCATATTTGTAGACAGGGGAAGCGTAGTATTTTTTGTATAAAAATTTCGCCATACCTAAACCTCCTATACCTTGTACTTAATCCAAATATCACCGTTGTCCCCACCTGTGGGATCGTTCGTGGAGAGAATAATGTTACGCACCTGTTTTGTTGTATAGCTGGTGTTGTTTTGGGCTGTAAGAGGACCTGTCATTGTTCCACCAGTTCGCGGTACTGAGGCATTTTTGGCATTTGTTTCAGCCTTATCTGCTTTAGCTTGTGCTCCTGCAGGTGTTTCAGCTCCGATTTGCGCTGCCGTTACTTTGTGTGGGTTGGAAAAGTTTTTTAAGTGTGTTTCAAAATTACTGCTAGTTTCTGCAACTTTTTCGTCCACATATTGCTTAGGGGAGGCTTGCAAAGCTTGTGTAGGATTGCCGGACAAAATCAGCGGACCTGTCATAGTCCCTCCAGCTAGCGGGAGAAACAACGTATCAGGAATATTTGCAACGACCTGACTAGCAGTTCCTACCGCTACATTCAACTGGAACTCTCGCGAAAACGGACCAGTCGAAAAAGGTGGGATGTAATCACCTTTCGTACCTGCATTTGAGTAGGCATACATGATCTCGCCCAAGTCTGGGTCTTTTGCAAATATGCCAATCTCGCAAGAATACGTTGTTTGCGTGATCTTGTTATTTTGGAACACAGCCTTTATATGAGCAGTGCTTCCCGTTCTTGCAAAAGAACTGATTGATACATAATCAATTGGCTGTACCAGGTCAGTTAAAATAGATGGATCGCCTGTGTAGGACCCTGAACCAATCCTCATACGTGTGTAGGTGATTGCTGTTCCCGTCTGTGACTTGGCATATAGCTCTTTACCACGTTGCGTAATTGTCATCACTGGGTAGATTGCCATTCGATTTCCTCCTTTACAGTGCCTCAGAACTAATTGTTGTCTTATCTTTATTTGTTACAAGTAACCCTTGATAGTCCATTCGATTTGCTTGCGATAGCCACCAATCTTCTGGCATTTCTGAATCAATGGTTACTACGTCCGTACCTGTCACACACATACCAATGTAATCCATCCGGTCAAGTTCGGACTCAAAAGCGATGTTAAGTCGGACGCCAGACGGCTTTGGGATAATATATCCTACAGTAACCAGTAAGACGCTTTGCAGTCCCAGTTCTCCTCGAATACTCGCCTTCATGGTCATGTCTTGGTTGTCGTATAGTCTCAGTCGCGCGTCAGGGAAAAGGTCGTCCCATAACTCGTAAATTTGCGGTATGGTACCGTCCCATTGGTTTTGTGCTATCTTAGCCTTTAGTGCCACTCGATAGATCGAGTCATCCATTGTCGGTGATGTACCATCAGCCAATTGAAAAGGCAGGTACCGTGACCTGCCCACCAAATCCCCCACGGTATTCAACTGCACCCCTACTGCTTTTTCGATCGTGAAAGCTTCAGGTATCTGATTTGCCACGGTAACAACTGCGTCCCCTTTTTCAAGCACCGCGGTTAGCCAGCGAACGTACTTGTCTTTGCCCCAATGTTGTGAAGTGATCAAATCTAAGTATTGCTTAATTGCCATTCTCTGCCCACCCTCTTACGCTGTGACTTTGACAGTGACATTCGCCTTTGATCCGCGCACTGCCTCATAAAACAGCAACGAAATATCCGAGGACGCTTGCGGATCACCCAGCCTCGCAGCTGTCAAACTTGTAATAGAAAAGGACGGACTCGTTAAAACTCTATTCGCCTGTAAAGCTGCTCCCCATAAGCTGGATAAAACAAGACTACTGTTGCCCAGTGCCACACTATTAATGAAGTCTGCAATATAGCTAGCGATATCATCTGCAGTTTGAGTAGTAAAGCCATTCAGTCTCTTAACCTGTACGACAACAGCTATATCCACATAAGTTGGACGATAAAAACGAATAGGGGTCGTCTCTCCAAAACGATCTTCAATATTCATAGTCGTTGTCCCATTCGTATAGCATCCCGGTGTCTTTCTGTTAAAAATGGTCTGTGCAATGTCCGCGTCATCTCCACCCTCCACAACTGCAGTAATCGAATGCGGAGGATGCCCCAGTTCGTTTGTCATGCCTGTGTCATTTTCATATACGTCATACCTCGTGACGCCGCTTACTGCTGCAATGCCCCCTTTTATTCCTTCCAATACTGTCCGACTAGGATTGGCCGTACTGATCGCTTGACGAGACCGTAGTTGTGGATCTAATTCGGTATATTTTCCTGGGACGGCTGCCTCCGGATTAGTTACACCCGTCCAACCTAGCGTCGGAGTAACAATACCTGTAATCGTGTTAGCCTCTGCTTGGATCGGGCCTATTGTCTGGCAAGTTGCAATCGTGGAATACGTACCGCCTGTTCCTATCGTTACCGAAGGCAGAGACCAGTTGTGCCCTGCATCTGAAACGATTCCGTTCGAGATAATTGCTCCAGGTGTGCCAGTTAGAGTGACGGGAGCTTTTGAATAGGTGTTCCGTAAACGTTTGATTCCGTTGAGTCCGACTACTACATCCAAGCCTGCTCCGATTGCTGTAGCTGGCCCCCTACTGTTATAGACAGCTTGGCAGGTTAGATAGGAGTCATAGAGCATGCTGGAAAAAACAGAGATGAACTGGTAGTCTTGACTATCGTTTCCCAGATACATGTCCTGTCCAAAAATCCCTTTTGCCTGATTCACCAGTTCATCTCGGATATCTGCGTAGAAAGGCATGTGATAGCCTGTTTCATCAATGTACGGTGCAAAGTAGGCCATATTTCTCTTTCGCCTCCTTTAGAAAGTAATGGATATGGGAATGGTTTCTCCGAATGTTGTCTCTACATTGCATTGAAAAAAGTAAGTCCGATTATCATAGGTGCTTTGGAAGTTGGTGATCTGCGATACATGGGGTGTTTCAATGATCCGCGCTTGCACCAAAAGGTCGACCGCCTGCAAGTTATCTGGATGCCCACTTGCGCCGAGGATATTTTGGAAAAGCGGAAGCCCATCGTCAAGTTGCTCCCACCATTCCTCCATGAGGAGTTTTAATCGCGTATAGATCGCTTGTCCTACAGCAGCCGCTTTAGATAGAAACGGTCTGCCCATGCTGTAGTCACCGCCGACCATTTCTCTGTATTTCATGTGTCCACTCTCCCTCCTCCGTCGATCCACTCGTCATATCTTTCCTGTGTAGTGATATTCACACCGTTTACCCGTACGGTAGGGGAAACAAGATCAATAACACCGGGCTTCATCCGGATGAACTGGCTCCTGTCCTCATCACGCAACTCGACATGGTTCTGAGAAAAGTCTTTCAGTTTTCTTGGCTGTGACCATAGACCAGGAATACATATTGCATCAGACAAGTCGTGCCGTCGCTTTTCTATCTGGTTTTGTAGCTTTCCAAGCGTAAACCAAGCATCGATACACATATCAGAAAAGACAACTAGGCACTCGTCATCTTCTTTGATCGGAAAGGTAAGAACATACCCGCCGCCCCGTGGAAAAACAACGGGAACATCCAACAGAGGGTCGATCTTTGTCCAGATATATTGCAAGTCTTCTTGCTGCACATGCTCACGTAACGCAATTTGAACCTCTGCTGTCTGTGTCTCATGATCAAACTTTTTAATAATGCCAGGAACGCTAACCCGCATGGTACTGAAAATCTTATCAACCAAAGTATTGTAGAATTCGATTTCATTTTCCTTTACACGTTCGTTAACAGAAACCCCCACATAATCACCTCCAAGGATTTGAACTAGTAGATGCCATTAACCCTGGCATAACCCCACCAGCTTGAGATACACAGTCGCATTCTGTATACCATGCATCACCCTGTGTATCTCCATAAAAGCGCATACCAATGATGCGATAGATGCCAGCAGCATCCAGTCCTCGTGGCATCTGACCAAATTGGTATGTCTGCTCTTGGATCAAGCTGTTGTTAATTCGGACAAGCGAATTTATTTTCAATCGTGGGTTAAGTAAACATTTAAAATTCACCCCAAAATCATTCTGCATTGGGGTTCCGATTAACCCTGAATCCGGAGACAAGTCGACGATTTCGTTTGGCGGATAATCCTGAGCTGTAATAACATTCACTTTTCCATCTTCAAGATAAAACGTCGCCGAGTTCGATTGGGCAAGCTGTCTGAGATAGTCTTTCGCCAGCCCAAAAAATACTTTTCCACGTGTGAGCTGGGCTGACTGCAAATTGCCTGAGATTGTCCCAAGTTTCGCAGGAATTTTGGCTCTATCTGTAACTGCACTGATTTGAGTACGGGCAGTTTGGCCCTTGGCAACAGAAAAAGTAACATACCCTGAATTTAAAAACCTATCACCATCTATGGAATTTAGTGTTAGCTTGTATGATACCCCGTCTTCTTTACCTCGAACGGCTTGTACGACATCACCGCGAAAAATTAAGCCGTACTGTTCCCCCTCATAGCCAGCTTCTACAATTACGGTATCCCCTTCGTTAATAATTTGGTTTTCCGTTTCGGCATTTAAGTTGTATATGGTCACGGTTGAAAAGTTCGGCTGTGGTGTCAGTGTTTTACGAATATCAAACATACATCGCAACTGTGAGACATCCAGAGCGGCTCCCTTCGCACTTGATACCAGTACGCGGTATCGCCGTCCATATAAGACATTTCCGTTTTTTTGACTGTTTGCAACTATGCCGTAGTTTGTGGAAGGAAGGGATATGTCGTTAATTTGATTTGCTGATGATGGACTTCCTCCAAATCCACTTGGTGAGTTGCTACCTGACGCAACAGAGGACGTTCCTGGCCATGTATTTGGTACGCCTCCGCCCACGTACTTCTGGTAAATCTTCAACCGTCGCTCATAGTCCGATTGTGGTATTTTTTCTCCTACATACCATTTGGAGAATTGCAGAAAGTTACCTTTTGCTGCATCCCATTTTTGTTTGATCACTGCAACGGCAACAGCAACAGCAAATTGGTCGTGACTAAGCACCAAATTTGTCTGTTCTTGCAGTGTACGTGGCCACTCAAGACGAAATCGGTTTGCCTGTGCAATAAAAGTGGCGCTATGCCATCGCGGTTGCACTTGCCCAGGACCGAGAGAGTTTCCTTGATCTCCCGTTTTATTTGTAAAATTTGTTTCAGCTTCGAGAGTAGCCAGTACAATGTTAACGTCTACTCCCTGCATTTGCGCTTCCTTGACTCCTAAATTGTAGATACGTTGGGCGGCTGCATTCAAAGTACTCACATCCTCCTGAGAGCAAATAAAAAGCACCCCAATGAGGAGTGCTTTAGCAAAACTGATATAGATTGTCATTTTTTCGTGATTTTAACGTCTGTATGATCTTTTCCGTCATACAATCTGATTTTTACATTTTCCATAAAGGTTGGAGTATAAATGTGGAATACTACATTGATATACTGTTCTGTTTCAGGAGCTACCTTTACATTTCCAACAATCGCACCATTGGAACGATCTTTGATGTATTCAGCATTTAATGCTAGAACATGTAATTCATTACCTTCAGCCAGCACATGTGGTACTAAGTTAAAACTTTCTTTACTTATTTCTTGTGTTTGCTTACTCGAATTATAAACGACCACTGGAACAATCCATTCAATGTATGTGTTTTGGTTAAATGCGCTTGGCTGAACTCCATTATTTACCGACGGTTGATTAATTTCGGCGTAAAAATTTGTCGTAAAACCGTAATCTACCAATTTTGGATCTAGTTTCAGAATTTTAACCTTGTTGCTTTCCATATAATTTCTCGCATCATTGAAATTTTTAATAAGGCCTTTATTGAAAAGATATTCAATGAAGTCAACTGGCTTTTTAATATTAGTTGGGATTTGAATATTGTAATTTGTGCTCGGAATGGTTGCCGCATAAGAGACATTTGCACTATTGGATACAAAAAAGACTAATACTGCCAAGAAAAATATTAGTTTCGTTTTCATTTAAGCACCACCAAATTGCTTATTTAACTCCTTTTTATTGCTATAATCTCGCATTGCAAATCGGGCATCGCGGTTTACTACCAAATATCCATAACAGAAGATAGATAGTAGAAATGATACCGAACGAAATAAGGCCAGAGAATATAAACCAAATTAAACTAAATTTATTTCTCCTATATATTGGCGCTACTTTCCTTGCGCAATACTTGCAGTTCTTCATCGTTTATCCCCAGCTTGATTATTGTTTATCAGTATATTAACACATGTACTCCTCGTTCTATTGTCGAACAATGTCGATTGTAGCAAATATTTTGAATAAGTTTTAAAAAACATCATCACTCCAAACTACCAAGTGGTCTTTCCCCAGCGAGTCAAATGTGGGGGCTGAGTTATCTCCATTAGCAGAAACAACTACAGCACTTCCTATCTTTAGATATCCATGCGACTCTAATAGATTTGCGGTCGGATATTCACCAGGTAATAGTGGAAGGGCATCAACTAGAAGTTTCCCAGTTTCATGATCAGTGATCGACATGAACCAGTATCCCCCTGGAGAGTTGTAAGTTAATGCGAAATCCAGCGTAATGTTTGCTGACCCGATAGGTAGGGTACAGGAAAAATCCTGATTTCGCTCAGGTACGATTGGTAATATTACGGTTGCCAAATAATCACCGCCCAAACAATTTATCCCTACTTTGAACAATGACGCTTTTATTCTTATCGACAGGCTCTTTTTTACCTTGTTTAGCTCGATCAGTTACAGCCGGCTTACTACTAATCTTTACCGTGCGTACTTGCGCTACGATGATTTCACGCATAGTTACCGTGCAACGAAGTCCTGACAGTGTAGTAAAATCGTCAGGTGCTGTAAGTTCTTCGATCAACATATTTTGGTAAAGACCTAGACGTGTGTGAATCTGCAAAGGTACACGCAATGCTTGAAGTTCCTGCAACACCTTGAATGCGTGAACAGATCGACTCCAACTCCCCGTAAATTGCCCAGGTATTAGACCTTCCGCTACGTCAGACATACCTACTTCCATTGTCAGTTCCTTTGGCTGGAGATAAGCATGGTCGGTCAGCGCAGCTCCTGTCTGCACGGGATGCTGGGTGATGTTCAGTCGGCTAGTATGTGTTGAGCGCAAAAAAGCATCGAAGAACCAGCCGCCGATATTCGTCTTGAGGTAAACAAGCGATGCAATAGGCCGGGAACTAAGATCCAGTATCGGACTTACAGGCACAGTTTCACCTCCTAAAATGGGTTGCGCATGCTACGAAAATTATTATTCCATTGATTGTTGACTTCTTGTGCCGCTACTTTCGGCTCCGTGCTATTGATATAAAAAACTGGCTTATTCTCGTTTTTGATAGTAGTCTGCGATGTAGCATTCGCTGTATACATGTAACTGTTTGCATAGGCTCCAGCAGACATCCCCTGGTAATACTGCATTATGTCAGGATTCATCGTTGCGGTTAGGAGATTAAATCCTGTTTTCAAATCTTGACTGAATCCACGCATCCCTTTTACCATTTCGGATTCATTCAGCGCTTTCTTAAACGACGGTTCAAGGTTCCTGGGCAAATTGTTTACACTCGACTCTAGTTTAGCGTCTTGAGTCGAAGGCATTTGACTCTTCAAATCTCGAAGTGCATCTGCAGGTTTCATTCTCCCTAACCCGATAGGCCTTTTTTCGTGCGGGTCATCGCCAAGGAACTCTTTATTTGCTTCCTCTTGTAGCTCGTCATCCCCGGTTAAAAACGCTCTGGCTGATTTTAGAGAATAAGTTACTGCTTGTAACGTGTCATTTATTTTGTCGAGAATGTACTTCAGCGTGTTCTCTAAAAAATCGCCAAGCCATTGGAACACTTCCTTGGTTTCCTCTAACCCATAGAGTTTTTCAACAAACTTCGAGACCGCTACGTAACCTTCTGAAATTTCTTTCCCCAGTTTTATGAAAGACTCTTCAAGACCGGATAGCTTTCCTTCCTTATTCAAGTCCTCGAAAACCTTTGTAACCCACGAGCTGTAATCTTTTATGATTGTTTTGGCAGTTGAAAAGTTTGTTTCTATGCCTTGTTTGAAGTTTCTTAACGATCCATTTTCTTCAAACTTGTTGTACAGTCGAACAAGCCACTCCCATGTCTTCTTTACGCCTGCCCCCGCTTTACGCATGCCAGAATCGAACTCATCCCAAAATTGTTTGATAACACCGTTATCTTTCAGCAGTTTATAGATGCTTTGAAGCTTTTTCCAAAACGGTTCAAAGGCACTTTCTCCGCCTTCGAGATAGGTGTAAAAATCGTCGAGAAGCAACAGAATCCCTGTCAGAATGCTGAATATGATGCCAAATGGACCCATCCGTAAAATAACAGACAGTCCTAACAACGCGGCACCTATTATTTTGAGCGAACGAGGTATATGCTCACCCAACTTAGAGAACATCTTGAAGACATCTCGTCCGCCTTTGTAGAAAGCAATACCTAGCCTTGCGATCCAACTTAGAAACTGCGCGATATTCTTCGTCCATTTCGGCATGCTTTTCGTAATCGAGTTATTAAACGATCGCATCCCGTTTTTGATATTTAAAATAGGGCCTTCTAAATACTTGAACAGATAAAATCCGATCCATTGGAGCGCATAAGTTGACTCCAACCGCAGTCTCTGAAACTCAAACTGAACGGAACGGATCGTCTTCATCTGATTTTGAAATTCGGGAGGGGGCTTCATTTCGCTGATTGTTGAACGCAATTGTTTGAAATCACTCAGCAGTTCTGGACTGAGGTAAAGGTCTTCAATCGTAGCGCCCATAACTTTCAGGGTGCTGTTAAGCTCCTCTGCTGTATCTTTTGAAATCCACATTTTGCGGGCGAACTTCTCGTTTTCCAAGTCAGCTTTAGCCAGACTGCCCAGAAAGGTGGCGATACCGGCGTTTGCGGCAGCTAAAGTACCAACTACAGCAGTTCCCGCCAGCCCAAAGCGTTTGATAGTTGATCCAGCAAAGCTTTTAACACCCTGTTCAGCCGTTTGAATTATTTTCGTCGCTTCATTGAAAGAGTTTTTATCAACCGACATCCCTAGTGAAACTAAATACTCTTTGATAACATCGATCAACCTAGCACCCCCCCTTCCTGTAATTTGGCAGCCTCTTGCGCCCTTCGCGTGTTTTCTGCCTTAACTTCCATAATTTCATGGGCGTCTAGCAAATCATCGATGTCGAACACGTCCTCTACGACATCTCGATGTGTCCAAAGACCACCAAGGACAGGGGCAAAAAGAAACTCATCCACATTGATTAATCTTGCTGGGATGAAACCAATCCCTTCACTAGACCCCCGAGACCGCTCCCTTGAAAAAAACTTGTCATGTTAAATGTAAGGGCATGTATTGTAAGTGCCATAACTGTTACTGTGTCATCTTCAAGGTTTTCTACCCCGAATGTTCCATTTGCATGTAATACAGGGGCAAGTCCTCCCGGTAGCGACTCATAGCAAACGCTCAAAGCTTTCTCTTGTATATAGTCAAAGTCTTTTTCTGAGAGGTTAGTCAGTTGTTCCAACACACCTGAGATATCGATGTCATCTGCCAACTTGGCTTCATCTACTGACTTGGCTTTTACATTCGACTTAATTGCTGCCGTGAACATCGGAGCAATCAACGCTGTCAGCCTGATAATCATGAACGATCCAACTTTTGCTGGAAACTTCCGTATTTGAAACTTGCGATCCCCGACCTCTACGTATTTATGCTTCACGATTGGTTGCATGTAGGTTCCTCCTCTTATTAAAAAAGAGCCCTTCTAGGCTCCTTACTTGATTATTGGTGAATGCTTATGTCACGTTCTGGTCAATATCTGCCGCCATTAGTACCCATGAAACTTGTTGACCCTGTGCCTGAAATTGCTTGTCTGGCAGTTTCTGAAATGATACCCCAATAGATCTAATTAACTCCTGCATCGTAGACGCACGGACCGTTATTTTTATGCCTGCCCACTCTGAAGCGGGAGCTTGTGATAGGTAGTTGTATAGTTTCAAGAGCCACTTATTTAAATCGGAGGTTTGTTGCACAGAAATCGTATGACTGCCGTTTCGCCCCTCGATTTTTGAAATCATAATCGTGCCGTCAGCAGCAACATCATGGGTCGTCCGTTCTTGCGCCATCGCAGTAGAGATGCTTCCTAGTCCCGCGCCCGTTGCTACATATTGACCGACAGATGCGTGCGAAATAACCATCGCTACGTCAGCAAAACTATACGTCGTGTATGACATTTACTCTTTCTCCTCTCCTAGCGATTGACCGTTACATTGACGACAACATGCTCAATTGCTCCTGCCATCTTAACCGGTACATAGATCGGCGGAGCTTTTCGTGCATCTCGTTCGTCCTGTGTTTGATCTGCAATCCTTTCAGCCAGTACCATGTATCCTTTCGACAGCGTATCCCCTCGTTCCAAAGTGAGGACGGGAGCCGCTTTCCACACTCCTGGTGCAATCGCTCCTCGCATCACAGACTTGTCGCACTGCTCAGAAATGGCACTAATCAGCAGTGCCATACCATCTTCTGTTTGTGGAATTTTTCCTGTACCTACTAGGGCATTGGTTGCTCCGATTTGAATTTCTGCTTGGAGCATATCCAAATTTAAAACCTCGTCAAAATGCACACCACTTGCCATTTTTCCTTGCACAAGCAACTTATACTTGGCTCCGTAGGCTGTATATACATTTCCGTTCAAAGCGAGTATTTTCTGTACTTCTGTTGTGGAAAGAGGCTCTGGTGAGACTCCGACTTCGGTTTTATAAGCCAACGTGTAAGCTGAATTTGCTCCACCGGTATTAGCCCCCATTGAATATCCCATCGCGGCGGCCGCTGCATGTGGCGTGGTGCTGTATTGTCCCCATGTACGTTTATAAGCCTTGTTTTTCAGCGTTTCCATGATGTTTCCGGTTGTACCTGCTTTTACTGCTTCATCATTGGTTGTGTAGAAGTACACAGACTCCGGTTTCATGGCTTCCACTTCTGATGCTACCGCCTCGATTTCTTCGGAAGTAGCATCTACTACGTAGCAGGCATACCAATCATTGTTTGCTGCACGGCATGCTTTTATTGCATCGGCTACTGTTTCTGTATCGTCCCAGCGTCCAACGACCAATTTTGATGGAGTAGGAGATTGACTGTAGTAAAGTTTGGCCGCTGCATATTCTGGGTCTGACTCTTTCCAACCATCGTCACTCATATCAGGCAAACTTGAATAAATTTTTACACGGTCTGAAGCAGTAATCGCCTTTGATTTTCCCACAATCAGACCAATATTAAACGTTCCGGCACTTTGCGCCATGGGCGACACTATGACATTCACTTTTACGATATCATCAAGAGACTGAGCCAAGAAAAACACCTACCTTTCTTATCTATTTGGGATAACCTGCACATCTGCAGATTGAATGTATTTGACTGTAGAACTGCGTACCACTTTTTCATTAAACCTCGCTGTTAACGTAGAGCGTTCCCACCATTGTCCGCTGAATAGTTCCGGCAAACGAAAAGGAGAAGGAGTATTCGTGACTAAATGCAACGGGGAAAAAAGCAATGGGCTTCTGTACAGACCTGCGCGTACCTTATCCGCATCTTCATAGCTACTCGGACCGTAAAATGTCCATGAAACTTGAATGACGCGGGTATAGCTGGAAATGTGATCTGCTGTGGTCTCACTGGTCTTGTTGTAAGACAACTCCACTTGTTCTGTCATAGGGTCGCTGGCAAACGAGACAAGAATAAACCCAACATTCTCGTCACGCTTCCAAGCTGGAGCGCCGTCTGCTGGGTATCCAATACGAACACGCTTTTGACTTTCTTTCTTGTCAGGGTCGAGTCCGAGGTTCTTAATTGTGCACTGCCAAAAGATATCTTCTATCTCAGCCAGTGTGAGAGCTGTATCTGCTGCCATCTAATCACCTGCCATCCTTTGCCCAATCGCTTTGAAGTACCCATAATCCCCATAAGGAAATACTTGCTTTACTCTGTACAACTCTTTGCGCCATTCTAACTGATCCGACGTGCCCTGCTCACGGGTTGTAAACAGTTCATGGGTAGAGTAGAAACACATCAGTCCTGTTACACGGTCGCCTTCTGGCAGTTGTTCCAGCGTCTTTGCATCCGCAACGGTTACGATGCCGGTCATTGTTATTGATGCGTCGGAGGATACCGACCGTCCTGCTATCCATTCTCCTGATTTGCGATGAACGGTAAACGACTGGGCAAAATCAGGATCTGTAATCACTTCACTGACATCGATCATCTACGATCATCCTTTCACAACATAGGTGATAGCTTTGCGGATCTCGCCCGTATCAATGAGCGGCTTGTCGCTGCCTTTTCTCTCTTCTGTGATCGGAGAGTTAGGCGGCCATCCGTTTTCAGGGTTAGTAAACCATTCTCGGGCAAAGTTTTGTCCCATTAAGCCTGCTTTGTGTAACTCTGGTTCAGGGTCTCCACCGTCCAGAGCTACTTCAGAAACCTTTCTCAATTGGTTTGATAAGGCTTCCTTGTTATGCTCAATAGCCGGTTCGAGGACAGGACGTGGAGGCGAACGCCAAAGGGGTGACCCATGTGTTTGTATCCACATCTGATAAGCTTTGCTGTATGTCATTTCACCGCTTTCCACCTTAGGGTTCATTTCATCACGCATCGCCTTTTGACGGATGCCGTGGGTGTGAGCATACAGCAGTTGCGCATTTGTGATAGGTTGACCTTGTTCCTCCGGGCGCTCGCCACCTTCAGGGATACCCACATACACCTGCTTTTTTGCTAAACCGTCCAAGATTTTTTTAAGCTCGTCAGTTTTGTCTACCCCTGTCGTAACTTTGGCAAAGGCGCTAAACACATGACATCACCTCTTTAATAGACATACATGCCGCCTTTTCCAACTAAACGCCCAATCGTTGCAAGCTGTTGTCCATAAATCGTAAGCTTCCATGCAGCCCATCCGTCTAGGTCCTGAGCAATCACGGAGTAGTCCGTACTTACGGACACATCGCCAGCCGACTTTGAGGTAGCTAGCCCCCGTGTTTGTCCTGCTTTTAAGACACCCGCTGCTCCGCTGTTTGGATCTGCTATACCCTGCATGTACAACGTGCAGAAGTGAGCAACAAACCACCCCGTTGCAACAGTCCAGTAGGAATGCCATCTTGCTTGTTTGATACACTCGTTTGCGAGGTCAATATACATTTGTATGATCATTTGTGGTATTACATAGTTCCCCTCCGCATTTGCTCCAAACTGCGGATAAACTGCGATGAAGTCCTCGAAACTAAAAGGGGGATTGCTCCCCGTCCTGATGTTAGAAGCAACCCCTATGACTCCTGGTGCACTCATGCTGCCACCTGTCATTGACATATGCGCTCACCTTCTTTATTGTTGTTGGCCATCTTCTGCGGCCGCCTCAGCTTCCGCTTTTTTCTCCGAAGCCTTCTTTGCTTTGCTTCCTGTTTCTGCTACTTTTTCATCCTGCTTATTTTCCACCAATGTGACGTCTTCGTTTTGACTGGCAAGTTTAAACATCAAGGATCTGGATACCCAATCCGGAACATCAGCAAAGCTTTGCGACTGAACCACCACAGCAGGTTCTTGCCCTGCTGGGTGATCAAATTGAAACGACTTTTTCGAGAAAATACGCATATCAAACGCCTCCTTAAATGCCGTCGCCGTAACGAGCGCATTGGGTGTATAAGAATTTGACCTGACCGATTTGAGCAGCATAGGCAGTCAAGTATGCCATCTCAGTTACTTGCGATTGAGTCATAACTCGGCTGAGCGGTACTGTTAGATCGAAGTTTACACGGTCCTCGTCATTTACATAGGCAACCATTCTATCTGTGCCACCGGTACCCGCACCAGAACACCAACGCGATGGGGCAATCGTAAGATCAATCCCTTGGTTTTTGCCGATGTTGTTATCAAGCAAAAATTGCAGGATAGAAATGTTTCCAGCCTCGCTTACTTTCGTGCCGACAAGGTACGCGTATTGCTGTGGTGGAATAAGAATATGGTTTGCCATACCCGTTAAATCGTACTCAGACGCCGCCCACGTATCTGTAATGATTGCGTTAATGTCTGCAAGGATTTCATCCGGTGTTTTTTTGTTCCATTTGGTTTGCCCAGATACACCAGCGGCGACAGCAGATGCCGTAATGTCAGGGCTATTGATAAGACCGTATACGCCTGCACGTGGAAAGCCAGTGTATACGATGTTGTCGATAGACTTGTTATAGTTCAAACGAATACCTTTATCCAGAATGTCATCTAGGCTTCGACCGATGTTCTGTAGTTTTTGCTGATCGACAAACGGAACCTTCAAGATATTCGCAAAGTTAAACACCTTGTAAACGTCTTTGGTTGTATTTGCTTGCATGACTGGGATATCGTTGGTTTCGCCTCCGATAATACCGTCTTCATTTCCGCCAGTGGTAGCGTAGTCAACGAATTGGTTTGAAGTGAAATCAACCCATCCACCGCCAGTCTTGGATACGATATCGCGCATCCAAGTTACACTGCTTAACGGTTCTAAAAGTCGTGGGTCACGCTTTTCAAGTTCCCCGACTAGAAACGCCATACCGGAGCCGATTGCTGCGTCGTTCATCGTCATTGATGGTCCAAGCCCATCGATAGTGTGCACTTTTCTTGCTAAAGGTGCTTTAGGTGCTGTCATGGTATATTTGTCCCCCTTACTTACGGATTGATCCGTGAAAGAATTGTGATTTCAGCGACCTTATTCGTGTCGATCTTACCTGTTTTCCATTTGACTCCTGTGATCTTTACTGTGTTCGTTCCGTCCTCGGCTGCTTCAAATCCTCCAATCACACCATTTGGGACTGACGGGTTTGCTTTAATACGAACAAACACATCTCCGCCGGCAGACGGCTTTCCTACATTGCAGATAACTGTCACAGAACCACGTTCGAGAATATCGCATGGCTGTCCTGGTCTATAAAAGCCTTGATCCCCAAAGTAGTCCGTGCTTTGCTTGACTTCGCGCACTGCCACACCTGCAAATGCTTCTGCTGTACCATATGATCCGAATTTGGAGTAGGTATTGTCACTATTCAGTACAACAGCCGCTCCAAACGTAATATCTTCCTTATCAGTTGATCTAACTAAACGATTTGTGATAATAGCATCCGCACTTCGAGAGACACTTCCGGCATACCCTAGATTAAGAGATTTTCCAACTACGCCACCTGGCATTGATCATCCATCCTTTCATTCGCTCTATTACGAGCGATCCTTGTAATGGGGATTGTATTTTCTTGCGATATCACGACCAAGCTGAGAGTAATCACTCTTAGGCTTGTTGTCAGTAGCTGTCTTTCTACGACCTTTATTAATGTTTGCGTAAGCATTCTTGGCTGGTTTTCTCTTGATACTAGCGATTGCAGCATCGGTAGCTCGCTTTCTCTCAGCAGGGTCGGGAATAGCAGCAATAATAGGTTTGATTACTTTCAGGGCTTGAATCTTATAAGCGTTGTCTCCCGTCAAAGCGCTTTGTGGTCGGTCTTCTGGGTCAGAAACAGGACCTTCCTCGTCCATGTGCTCAACAGGGATGGTGTGGCTTTCCTCTTCATCATCTGCCACCTCTTGTTCATCGGAATCTTCAAGTTCAGCAATAGCATTGTCAATTAGGCTCTCTGGCTTAGGCTCTTCATCTTTTGCTTGTGTGAGCTGCATAACCATATCTGTAAGTTTGGCTACTTGTTCAGTTAGGGCTTGAAAGGCAGGATCTTGATTGTCAGTAGCTGTCTCTTTTTTTGTTTCATCAGGATCGTTGTCCTCTGATTCCCTTTCCTCGACAAGTGCATCCACCGCTTCCTTAATCTCTTCTGGCTCGGCATCGGTAGCAAATTGTTTCAAGCCGATTGCAGCCAGCAAGTCAGTGACGCGTGATTTTGTTTTTCTCGGTAATGTAATTTTGTTTGCCATACTTGTATCTCCTTTCGATTTCGGTTTGATATTCACAAGCGTTTGGGAATTTGAATCTTGTATTGCAACGCGATCACCAGCTCGGCCGCTTTTCACAACAGCGACATGGTTTCCGCAAATTTCCCTTTGTTGATAGGTTCCGTCTTCCATTTCCTCATACGTACAATCGTAGCCACATGAAACCTCTCGTTTACCATCCTGAATCTCGTTTATGAGTGTTTGATCATAGACGACCAAGTCTGCAAGTAAAAGATCACTGTTTTCGCCAGAGCCTTGTCGGACGTTCTGTATAACTCCTTTTGTGTACCGGGTCGCGTTATCTGGCGTTACAGCTTCATGAGGATGCTCGCCTGTCAGGACTTTGCCTTCGAAACTAGCGATAGCCCCCGGACTGAATACGTCATCCGGGCTTCGATACACTTTCACAATCTTGCCTTTTTGATCGATAGCGCCGATTTCTTCTGCTAGGTATTCGTACCAACCTGTCCTTGCTATTGGAACGTTATGACAGATCAGGAATCCCTCTGGTGTAGCCGTCATATTCGGGCTAAAGCGCGAACCGTAATACGCTCTTCTAATTGTTCTCACCCCCTCTCAGGCAATAAAAAAGAAGCCTACTGTTTGGCTTCGTTTAAGCAATCTTTTCAAATTGTTTGCGTGTCATACGCTGAATACGTCCACCGTAGTACACCTTTACCGGCCAACTAATTAGATTCAGGTCAATCACAGGTTCGGCATAACAACGGCAATTAAAAATCTCGCCAGCATGATAATGTCCAAATGTCCGAGTCTCGCCGTCCAGCTTTTCAGGGCTAGGTGGATCATTCCACTTGACAATCACGCCATCCATAAGCCTATGAGAACCACGAACACGGGAATCCTCGCTCGTGCGCCAGATGTACCAGTCAGCTCCTACAAACTCGCAGCGCGCTTGAGTCAACGCTGTTGAGGTTTTACTTACTTCTGTACGAGCTATAAGGTTTGCCTTTGCTTTAGATTCCTCAGGAAAGAACTCCTTGATTTGCAGAGCAATTTCGCTAGACCTTGTACCTTTTATAGCCTCTCGCAAAACGTGCTCATTCACCTGTTTTGCAATGTCGATAGGTAGTGACTTGATTACTTCAGCATTACGTTCGGCTTGAAGACGCACAGCAGCTCCTATCGGCCCACGCATTTCTTTCTGGAGAGCTTGAAAGATCAGACGTCCCTTGCTATTCGTTTTTGCGGCCTGCCGCCACGTTCGCCCTGCATCGCTAAAGAGATGCGTAACCATTTTCATAGCTGAAGCTTCAGCATATTCCAGAAACAGAGGATTATATGTGAAGTCTTTAATTCTATTAGCTATTTCTGAGGCGTCTTCTAAATCGGTCAAGGACTCTCCTAAACTTTTCAGAACCGCTTGTATCGCCTTGCGGTAAGTCTGCTCTATACGGCGTTTGGGTGCCCAAAGCGTACTCGTCTTCGCCACAGTCTAAATCACCGCCAAATCCGAACTCGCCTTGATGAGTGGTGTCGTCAGCATTTTCAATATCATCATCAGTGATGTTGGTGAACATGCCCGTTGTCTCGCTCATCTGCTTTAGTTCCTTCAGTGCTGTTTTCTGGTCGATAATACCCGCCTGAAATACATTGATGATCGATGTTGTTTTCTTGTCTACCAGTTCGGCTACGTCTTTATCGTTTGGTGTTCTGATCGGATCGAATGTGTAGTCGATATCATCAGGTATAGCTCCAAACTCTGACATGCACATAATCGGCAGTAGCTTGTCGAGGATCGGACCAAGAGTTGATTCTTGTTGCTGTTGCACTACCTCATAGTAGTTTTGCATGTCGCTTTCCCCGGTAGCATTCATTCCAGCGGGAGCACGACCAAACAGCTTTGTGACAGGTATCTGGCACGCACCTGCGACATCTAGCATAAAGCTTTCATAGATGTCATTCAGCCCTGTGAAAGTGTATTGGTGCGTTTGGAAATCATCATTTTTCCCGATCACATTCAACCCCATATTACTCATCAGCCAGTTTTGAATCTGAATAGTGTTATAGACATCGTTTTGCAGTCTTTCGTCTCCAATTGCGAGCATTGCTCCTAAATCTTCGCTTTTCATTACGCGGAGATTCGCAAGAAAAACAAGCTGCGCAATATTCCAACTAGTGTTATCCCTTTTTTTCAGCTCGTCAAACACGACCTCCACTTCGGAAGCGCCCCAGTAGACTTCCGCCAGCTTCTCCCAGTACGGCAGCTCTCGCCCAATGAAACGGACAATGCGACTGTGATGAACATTCATAGTCTGTCCACCGTCAATAGTCACTTGATAGGACTCCGGTAGTCCGAACTCAGGATCATCGATATCATCTACCAATTCTGGACTTGGATATACCCCAGACCATCGATCTAGGATCATGAGGCCCTTGAACGAACCAGGCATGATCATATCAAAATCCAGCGGTTGATGCAGGATGTCATCGTGTCCCTCAATCATGATCAAGCCAACAGCGCCACCGTATAACCGCCCCCATTTCAACCCCGTCAGTATCTTTTGTCTGACTCGGCGAACACGCCACAGCTTATCAATCTTTCTGATCTCGTCAGGAGGAAGTTGGGTCGTGATCGTGATCCAGTTTCGCGTCATGTCTTCGGGGATAGTGTCGATGATCTTCCGTATGATCCAGTGTTCTCTGTAAAGGGTGTTCATGAGCTGGTAATTCTGAGTAAGCCTGGTCAGCGTATAGTCAGTACCTTCCATGAGGTTAGGCGTTCCGCTACCTAGACGGGCAAGTACATTGGAAAAAGCATCCGTTGTCAGACCCTTTGGCAACTTAGCTTCAGGTTTCTTCTGTTTCTGTATTGCAGGTGGTTGTCTTGCATCCCTTGTAGATTTTCTTTTACGTCTGCTCATATGCGCTCCTCCTTCCTTCCAAATCTCTCTATCAAAGTCTAGATATTATCAATTACTAGGAGCAGTTCTGTAGTTGCTTTAACGATTTCTGACATAGCCTCAAGATCTCGGGGGCATTCTGCAAGGTCTGCCTGTTTTTCAATCTGTGTGCAAATCTTTATAGCCGCATCGTGTGCAGCTTTACGTAATTCCTCTGTCATAACTTCATATCCTTTTCTACCCTAGTAGGCGTCTAGGCTTGATGATTGTTTTTATAAAGTATCGTCCAGCATCCATACAGTGATCCGCATGCTTTAACGGCTGCTCAACTCCGCGCATGACCGCCTTTTCATCCCATACATAGCTTGATACTTCTTTTAAGAAGTTCGGACAACGCTCTCGATGAACCTTGAACTTTCGCTTGTTTATCATAGTCGATGTCATCCGAATACCTTCCAAAACCTCGTTATCTGCATCTTTGATCCGAAACCCTCGATTTCGTAGTGTTGTCTTAAAAGCTGAAGCAGATGGATCGATAATTACGTATATCGGATAATCCGATCCAATAAACTTTTGCAGATCATCCGCATATTCAGAGTTTTCCTTTTGCTTCCCTTCTTTTCTCCCATCGTAATAGTATTCATCCAATACCCACACCGTATCGCCGTCATCCCAACAATCTAGGAAGACAGTAGGATTCTGGCTACCGTAGTCAATTGAGATATAGCGCTGGGCCAGACTCTTGAATCCTGGTATTATGTCGTCATCAGTGAATGTGTTCAGACTCTTGTCCCACATATCATAAATCGCACCCTGAGCGACAACCCACTTGCCCTCGATCATGCGTAAATACCAAAAACCTGTGAAAGCACCACGGATAAACGTTTTGTATTCTTCATCCAGATTCGGATTATCGTCAAGCTCAAAGTGATACACCTTGACCATGCCACTCTTGAGTTTTTTCTCATCAGTGATGTACTCGGTGTAAAGATAATGATATGGATGATCCGGGTTAGTTGTGGCATATAGCTTCGCGCCTTTAACCGACAACCTGTTGAGCAGTTGCTTGAAAAACTTCTCCGGCATCAATGTCAGCTCATCACAATAAGCTCCTGCTAATGTCTTACCACGAAGGTACTTCTCTGATCCCTCGTCCTTTGCCCCAATAACTTTAATCTTTCGGTCAAACATCTGGATAAGACCTGTTTGATGATTGTACCTATAATTAGCAGACCCAACAGTATCAAACAAATCCTGTAGAACGTTATCGTAGATAGTTTCTTTCGATACGCCCGTAATGACCAATAATCCTTTTGGTCCGTTTTTGATATAATTGATCCATTTTGGAATCATACCAACCGTTTTACCGCTACGGACAGAGCCTTCCAAGATGTTTATTCTGGCATCTTTCTCAATTGGGTTTAATATAAACCGTGTTATCTTTTCACCAAATAATTGAAATTCCATCAAGCATCACCTTGAAGAGCTGCAGCACTTTTTGCAATGACTTCAGCAAGCTGATCAAGACCGCTTTTACCGCCTTCGTCATCATTGGGACCCTTAGCAATGGTCAACTTGTGTTTCATTTCAACAGCTCGGAGTTTCTTATCAGTGACTCGTGTGAGAGCTTCCTGCAGGTGGAGGATATCTTCTATCGCTCGATACTCAGTCTCTTCGATTTTGGTCGTGACCAACTCGTCACGTGAAAGAACAATTGTCTTGGTCCCACCCGACTTATCATCGTGTACTTGCACAGGTTCCTTGATAGTGACTCTCTCCTGAAGGACACGACGCTGTTTATCAGTAAGGCCTTTTTCCAGCTTAGCAATCTTGAACATGATTTCACGTTCCCTCCAGGAGTAGAGGGTAATAGATTGGTTCACCTGCTCCAATGGTTCAAGATTGACTCTTGCCACAACGTCCTGTTGCTCGGGTGTAAGAGCATCCATCCAAAGAGTTTGATACTCTCCCGTCTTTACTGCATTGGTGTTTTGAGATGGAGCGCCACCGCCAACATTACCCTTAGCGTTCTTATTACCCTTTGGTGCACCATGCCCCACACCATTCTTATTACCTTTGGGCGCTCCCTTTCTTTTGGTAACGTTACTATTGCCATTGGTAACGTTACTATTGAGTTTTTCATCCCATTTGTCTTGATTTTTCCACTTACGTATCTGCGAATCACTTACACCAAGCTGCTCGGCAATCTGCTTTAACAGTATGGTTCCGTTACTTTCCAAGTATATTTTTTCTGCTAGTTTACGATTGGGACTACGAGCTCGTGCCATTACATATCACCCACCCCCATTTACTTGTGTTTGTTTCTATATTTCATTTTTCTGCAATTCGATATCTAGTTCTATGAGCTTCTTCAAGTCATCAACTGTCTTTATCTCAATGTGACCTGATTGGAAGTCTTTCACCCATTTGCCAATGGCGGCTTTCACAACTTTTCTGTATTGAGCTTTTGACTCCAAGATGTTCTCTATAATCTCTATTTCGTGTTGTAAAAGTAGTTCTTCTTTATTGGATTCAAAGCGTTCGCATGTTGTTTGCATTGTGACACCCTCGGCTTTCTTGTATTATGAAGACGAGATAGTGGCTATTGCATTCCGTGGCCACGGGTTTCCACTATCTCAGCCGGGGATGACTCGGTTGCATCGGGGGACGTTCGCGCGTCTCCCTTTTGCTTTTTTATCCAATAAAAATACCGAGGTTTTGGCCTCGGCTCTCTATCGCAGATATCCAGTTACAGTAACAAGTTTGGGTTTCATATTGTACTTTTTAGCTATACTCTTTGACTTCTCATTTACTGCAACAATGTATGGCCGTATCTTCTCCAACGCTTCCTCCCTGCTTACCTGATTCGTTTTATATAAAACTCTGTAGCCCTCAGCTTGTTCCTTTAGAACCAATACCTCTTCATTCATAACTATCACCTTTCTCTTTCGTTTTTTTGCTGAGACGATGATATAACATGAACGTAGTCGAATCGAGAGCAATTCGGAAATCTTTACGCTAATTTTTCGAGCAAACTATCCTCTATATCTACACTACCTAATTCTGATGTAATATCTCGCGGATTCCCTTTGTAAAATACTAGAACGTTCTGGTGACACTTGCCTAACTTCCTACTAGCAGCAAACTGCCTTCCAGCCCGTAATGCCACTGTACCAACAACGTTTATCAATATTCCTTCGTTGTAGTATTGCATTCCAGCATCTATAAACGCCTGGATCGTGTGAGATACAAAGTTCCGATAGATTCCCTTTCTATCCCTGATATCTCCTACAACAAAACAAGCAAATCGGTTATCCTTTAACATCGACACAGCGTTTAAAATGATCTCTCTGTATGATCTCAGGAAATCATCATAGTTCATGTTCGAGATATCTGCGGGATTATCCGAATATACTTCCAAGTCAGCATATGGAGGGCAACTGAATATCAGATCTGCTTTAGCTTGTTCCACTAGCTGATTTATGTTCCTAGAATCTCCAACAATCCACTCTGGAACTTCTTGCAATATGCCTCTAGTAATCATCTCGTTAGCCTGCTTTATATTTGATTCTATTTGCTCCGGTCGCAGGTCTATGCCAGTATACTGATAACCCAGGTATGATGCTACAACCCCTCTGACTGATCCGCCTGCAAATGGGTCTAAAATTTGACCTGAGTTTGGGCAAAACCAGCGATAGATTAACTCACAAAGCACTGGATCGAAAATACTTGTACCGCCACCACACTGTTCCATAGCTTTACGCATATATTCCGATTGATTTCCCAAATTGTAAATAAGGTTGCTGTCTCTTCCCTCTTTACTTTCCATCCCTAAACTTAACCATTGCCTTTTCCTGTCCTGCCAGTATCCTTGCCTTGTATCTAATACAGAAAAGGGAGGGATTAAGAACTTATCGAATAATGTTTTTCTCTCTCCTTCTGAAGAATCCAAGTCATTACTTAAATCCGTGTAATCATTGCTATAGTCTTTTAATAACTCGTCTATTTCCTCAGAATCAAATCCTGTTAATTCCATATTGAAATCACTAGCCGCTAATTCTTCTATCAAAAGTGATAGCTTTTCTTCGTCCCAATCTCCGCTAATTTTATTCATTGCTATATTGAGAGCCTTTTCTTTTTGCTCATCAAGATCAACAACGGAAACCTCTACTTCTCTTCGTCCCTGCTCGTTGACTAAGATTTTATAGCGTTGGTGGCCTCCTACTAGATTCCCTGTTCGCTGATTCCACACTAAAGGCTCCACATAGCCGAAATCCTCAATGGAGCGCTTTAACTTCTCGTATTCCGCATCCCCTGGTTGTAGATCGACACGCGGATTATATGGAGCTGGGTTAATTTTATCGATGGGTAACAATCGAATATCCAATGTATGTCCTCCTTGATGTAAAAAGCATCGATTAATGAATAATTGCTCGTTTTCCCGCTTATATACGGTTTTTCACATGACAAAAAGCCTATCCGAAAACGAATAGGTTTGACTTCAATTTATATTACACATACATAGAGAAATTTACCATTTACCATGTTATACTTGAAAAAATTGGTTATATATGGAGGATGGGTCCTATATGAAAGTAAGATCAGTTGGTTTTTTTTCTCTTATTCTTTTAGGTCTTCTTCAATTCTTTGTAGCTTCTTCACCTATAGAAGAGCCTACCGTTGGAACAGGTGCACCTCCTGAATATTTATCTATACAAGACTTAGATAATATTACGTTTAAGGACGACAACAGCAAAACAAAGACCATAAAAATACCAATCAAATCTATACCAGAGTTTAATGAGATTTACTCAGAATTAGAAGACGATAACCTAAAAAGAATGGAACTATTTGCTACCCGTGGAATCATCCTCTCAGAAGATAAGGATACAACCTATCTACTCCTAAGATATCAATGTGGAACTAAACTATGTAACGCAGCTCTAATAAAAAAGGAACACGAAAAAATTACAACAACCCCTGTTATCCCAGAATCCCAAATTTATGTAGAACACAAATTTTCACCAAATAAAAAGATATTAGCATTATCTTTTATTGCCGATCTTCGAAATGACTATCAGGAATATGCTGTGTATCTTATAGATACTTCTACGCTAAAAAAACGTAAGACAATCTCCTTGATACAACAAACTCCTGATTTAAATAAAATCATACGTGAAAACTCATAAAATTTTAGAGGGGCATGGATGGCCCCTCTTTTTAATTAGAAATATGAATAATAGGACAATGAACCATAGCCAAAGTCAGAAATATCATATCTCTTTCCTACATAATTGCCATAACCATCTTTAATTAAGCTGCGGCGTAATTTTTGATTAGCGCTCTCTGAAATATAGTCTAAAATGACACTTAAACGATCTTGGTCTGGTAATCGTTCCCCATTATGAGTCTTGCGATATTCGTCTTCTAGTTCTCTTATTTTTAGTAACATAGGTCGCTCATCTAAAAACCTGTAGGTTTGTACCATATGATCAAACATAAAAGCTAGACCTTGAGTTGTAATGAGACCGAACCTTTCGCAATGATCTTCTGCACGTCCAACATAACGCATACCAGCATCTTCTTGGTACTTTTGATTGTTTCTACTTCTACCCATGTCCTGAAAAGGAATTTTCCAATCTTGTACTACTCCACCGCCTCGCAAGGAAATACTCGTTCCCCAACTGACTTGATCCTCTTTTCTATAGTCAAAAACTACTTTCTTTAGTATGGCCGCCTTTTCTTTACCAAAAATAGATGTAAACTCTGATTCATGATATTTAATATAATTTTGAAGGACAGGTTGTAGAGTTTCTTGGCCAAAGTTAAACTGAAGAATCCCGAAAGAAAGTCCTTGCCGATCAAAATTACCAGTCACAGTAGAAAAACCATCGTGTCCCTCAAAAAAACCAGTGTGTACTAAAAGGTCCCTGACTAATGAACTTGCAATTGCCATTACTTCACGCCCTTTATCATATTTTGGTAGCAAAAAAGCCCACCATACAGGGAGTGAGTTAGTCATGACCTCACCAAGGCAGTTCCCTGTGTGCTGAGCATAAAAAGGTTATCCGTTATTTCGAGTAACCTATTTATTAGTAGTTTGATTTCCAAGTATGTATCCCACCATGATGTAAAAGAAAAAAGCACCTTTTCGGGTGCTTTTAAATGTGCTTATTTAGGTATTCAATACCGTAAGAATTAATTTCAACATGGTCCCACCATATCATAGCTACTCGATTACCATAAACAGGGTGAGTCTTTCCCCCCGTTGTGATAACTTCACCACGGAAGTCAACCAAACGCTTTTCTTTCAAATTAGACAACGCATGAGCAGCTTCGTATTTCCGCTCTAATGGGTTTGGTTCTTCAATGTTCTTTAGTGTGTGCTCTGTTGGAAAAGATGCTCCATTGTACTGAGCCTCTTTTATTGCCTCCAAGATTTCTATTTCCAATTTAGAAAGCATATTATTCCCCCTCTCTGTTTCCATTTTGAGGGAGATCATCTATCTTGTCTACTATAAAACCCCACTTACTTCGGCAGGGGCAACCGCCGCGATCCACTCCTTTAGCCGCTACGGTCACGGTTGCCCAGGAGGAGGGTGTGAGTTGCGAGACTCTATTCTACTGCCTCACAACCAGGAGTGGAGTATTCGTGATGAGTGTCACGGGACAGAGGGCAAGTGGCTATTAACCTTGCTTGCAAGATACTCCTCTGTCCGATGTATCCCATTTATATATTGCGGTCTACAAACTCCGAGAGGGGCCAAGCTTGTTCAACCGCTATCAGGTTAAACAAAAAGAAAGAAGAAAGGTCTATCATTTCCCCGCTACAACCGTCGCAGACTAGCGCGTTCAGACTCAGAATGCCCCCTCTCGTTTGGCAAACATTCCTCAACATCCATAAATTGCTCGAGTACGTCGTTGATAAGGGATAGGCGCTTCTCCCAAGGACACATGTTCGTGTTCTTAATACAAGAGTACCGATTTCGCCCTATAAAAACGTATAGCATTTTATCCCCATTTTTATCCATGTTTTTGTCCTGCTTTTTGTCGGGTTTTTGTCGAGGGAATAAAAAACGACACTCAAATGATTCCGAGTGCCGTAGCAATTTGAGAGATTGCCTCTCGCTTTTTGATGTAGTATTGATCCTTTGTTAGACCTAAATCTAAGTATACATTTATGTCATTTACTTGCGTCGGACTGAGGTATTTTTCCTCAATGATTTTCCGTTCTATTTCGTCCAGCGAATACTTCAAGGCTCTCTCAATTTGTTGCGCCTTCAAAGTGTTTTTCGTCTCTGTTTGATGCAGACGTGGAAACAGTTGCTCAATCCCGCTTTCGGCCTGCTCTTTCTTATTCTGTACAGCCACACGTAACGCTTTGAAGTTTTTTAACTCCTTAGCTACTGTTCTCCTAACTGCTTTTTCGTCTATAGGTGGAAACATGGCTAGTTGCTCATGCATTGTGTTCATCAATCATTCCCCCTCATCAGCGCTCATGGTATAATAGTTTTGCGAACACATATTCCACGGCTCCCGTTGAGGGGGCTTTTTTATTTAGATATAAGGCGTAATATCCACGCCTTTGGCTTTCATTCTACTTCCTCCATCTTCTCAGCTGCCAAACCAACCTCGTACATTATCGTCCCTTCCGTGCCTTCTATTACCCAATCGTCGCAATAGTGATCATGCTCTGTCATTACTACTCCTAGTTGGCTATATGCGCCATCTATGAACGCATCTTTCCAGCATCCACCGCCAATTAACCAATGACTGCAAGTCCAACAGTTTTTCTCTTGATCAATCTCTCTGCTCATTGGCTTCCTCCTCTATCTTTTCAACCGACTCATTTGCAAACTCCGGTTCCAAATAGACGCCTCCACTTGGAAATTCAAATTCCAATTGCTCACTATCATCATAATCAGACCAGATGAATTTCCTTTGGAATATTCCTATATCTCCTTTTTTAATAGTGTGGTTGAACTGATCGTCTTCGATGTCTGTTACTCTCATTTTTCGAATAGCCCGAACCTTGTCTCCCTCTTTTAGATTCATTTCGCATCCCTCTTTATTCGCTTCAGTTTCTCCTGAAGTATCTTTTTCTTAACTTGTTCAGCGTGATCGGGGCAAACATCACATTTGACCCAAAGTCTAACAGCACATTCCCTGCACATTTTTTTATCACACGTTTCCGTCAATTCTTGAAAATCTACACTCGTTACGACCCCTGTACTTGTTGCATAATCGCATAGACTTGTATGCTCACGTTTATTGCAAACTTCGCAAAGCAATGTTCTTCCCTCCCATTTACAAAGCGTGTGCCGTGTTAATAATTAGAAACCGCCATGTACTATGACCTCTCCTGTGAGTTTGTTTATTTCTACATACACATAGTTTTCAGACAAAGTTTGCACTGTTTCATGCGTAATTTCTTCATTACAATGAGGGCATTTTTCCAAACGGAAATCTGTAACTTCCCATCCAACCCATTTCTTTTTCTCGATCTGTTCATCAAACTCATAAAAAACACCATTGCACACCTTGCATTGCATCTCTTTAGCTGATAAAGAAAGAGTTCCTCCTATGTCTTTCATTGTTTATTCCCCCGTTGTTCGGTCATTGTGCTTCCTCCTTCAAATGGTTGCTTGTCAGAAAAGCTCCAAGAGACATAGCTGGATTCTGATAGATGTTACCGATGACTTCCACTTTCGGCAATTTCCCGTCTTCCATCCAGATTCTGCATTGATCAAACGGTTTATAGTTAGCTTTACTCGGAATGTACATGACTGATGTCACTACTTCTTGATCGATAAAATGTTGACTGAAACCACCTTGTATAAGTACTCGTACAAAATCTCCCTCATAAATCTCCTTGCCGTTCTTGTCGTGGAGTCCGGTGTATTGCATAATTTCAAACCGATCCATTTCTAAAAACTGCATTAATGAATACTCAACATCAATCTTGATCAATTCCCAACCATTCATATATTCATCTTCTTTGTCCCAAGCACGAAACTTTATCTCTCGCATTCTAGCGCCTCCTATTTTTGTCCCAAATGATAGAGATATGCTCTATCAAAAGGAGTGATATATTATGCAAAAATCGTTTTATCATCTCATGCCGTGTAGCCGATCTGCTAGGCTAATTCGAAAGTTTCGACGACACGGCATAGTGTTTGATGTAGAAGCTATCCGGAACAGCGATCATGTACGGTTTGTGTTTCCTGATCTACCTGTACGGCAGTATCATGTCGTGCATTTGGTGTTTGGTAAGGTTGGATCACCCTATATCGAAGATGTTCATTTGCCCGTCATAAAAATTCATTAACAATAACTCTTCAGCAAAACAATTATCTCCGTTGACCACTTGTTTGTAGCTTTCGAATTTTTCAACTCTCCAATCAGGATAGATCTCAAGTAGTAAAGGATCATCGTAATAACTAACAATTGCTTTCCCTTTTATATTTTTCAACAAATTTGCTAGATCACGATGGTCCTGCTCAGTAAACTCTCCTGCATAAAACTTTTCCCTGCCTATATAGGGAGGGTCAATGTAAAACAAAGTTTCAGGAGTATCATATTTTTCAATAATTGAACGAAAGTCATCATGCTCAATCATTACGCCTTGTATTCTAGTAGAGAACTCTCTTATTCTTTCTGAAGCACTCAGATAACCTACTGCTGGATTTTGAGTAGACTTCGTACTATGTCTCCAGCCTGTTTTTTCTGTACCAGGTCCATTTCCTTTTGCTATTCCTGCTCTGTTTAGGTAAAAAAAGCGTACAGCTTGCTCGAATGGATCCATTGGCATTTCTTCATGTTTCCATCGTTCATATAATTGCCGACTGTATGGCAATGATTTACACGCATCGATTAATCGTTCTGTTTGTTCTCTGGCCACAAGTAGAAAGTTAACTAACAAACCATCAATGTCGTTATAAACTTCATGTGCTACTTGTGGCTTTTGAGCAATTACATGTGCAGCTCCCCCGAATGGCTCTACATATCTTTTGTGGTGAGGCATTCTACTGATAATCTGGTGAGCAACTTTTCCTTTTCCCCGAACCATATCAAAGGTGATTTAGCCATCAATCCCCACTCCTTACATTGAAAAACTCATCTGACCAACAGCTTGTTGCTTGTATCGCTCGAACTTTAACTCTTTACCCGACCCAGCGCACAGCTCTGGCAAATTGGCTTTTACCAAATGTTTTGCAAACGGCGGTGGCACTGAATTACCGCAACGTGCCACCTGTGGTTTCTTCTTCTGTTTCTCACCGTTTATGTCTCTATCTATGATGTATTCTGCTGGAAAACCTTGTGCGGCAAATAATTCATGCGGTTCTAGCATTCTCATACCGATGTCTACTATCTGGTAGTCTTGTCCGTGTACTGTTACTAATCCGAATCGATCCTTTGTTGTAACTGTATGAAGTGGCTCAATGCAGGCTTGCCCTGTATTAGAACCATAAAACTTAGTAAGAAACGCCGTGACAATACTCGCTTTATTTACTGTTGTTACCGTACCTAACGGCTGGTTCAACGGATGTCCGATAGAGCTTTTAAACTGTTGTGCGACAAAGGCAGTCACAAGAGCATAACGATTTGAAGTATCCAGCGTTAATATTGGTCTATCTAACGTTTGCCCTCTGGCTTCATGTGATGCTGTCTCTGTATGATATTGAGCTAGGAACGCAGTTACCAAGGCGAAATGACCGCCCTTCACCTCAGCACATATAGTGCGCATGGGTTGTTCAACTGACATGTTTCTCTGGTTACTCCCATTCGCGTGTTCTGTGATAAAGCCAGCCTGCTCACCGACGATGAAAGGTTGCTCGGACTCTATCACATAACGTTGAACCCCTTTTGCTATCCTCCGTAGGGTTTTATCCGCAAGTGGGCGAACTGCTCTTAAACCATATTTTTCTTTAATCTCTTCACAAGTGTCGAAAATACTTGGGCAAGGAATTGACCAATCAATGACTTCAGCAGCCATTCTCCAAGGCTTCAATCTGCCTGCTTGTACTTCTAAACTTTGTGGATCACCATGAGTTGGCTTAGGCCATACAATCGGACGCTCATCACAACGGGCTATCATAAAAAATCTTTTTCGAATCGTAGGCGCCCCGTAATCGCAAGCTCTAAGCTCTCGCCACTCAACCTGGTATCCTTGTCGTTTCAACGCATTAACGAATGAGTTAAACGTGTGCCCTTTCTTTTTCGGGTCTGGTTTGCCGCCTTTGACCAGTGGCCCCCATGTTTTGAACTCTTCTACGTTCTCAAGCATGATTACCCGTGGTTTGACTGTGGCTGCCCAACGTAGTGCAACCCACGCCAGCCCTCTAATGCTTTTTTCTTTTGGCTTTCCACCCTTGGCCTTACTAAAGTGTTTGCAATCTGGACTTAACCAGCAGAGCGCTACAGGTCGTCCTTTTACTGCTTCTACAGGGTTAACGTCCCAAACTGATTCGCAATAATGTTCTGTATCTGGATGATTTACCTGGTGCATGGCTATAGCATCCTCATCATGATTGATAGCAATATCAACGCTCTGTCCAGTTGCCAGCTCTATTCCGGTCGAAGCACCACCGCCACCCGCAAAGTTATCGACTATGATTTCCCTAAGAGCAGCCCCCATCAATCCCCACTCGCTTTCTCCGCCCACTCTCTCAACGCCTGAGCATCGTCTATCTCAACCCATGTAAAGCCGTAGCTATTTTTCATAGGTATCCATCTCCTCACGAATCACTTTTTTCTGCCAATCCAACTGTTCTTTGTTCAATGATTGTTGAACCTTTTGATTGTCCTGTGTATTCATCTGAGATCGCTCCCCTATTTTTTTATTTATTGGATGCTCTACCGCCGCCTATTTTGTAGTTGTTTACTGTGGCGTTTGTACTGCTGTTCTTTGCCCATTCGCTTATATGTTTTGGTACATGAATAAATGGTTTGCCTTTCTTATGGGCTTTGCTCTGGTCAAGCTTGTGTTCGCTCATGCTCTCCCTCCGTTTGCTCACTCTTGATTTAACAGATGTGGATTTTCGTAGAAATTGCCGATGATTTCGAAAGTAGTATTTAGCTCTTCCACCATAGTTGTGTACCTCCCAATGCCGTACACAATAAATTCGTTATATCTGTATTGGACTTTTCCAATAAGCCGTCTAGGCCTAGTTTGCGTATAGCTTTTCCCTTTAACGATATCTCCTTCATAAATCTCCTTGCCGTTGCGGTCTCTGAGTCCGGTGTATTGCATGTAAACAGGTTTCTCTGTTTCAAAGTGAGAAAATCGGAACCCCATCATGTCATCGAACTGTTCGAAATTACTAAATGACATTACTCTGCTTACGTCATCCCAAGCCCTGAACTTTATCTCTCGCATCTAGTGCCTCCCATCTAGCTTGAACCTCTGCCAAGCCCTTCTGATAATCTGTAAGACTGCCCTCTAGGATTCTTTTGGAGTAGTCATACTGCACGTTTTTGATATCCTCTTCTAACTCATGTACGTATTTTTTAAAGTAGTTAATTTGTATAGCTAATACTGCTTTATCGTCGTTCATCTTTTATGCTCCTTTGATGTCATACAAGAAACTCATTTGACTGTTTGCATCCTCAATTTCTCGTAAAAGTTCTCCCTGTGGGGACCAGCGTTGTAGATATTCTTTCGCTTTATCAAACTCTTTTGCTGGTGTATTACGATAGGAGTTGATATTGAAATAGCCGTGGTAACTTTTCCATGCTGCGCTAAATAACTTGTTGTTTAGTTGCTTATAAGCAGGACTGCTTTTGCCTCCTAGAATTTCTACTACACGGCGTTTGCACAAAGTATTCAGAACTTGCTGTTGGCTGTAATCTACTGTTTTGGTTTGTTCTAAATGGAGTACACGGTTTTCGATCTCCTGAGTTTTCTTGTCGAGGAAGAAAATTGCTTGAACCTCAGGGCTTAATCCAAGGTTTGAAACTTGTGCTACCACTCGGTAGTAATCATCTACTAGCATTTCGTAAGCTTCCCATGCTTCGTCTGTGTTAAGAGATTTCGCATGTAGCCATGCACCTTTCTCAGTCCATAGGTATAGGATTGGTGCAAATTTGAGGTTCCCCGAAATTTCCGTAGAAGCTTTAAACTGCTTTAATTCCTCCCCTTGAAGTACAAAGTAATGTTTGCCAACTTTGTATCGACCCTCATTCTTTTGAAAGTTGTCATGGATATGTTTTACATCTGCTCCATAAACTTCTGCTAATTGGTTCGTAGTAAGTACACGTTTACCTTGGCGTTCGATTACTTGTAATTGATTCATGCTTGATTCCTCCTAAACAGCCTGATTTAGTGAAGGCTCATATTTTTCTAATCGTTGTTTAAGCTCTTTAATCTGTTCTTCCAATTGACTTTGAATCTCTAGGACTGTCAGGAACTCATTGATTCGTTGTTGCCCAGCTTCTTGCTGTTTGACCATAAATTCAAATGCATCTCGTTCGTTTATGAGGCGTTGGAGATCAAAAAGTGAGATTATATCTAGCTGACCCTGAAAAATTCTTGCTCTTAAATCATTGATATCTTCTTTAGAAAATCGTTTAAACATTTGTTAAAACCTCCGCATCTCGTGTTCTATAGTTCAATCCTTCACCTTCTAAGGTAGCCCGGTAGTCTGCTGTCATTTGGTACAACCTAGAACCTGTAGCTTCGTCAATGACGCACATATCCTTAAAAGTACGTTCTGATGAAACCAATATGGGCAATTTGTTTAAATAACGATAGTTAACGATTGCGAATAACTGCTCAATCTGGAAATCCGTAGGTTTTTCTCTCCCTTTGAATAAGTCATCTAAAAATAGCACCCTAACCGTTTGTAACCGTCTAATCTTCGTATCCAGAAGATCAAAGTCATTCTTCAACTCATTAAATCCTTCAACCCATGGGAAGTAGATAACAGGTATACCTTTCTTAATCAGGTTGTTTGAAATTGCCATGAGAAGGTGAGTCTTTCCTGAACCTGGCCTACCTAATAGGGCTATGCTATTTTTCCGTTCCTTTTCGATTTCTTCAAAATTCCTAAAATATGTGGCTGAGATATCGAATGCTTCCCGTACTACGTTTGGCATTCCATCCACGCTAAAGTTTTTAAAACCAAGCTTTCGGAACTCTTCAGTAATTTGACTGGATTTGAACATACGCTCTATTCTCTTGTTTTTCTGACATTCGCACTCTTTCCAAACCTCGTATTTTAGAGAACGATCCTTCTCTATCCCAAAGGCATATTCCTCATATGACATCGTCCCCCCAAGATCCTTGCACTTTGGGCACTGGTGTTGAATTTGTGTTGAGGTGGGCGAAACGTTCCGTGTTGCTTGTGCCTTTTTTTGCAATTCCTGAAACATCTGATTGAAATTTCGTCCTACCCTTTCCATTTTTCCCCTCCTGTTTGGAGTTCTGTAGTCTAATCATTCCTTGTCTTGCTTCAGGCTCGCTTGTGTTGCTGATAATACCGAATGCGTACTCGGCAGGCTTATGACCGTAGTTCATGATGTATGTAGATAGTGCATAGGTTACGATCGCCTGATTTGCTTCTGCTGATTGTTTTGCATTAGTAGCCTGTTTAACTAGCCTTTCCCATAGTCTTTTCAGGACACCGTTTGCTATCTTTCCAGATTTTCTTTGAAGTCTCACCAGATCGAAGTATTCAACAAACAAACGATTAGGTAATTCAATCCGGTTGATGAGCTGTTGCGAGTCAACAAAAGAGGTAATGTCTTCTCGACTCCGACAAGATTCTTTTATATGTTTTACTTGTTGTTTATCTTGTTGTTTAACTGATGTTCTATTAGCGTTGTTCGGTGCGCTGTTCGGTGCGTTTTTACCTGCGTTGTTCGGTGCGTTGTTCGTATCTTCTTCATCGCCCGAAACGCTTGGTACAACGCCGTTTTCAGGTTCGTTAGGTGCGTTATCAGGTGCGTTAGCACTTGCGTTGTTCGGTGCGTTGTTCGGTGCGTTAATTTTTGAGTAGTTTTCTAGCTGCTGAAACCCGTCATAATTTACAATTGTGATTAGTGAAGCTTTGTTGCCTTTGTATTTTATCTGCTCCATTTTGATTAGATGGTCGCTTGATAATCTGTCTAGTGAAGTCCTAATCTGCTGGTAGCTCCATCCCGTTACATCAGGTAATTTTCTAACTGAAACAATGAACTGCCCTCTCTGACAATCGGTGGACGCTTTGTAATTCGCTCCTTTTACCAAGTAGCTATAAAGCGCCTCATCTATAAAGTGTTCGAAGGTTATACGGGGGATGACCACGAAGCCCGCCCCGTATTTATCTGTTGTGTCCATCCTTCGTGCTCCCCTCTTGTTACGATGCCCCCTGATACAACGGAAGCAATACTTTCTCTCGATAATCCCGAAACGCTTGACGCCCTTCTTTCGTTTGGTGCGCCTTCCAATGGCATGTCCCTTTTTGGGCAACAGGTCCGCAAGCTAAAGCAATGTTATGCGCCTCTCCAGTGCCTCCCTCGCTTTTAAAAAGAATGTGGTGTGCTTGTAACCATGTTGTCTTACCACAAAGCACGCAACGCCCTTGGTCTCGTTTCATTACTTCGTCATAGACCTCCGGGGAAATTCTTCCCCGGTCTCCACGCTTTTTCGTTCTTCGCTTGAAATTCGGCTTTTGTACAGCTCTTACTTCATCAAACAATCCCATGCTTATCACCATCCTAGAAAGGTAAGTCATCATCTGTAATATTGATTGGTTTGTTACTAGCGAAAGGGTCATCGAATGATCGCCCATTGCTTTGTTGAGCTTGTCCATCTTTACTGCTTAGGAACTGTACATTTTCTGCTACAACCTCAGTGACAAATCGTTTTTTACCATCCTGATCATCATAGCTACGAACCTGCAAACGCCCCTCTAACGCGCATTTTTTCCCTTTTGATAGATAATTAGCGCATAGGTCCGCAAGCTGTCTCCAAACCACGATATTGATGAAATCTGCTTCGTTCTGCCCGTTCTGAACACGACGATTAACCGCCAATGTGAATGTAGCAACTGGGACTCCATTTGTGGTATATTTCAGCTCAACATCACGAGCAAGATTCCCAATGAGAATGACTCTATTCAAATCATGCAACCCCCTTTTCTTTCATCTTTTCTGTTAGGAACCTCTCAATTTGTTCATCCGTGTTTCCTTTTGAAAGTTCCGATCTATACCAATCATCAAATCCATCTAACGATCCAGCAAGCAACTGCCATTTTGCTTTTAAAGTAGCTTCTTTACTGTTGCTAACATTTGGTTGAGCTTTTGGTTGAGACTTCGGTTTTTCCTTTTCATCCAATTCAGCAGAACTTACTTTGTCTGGGTCTTCTCCTGTAGGAATTGCAAAGGTTCTTAGTAGCAGATACTTGTAGGCATATGTCATAGCCTTACCTACGCCTTTATCTTGTGTATCTACCCCTGTTCCACTTGAAACAGCTTCTATGCTGTCCCCTGTATCGACATCAATAATCTGATACCGTACATTTACTGTGGTAAGTTGATCCACTTTGAAATGTTCTTGATGGACGGGAATTATCACAAGCCCATGTTTCCGCATTGCTTGTCCTACAGCAGACGTTACCTTCTCTTCTGAGATAGCCTTATATTTCGTCGTTTTAAACTCCACTTTGTCGTCTTTCTGGAGATAAGACACATCATTCATGACAGCGAGAATCTTTTTATATACGCTCATGTTCCCACTCCTATCTGATCTGTAAGGAAGTACCCTGCACAAGTGTTACGCCTGGTATTTCCTCACCTGATTTCAAACGTTCTGACATCGACTTCTTATCAAGGATCGGCGGTGGCGTTACCCAAAACATTTGCGGAATATCACTTTCGTTTACAATCTGCACCGAACCTGGATTTTTTCTAAGCGAGATAGTGAATATCGGCGTTTTGACCTTTTGTAATCCAGCAAATTCTAATTGCTCTTTAAGATAACGTTTCAAGCCTTCTTGCTTCGTTTCTAGGCGCTTTCTACGTTCAGTAAGGCGAGCCTCTTCGAGCTTAATCATGTCAGCCTCAGCCGAAATATTACGCACCATTTTAGCGATGTTATCAGCCTTTGTTTCGATAGCATCCTCTAAGGATTGGAGAGTGTCGCCTAATAGTTCTGTTTGCGTCTCATCATCCATTATGATTTGTGCAACTTCAGCATAAGCACCAGCTAGATCATACAACCTCACAGCCCAGCACCTCCGTAGAGCTTAATCACTTGGTCAAAGCGTTTTTTCAGATCCACTAGGTATTCAAAATTTTGTTCTCCCGAAAACTCTTCCCAAGATAAAAGTAGGTATTTTAAATCCTCGTTTATGCTTTCTACCTTCTCCCGTAGCTCATCCCCAGGTTCATTAAAGGTTTTAATGCCATGAAGGAGATACCCTTGCCGATCTGGTTCAACACGTTCTACAAACTCTGGAAAATCAAGCAATGTTGGCATGGCGTTTGCCCTCCTCGTTGATAGTTGCATTTACAGGAGCTAATCCATTTAAGAAATCCCTAAGCTTTACGATCTCTTCCCAATCACGAAGAGTAACGGTTTGTTTTGGTGTCCAGCCAGTTTTTGCATTACATTCAGAGACTTCTTCTATTTCTAAAGTGCCATTAGTTTTATAAGAAACCATTCGATCAAACATTCCTCCGAGCAGTTCATTTGAAACGATTTCTTTGCTCATTTGCTTGTCCAACCTCCAATTATTTGTTATGGTAGAGGTACAATTTTTTGTTTCGGGGTCCCCTGTTGGTAGCAGGGGATTTTTTATTTTTTTAAGCAATAATTACTACTTTTTGGGTTTCTATTTGTTCTTGTAAGTGTTCTGCTAAAAAGTCTTTGATATTTCTCATGGCTTCTAACTTCCATGCCCCTCCATCAGCTTCAAACAAAGCGCAACTTGGTCCGGATTTCATACGGAAGATAAAATCGCTCTCCGGTTGCTCAACTTCAACAAAAGTACGGTATGGTTTAAGTGACACTGGATTCGGCACTTTTACATTCGCTACAGTAGCGACACCTGTTTTAGCTACCACAGCTTGAGAAACTCCATCATCACCAACGGTGTTTACACTTTCCTCTTTGATATTGCCGACAACCTTTAACATAATGTCTCGATCCTCATTAGCCACAAAGCAAGATTGTAATTTGATGTTAAAATTTTCTGGATCATACCAATTGTCGAATCTAAATTGAGGAGTCATTGCATCTGCACAAATCAGAAAGTTTCTTTGATAATCTCGATTAAATGTAGTGAAGCACTGTACCTCTGTTGGTGAAACAACATGAACCATCATTTCTTTATCCCCATCAAAATTTGATTTGATGTATTCAATTAAGCCTGACAAACTGTTTACCTGGATTTTAGTCGGAACCGACGCCATCACATGGTGTAGCTTCTGGGTGGAATAGACTTGTCCACCAACATCTTCAATTTTTACGTTCCCTAAACCAATTAAATATTCCAGTGCATTTTTCAACATTCAAAACACTCCTCTATATCAATTTTTATTTAAAACTAACCACGTTATCTGAAATCACATTCCCTTTATCATCAGCAATTTCTCCATCAGGCGTTATGTAGGTTTGCCCTTTCATACCTGATTTCAATTCGGCTCCAATGACGTGTCCGTTGTTGTCATAGTCCATGATTAACTTAGTTTCTATAGGTTTTGCAGGAATCAGGGTTGATTTGGTTTGCACCTGTACAGCAGCAATGTCTCGTTTTTCATCAGCTTTTATAGCCACTGTGATAGAAAGCTTTCTGACCTTATTAGCATCAGTATTGGGATCAGCGATATTAGCAAGAACTTTTGATAACTCAATACGAAAAGCTTCTGCTACAGCCCCTTCTGCAAAATCATCTAAACTGATCATGAATATTCCTCCTTGTTTATAAATAGCTATTTTGATATCCTTATGAGTAGTTAAATGTATTAAGATGCCGTCTGTTGAGAGCAGGCGGTTTTTTCTTTTATCTGGCTTTCCAACTCCCTCACGTATGCTCTCATAGCTTCATGAGCTATTGCATCGCTTTTGCTTTTCATCATTTCAAGTTGCGCCTTTCTTAATTTCCTTTCTAAGGTCGCCAACGTCATAGTCACTCACCCTTTCCTTCATAGTGATTCAGAAAATCCTTTGCATGTTGTATGCTGATCCACATGCGTTCAAGCTCTGTGTACTTTTTAAAATCCAAGTCGTAACCTTGACGAAAGATATCCATGATAGATGATGTTGCAATACAAACTTCTCGATATGGTATGTTTGTACTCAGATGCGTTTTATCTGATAAAATCTTGGAACTACATTTTTTGTTGTCTTCAAGGAATTTGCTAACTGCTTCATCCAGTTCAGGAAATTGAATGTTCACGCCATTACCTCCTTATTTAAGATTTGTTTAGCTTGTTCTACCTGACGTGCAACTTTGATATCCGATACCTTTCTCGCAATAATCTCTTGCTTTTTTGCATCAATGATTTTTCCATCTCTTAGACTAATCTCCGAAAGATCAAGCATCCCATTTACAATGTGATATAGCTCCTCTTCATCCAGACCATCCAGCATTTCTTTCACCCTCTCACCTCCTTTACACCATTACTGATAGAACGTTTTGCATGATGGACATCCCATCCATTCCACAGAAGAACGCTACAGCCACCTCCTTCGCTCCTGTGGCTTCTATCCACGCTAGTCCCGTTTGGAAATCCAACGTTTTCTTATCTGTCTCCAGCTTGCTTATGCAACTTCTTGAACGATTGAGCTTTTCGGCTAATTGTTCTTGGCTTAACCCTGCTCTTTCTCTGCAAGCGTGCAGTATCGCTCCGAACTTCTTCACTTTTCTCTCTCCTTCTTCAAACTTGTTCCAATTTGTTCCAAATAAGAACAGCCAAATTTGATAAATAGTTTTACAATTAAAGTGTGTTCATCTTTCATGCTTTCCCTCAGGCTGCTCACCTGGGGGAATTTTTCTAGGCTGTGACTTTTAGTCCGTATGTCTTTTCGGCCCAAATTGCTAATTCATATTTTGGAACTCTCAAAACTGATTTCTTTTTAGTTCCGATATTAATCACTGGGAAATCAGTTCTTCTAGCCAGTTCATACGCGTAGTTTCTGCCCACTCTAAGAACCTTCGCAACGTCACTTATTTTTAATAATGGCGGCAGACTTTCGAATGATGGGTAATCGTTTTGTTTGCTCATTTTTTCAACTCCTATGCTGGTTGTTTGGATTCTTCATAAAGATCATTTAAAGTAACTCCAAGGGCTGTAGCTAATAGAAACCCTTGCCTTATATTTGGAAGATACTTTTCATTTTCAAAGTCACTAATCGTGGTTTGAGGTATATTTGTTTTTTTGGACAAGTCTATTTGAGAGTAGTTACTTAACTTTCTGTACTTACGTAGTGACTTACCAAAACTCATGTACTCACCTCCTAACGTAATTTCGTTAATCATTATACTAAACCAACTTTTTGTATTAGTCAACGTAATTCCGTTAATTCTCTTCAAAAAAATTTGATATGCTATTTTTACCGACTTATCGTTAAAGGAAATAGGTGAAACTGATGACGTTTAATGAAAAGATTACAAATAGAATTCTTTATTTCTGTGATATAAAAGGAATGAGTGTTAATAAGCTCGCAACACTTTCAGGGGTTACTCAATCAACGATTGATAGCATCATTAAAGGCAAGAGCAAAAGCCCTAGTTTATTAACCCTCAAAAAGATATGTGTTGGATTAGATATAACATTGAAAGAATTTCTTGATTCTCCTGAGTTCGAAGAAATTGATGATGAATAATCGACTTTAATTTAAAGGGTGAATTCTAATGAATGAAAAGCTTCTTAAACAAATCCTTGAAGAACTCACAACCATTAAGTCAACGATGGCTACCAAAGATGATGTAAACGAGATTAAACAAAAACTTGATACCATCTATACACAAGTTGCTCACAACACTGAGCAAGAAGCTAATTTAAACGAGGCTACTAGTAAAATTGAAGCTCTTGAAACGGATATTAAGCTGATTAAGCGTGTTTTAACTAATCAATAGCCGTCTTACTGGCGGCTCACCTCTCCTTGCTCTGCTCGTCCATGTAATCACTATTATGCTGATTGTTTTCTGCTCATATTTCGAGCGTTTTCATTAAAAAAAATATATTCAATTGGTTTTTTTAATACTTTTGAAATACGGTAAGCAACAGGTAGGGATGGCAATGCATATCCCCGCTCTATGTTAGATAGCATTGCTCTAGATAAATCAGCTCTTTTAGCTAACTCACCTTGCGTCAAATTTAATCCTAGACGCGTTTTAATTAAATTTTCTAAGGGTATAAGTTTTTTCATGTTCAACCTCCTTTAGCTCGTTTAATGAACTTTACAATGCTAGTATACGTTCAAATTATGAGCGTGTCAACAACTTTCCGTTCAATTATTGAACGTTTATTAAATGAGCGTTTTTGTGTATAATCAAGTCAAGAAATGAGCGTGATATCGATGGTTTTTAAAAAACGTTTAAAAGAATTAAGAGCAGAAAAAATGATAACACAAGAAGAATTAGCTAGAGCTTTAGACATACCCGAGTCCACAATCAGAAGATTAGAATCATCAGATCAAAGTTTGCCAAGGCATGAACGATTAGAAAAAATAGCTGATTTCTTTAATGTTTCTGTTGACTACTTATTAGGAAGAACTAATGAAAAATGCAGTACAGATATAACTGATCCATTTATCTCTGCCATTAATGACCCGACTCTTTCTGAAGAAGACAAAAATATTATCAATCTAATCCGTAACCTACCTCCAAATAAAAAGCATTTAGTAAAAGAGCTTCTAGAAGCCTTTAAATCAGAGATAGATAATTAGAAAGCCATCCTTTTTAAGATGAAAGGATGGCTTTTAATTTTTCTTTATACGTTTTTGCTAACTGTTTCTTATTCGTTAGAATATCCTTAATTATTTCAACATCTTTTGTAGTAAAAAGTATTTTTACTTTTCTGGTTTTATCCATAACACGCACCTCCAGTAGAAAATAAAATCGCTATATTCTTGCTCTTACAGATAGAACGCTGAGTAATGATTCGTAATTTTAATTTATTTAAAGTGATAATGAATGAATTTTTATTTCTTTAAAAAATGTACCATCTAAAAAGTTAGTTTTTTGTCGAATCTTGCGATTGTTAAGTGTCAATAGACCCCTAGGTCAATTTAACTTTACTTTTGCATTATCCTGATGTATAATACCCCACTTAAAACATTGAATAAAAGACACAAAAAAACCACCTTATTTAGGTGGCCTTTTCGGTAAGTCTTTTAAAAATTGTTTATACTTGATCCGAGATGCAGTTGTATGCATTCCGTTTGGAAAGTGGACGCCGATCCCATATGGACTAACATCTACACTTTCTATATTTTTAAGATTTGTGACATTCGTTGAGTCTAAGTTTGTGAATCCGTATTTTTCAAGACAAATGAACATACCTTCCAACGAGTTCACAGGTAAGAATAACCCTTTATTCGTATTGTATGCAATGGTTGTATCGTTATACCGATTAACGAAATTAAAGTCATCTATTGAGAGTTCTACATACGCTGATCTATCGCTTCTATTCCCTGACGGCGTTATTCCAAAAAACTTTGGCGAATTCCCCATAGCTCTACTCTTACTTTCTTAATTCTTTAGGTACAACTGGGCTACCGATTGTAACTTTGGCAAGCTTTGTATAAACCTTACCCAAAGTGCCTAATCCCTTTGAAATTGTTTTCGCGAACTGTTTATTCATTGTCCTCACCTCCTTTTAGGGAGTAATAATAATGATTGTGCAAAAAAAGATAGAGCCACAATATGCGACGAGATAATAAAGTTGGATAGGACTATAATCAATGAAATTCCTTTTAGTAAATAAACTCTTTTCTGGGGGATTACCTCTCCCTCGAAGCTACCATTTGGTGCGAAAAATAGCACCATAAAAACGTTTAATATATTAGTAACACTCGTATAATCTTGCATTGGAACATGAGGAATCAATGATATGATCGCTGTTGTCAAAATAAAGCATGTAGTTAATGATTTTGCATGATACCCCTTTGAAAAAATACGTAGAGCAATAAAACTCACCATTGAAATAATCGTGTCAACAAATTCATTTGTTAAGTAACCGATCAATAAAGAAAAAGATAATACTAGTAAATAATTAAGGGTAATGGACAATGAATAAGATAAAACATCCACACTCTCTTTTTTATCGGGATTGGCGTCATGAATCTTAACCGCAAGAGAATAAGATAGTTTTTCAATCATTGGTCATTTCCTTTTTTTCGAGCAACTTGAAAAGGATAATTAAATAGATTATAAAAACAGGAACTAGCCAAGTTGGATTCCCATTAAATGAAATCATCCAATTTGTTACAAATAAAATTGTTGTTGAAGATAGAAATACCATTGTAATTATTAGGAATTTTAAAGGCGTCATTTTAGTTTTTATGTGCACGTCGTGTGGGGGCACCATAATAAATGAAAACCCATGATTATACCTATAAATTAACCAAGCTATAAGAAAAACAAATAGATGAGTCGCGACTTGTATTAGATAAGTTCCCAGATTTGTTAGAGCTTGTCCATCAGCAAACGATACTACCCCTGTCCAGAGCATAACTACGTAAGTACTGTATTGCACGATGTTAAAGCCTAGATACCCTACAGTCGCTATTACAATACTGTCAAATAACTTAACCGTTAACATATATCTAAAAAATAAAATAATTATCGTATATTGCAACCAACTGTCAACACTCGGAATATCGAGTACTACCCTATTTAGGTATGATATTAATGATGCTGTGATTGATATGATTAAAAACTCTTTTTTCCATGCTAGAGGGAAGCGAAATACCTTGAACGCCAGAACTAAAATCGCCAGAATATCAATACTTCCTAAAGTTATGTACATGAAAGTGTCCATTCATATTACCTCAATCTATCAGTAGTAAAATCTCTCTTATAACTTTTCTCCTTTCATTCAGTATCTTTTTTCACTTCATTAACATTTTACTCTTCATTCTCTTTTTTTCTACCACAGATTCTTAAATTTTTATAATCATCTAAGTTTTACTGTATAATATTTTTTAAGACGCATGGATTACATATATTTAGCGATTCATTTCCATCGTTTGTATGAATTGGTTTGCAAAATTTTCTATATGAATTTTAGTCTAGTGTAAGGGGGAAGAACGATGAAAGGGCATGTTAGAAAACGTGGAGACAAATGGTGCTTTGTGGTCGAATTGCCACGAGATGAAATTACGGGAAAACGAAAGCAAAAGTGGTTTTCCGGTTACAATACAAAAAAAGAAGCTCAACAGGCTATGACCCAAAAACTGCATGAGCTTCAAACTGGCCTTACAGTTGATGCTAGTGATATGACAATTAGCCAATACATGGATTATTGGCTTGAAAACTACGCGAAGACTTCCACCAGGCACACCACACACAATGTATATGAGAATCGCGTAAAACGTTACATTACACCAAGGATTGGCAGGATTAAGTTAAAAGACTTAAAAGCTATGCATTTACAAAAGATGTATGGAGATTTATTAAAAGACGGTGCCATGTATCGTGAAGGTGGAGTATCTCCTATTACGATACGTCACATTCACGGGTTAATACATAAAGCATTACAAAATGCCGAACGCTGGCAAATGATTACTCGTAACGTTGCTCGATTAGTAGAGTTGCCACGTGTTGAGAAGAAAGAAACGCTTGTCTTAACAAGAGAACAGGTCCAATCATTAGTTGAAAGCGTAAAAGGAAAAGAAATGTGCATACCTGTATTGCTATCTGTAACAACCGGGATGCGCTATGCAGAAGTTTTTGGGTTAGCGTGGAAAGATATTGATTTCGAGAAAAAAATTATACATGTAAAACAACAGCTTGTAAGAACACGAGGAGAATATCGTTTAACTGCCCCAAAAACAAAAAGTAGCGAGAGAATAATTTCTTTGTCCGAAAGCCTTATTACTCCTTTAAAACAGCATAAAGCTGAACAAGCTCAAAGAAAATTATTGTATGGACCTACTTTTAATGTAGATGGACTCGTATGTTGTCGTCCTGAGGATGGATTGCCTTACTCCGCAACACCTGTCCGCCGAAAGCTTAGAAAGATTTTAGAAGAGGCTGGTTTACCTGATATCCGTATCCATGATCTACGACACACAGTAGCGACACTTCTGCTTGAAACTGGTGTACATCCTAAAATTGTTTCCGAATTGTTAGGTCACGCTAACATAGGAATCACTTTAGACCGATATAGCCACGTTAGTATGACCATGCAACAGGAAGCAATTGCATCTCTTGAAAATGCTATTTTCCCTCCCAAAAACGCACTTTAGTGCAATAAAGGTTTGCATTTTGTTTGCAAAAGGCGGTATAGCGCCGCCTAAAGTGTTGTTAAATCAACGTTTTTACCCTATATAAGTAAAATAAAAAACATCTTAGACATATACAACACTCCTCGCTTTTATTTATAGGCTTTATTTAGATAGGGTATTTACTGGAATTGCATTGTCGATCCATTTGACTGTTTTATCACGCAAACCATCCTTTTTTACTACAGCTTCATTTAAAGAGCCCATGGAACTCACAATGATTCCTAGTGTAAAAATAATGCAGCATAATACTGCAAAAAACTTGCTCACATCCCCCCCCTCCCTTACACCAAATATTTGTTTAGAATCTCACTTAAAAACTTGTACCATGGAAACATAGCTACGATCAGGCCTATGTAAAACGCCGGATAAACAATCAGGCTATAAGCCATACCTAAGGATTTAATCCTTTGGCGTTGACGAAACATTCTGCGGTTATCCACAGTCACCTCAAGACGATGCATGGTTTGTGATAGAAGGGTCGCAGGCATCTGTTCTAAAGTACGCATATTGGAAACCAGAATAATTGCATCTTCCACACCTAGATCACGCTTAAACTGCTCAAGTGCGGTCACTTTGTCCCTATTCCATTCTGATAAAGATGGTAGATATCGTTTTAAATGCTTGGTAGGCCTTGCTGCCTTTACCATTGCAGAATAAGCGGGGACATTATTCTCCAATAAGGCTATGTATCTGTTAGTAAATCGGGCAATATCCTGACTAAGCATGTCTTCTCGATGGGAAGCCCACCATTTCAAAAGAACATAAGGTATAAAGTAGGCAATTGTCGGAATTACGAATATCCAGAATAGAGAGAGCGCTGATGAAAAAAATATAATCTTTGCTACTACCAGCACTAAAAAGATGGCTAGACCTCCAAAGTATTGCATGGCTATCCATTCTGACTTACCCCAGCCCAATAGATGTCCAGCTTTTTGTAAAAGCTCGTCCCACTTCTCACCGTTTTCCTCTTCTAGCGTTCCTCTCCACCGATTCCATAATGTTTGAGATAGATATCTTGGCTTAATACGAACATTTTTTGTCATGACGAGTAGAACGGCTAAAAAACTGATAAAAAGTAAAATAGTAGTACCAAGTAAATAAAGATGGGACAAATAAGGTATCATGAACCACTCCTCCGCCCCCAAATAAATGCTAACAGAATTGAAAAAGACCAAGTCATCATTGCTAAAGAAAGCAGTGATTGTCCATCAGCTGTAAAGAAATATAGTCGATAAGAATCTTCTAAAAGTATTTGATTATAAGGAATTAACAGAAGACAAATCATAATAACAACAATCAAACTAATCCAAATGGCATGAATTTCACTCCGGCGTTCATTCATTTGATCTTGCTGAACAAACATTTCATTTGTTAAGCGATTAAGGGCAGTTTGAATATCTTCTGTCTCACCTTCCAATCCACTCATAATATATGTTGCAAAATCTTCTGCCCAAGAATGATTTAATCTCTCAGCAAACTGTTCTAAAGCAAGATGAAAACGACTTCCGTCTGCTAACTTATTGTTCAATACAATTAATTCTGATTGAAGATCTTTTGGGCATTCATAAATCATTTCTCGAAAAGCTAACATGATATTCTTATGTCCGCTATAATACCGAGCAAAGAGGTCAATAAATACCGCAAAGGATTTAATTTTCCGATTAATTCTTACCATATAAGCAGCATAAAGAAATAACCAAGGCATTAAAAAAAATAGTAGAAATAATGATAACGAAACTACTATATTTTTAGTAAGTAATCCTAATGAAAATCCCACGACTGAACCAATTAAGGAAAGTAGTGTAAATATCTCTGGACTATAAACTCCGACTACGTCACACCACAAAGCAACTCTGGTGTACATATATCGAGTGTTTTTATCATTCATGAAAAGCTCACGCAATTTCCACAAAGCTTTTGGATAAATAACCTGTTTTCTCAACCAACTTTTGTAGACCAGAATCCCAAGAGAATAAAAACCAATTATGAAGCAGAGTAGCATGGGTAAAAGGAGTAAGTAATTCATAGAACACACCCCTTTTCAATCAATCCCAATTCTTGCAAAACCTCCAGATCAGCTTGTCCCATTAGACACATATACTCGGCTAACTGCCTACTGATTTTACTTCCTGTCCACTCATATTCGCCCGCAGCTACGTTGAATGTAACTAAAGGAATAGATTCAACTCTGCTCATTTTCTCATTCCAATTACTGGTATAGATAGCATCAATGTATCTGTGTCCCGTATTACGGAATTTTAAGGAGTTAATGAAATTAACTGCTCGGCTAATTCTTTCTTGAGTTAATTCGACGCTCCTCCCCCCATATTGGAAGACCAAATCTGTTAAATCATGAAGAGCTTTATCTGGGAATCGTTCATGCAAGGCTGCAATCGTAGCATCTGTTCCTCGAATTCCTGCATTGACAAAATGATACGCTTCTAAAGGTTCACGAATCTCGCCTATTAGTACCGTATTCGCTGTTGTTCGATATATATCTTTAAAACAACTTTCCAAGTTGATGCCAATCTCTTCTACATTTTGTAGTTCTATAACCTCTCCCGGCCAGATATCAGCAAATCGCATCTCATGTTCACTTTCATAGATAGTAATATAGTCCTCATGCGGATTTTTAAGTTTTAGCATCGAAATTAATAAAGTTGTTTTTCCCGCAGCCATTGGACCAATAACCAATACATTGGCTCGCCCATATACTTGTTGCTCAAGCAACATCTGAACCTTTTTATCAAATGTTGGCTGAGACTGTTGTCTTAGCTCATCAAGAGAAAATGAAGTAGTAGTAAACCTACGAAGTATAATGGTTGGTTTTCTAGTATATGGATATGTAAACATCGTTAATCGAGCTTTTAACTTTTTCAAATATCCGCTTAGCCTTGGTCTTTTTTCATGGAAAATTAAACCTGATGCATTTGTTAACTTTTGTTGCAACACCTGTACATCATCCCAAGTAGGTACATAAGGTAGGAATTTTTTACTCCCTCTTTCCAGATAAGCAACCGGTTTCTCTGCTGTAATTCTTACCTCTTCTACGAGGGGAGATAGATGTAGAACTACATCGAGAATTCCCCAGCCGTATGTAGAATAAACGAGCCCCTCATAACTGCTACAAAAGGGCAAGATTTCTTCCCTCACAGGACGGTGTAAGATTTCTTCAAAATAATGCTGTAGGCGCAGAATCAAATCACGTTGGCTTTCTCGATCCCCTTGTTCTACTAACATCAACTTTTGTTGAATTTCAAGACTTTCTTCTTTCGAATTTCCATAATGATTTAAATAATCTCTTGCTGCTTGTTTAACATCATCTATAGTCTTAATTTTCTCAGCTCGTTGAGTCATTTGTTTCCCTTTATGTTGCTCATTCATTTGGCTATACCTCGGTCTTTTGTGCAAACAATTGGCATAGGGAAACTATTTAAGCTTTGAATATATGCCTTAGGTGGAAATAACTCATTAATCATTACACTTCTACTCATGCTGGACTGATGTATTCTAGATGCCTCTATTCTAGTAATTGTTGCTTCAACTGGAATATGGACCAGATTCTTCATGTGAGCTTTGCTCATCTCTGCTTCTGAGTAGGGAGATGCAACCAACCCGACAGACAGGTTGGTTATATCTATTTCATCCAGTATTTTTTTGACATATTGTAGGCTAAACATATCTGGGCGACTGAATATGTAAACATAATCCGACTGTTTACTAATCTGTTTAGATAATTCTAGTTGTAATAACGGATTGCCAAAATCTATAAATAATACGTCAAAGGTGATTTGTAGGGTATTCAATAAGGTTATAACTTCGTGATTCTTCCACTTACTAGTAGCATTGGAATAATAGAGATTATTTAAAGATGATACCTTTTGAAATGCAACTAGCCAGTCTCTGCCTAGTATGGGACTAGCCCCACTAAGGTCAGGACGAAATCTTGCAAGATTTTTACTTTTTAAAGAAAAGAAATCACTTATATCCGGCTTTGCATTATTCATGTCTAATACTCCAATACTTACTTCGGGATTTTTTTTGGCTAACCATTGAGGGTAATTTAAACAAAATGTAGTAACTCCTGCTCCACCTGAGCTCATCATGGTATAAATTTTTCCCTTTTCCACTGTGTGATTTTCTCTAGCCGCTACATCTTCGGAAGATTTCAGTAGAAGACGCAATTCGTCTTTAATACTGAAATGAGATAAACCTGAGGGTAACATATACAAATGAGACAAGCCTTTTATTTGAATAATTTCTTCTATCATTTTCTGGTCTCTATTCAAAGGTATGATAAAGTTTGGAACATCTATGGGTAATCGACTTAAAACAATCGGAAGCCACTCCCACACAGGATTTGAAAAAGCCTCTGAAAACACTAGACAAAAGTCTGGTTGGTATTCAAGAAAATATCCGGAAAATTCATCTATATTTTCTGCGCAAATATATTCATATTCTTCTGGCACAAAAATTCTTGCGATAGATTTCATTGGATAACATACTAGTCCTCTCAATATCCCTTCCCCCCTTTCAACATTTCACGGCCAATCTGGATCGTTCCATATTGCAAAGCTTCGATTAAGATCAAGTACTGTTGATCTGTTAAATTAAAACCAACAAACGCAGCAACAGCAGAAGGTTGTGCTCGATAATCCCAATATCTTTTTTCCATTTCGTCTAACGGAGTAGTTTGGGAACCATGAAAAAAAGTTTTTGTCATATTGCCTGCATCAGGAAGAATTTGTGGCTGAATGGTGTAAATCTCAAAACCATTACTATCCTTTACAGTCACAAGTTGACTTGTAAAAAGGAGATCTGCGGATATACTTTTCATTGGAAAGTGAGTAGGCTTTGGTAAAATTTCTAATTCAGCGGTTGTTTTATATCTAAGCCAAACTTTTACATGATCTCCCTTTCGCATTTCAGTAACAGGTATCATAGCCGTAATAGGCAATTCATACCTTGCTTTACCTGGCTCAGGAAGTAAATATCCATCTCGTAATTTTTGGATAAGAATTTGCTCACCCGAATAAATAGTTTGAACACTTTGCTTTCCCAAAACTTCCTCCATAGATTGAATCGCCCCTAGTTGAATTTCGTCCACTTGCTCTTGTTCAATGATAATATCTGCTCGCGAAATCGGTTGAAATGGTTCCAACTGTTTCCCCTGAGCAACCTTAATAACTGGGGCATACATTGTTTCATGTACTAATTTATTAATATATTTCGTAGCAGCATAGAAGCATCCTAAAGCTAACAGAAAGGATGCTATGCATATTAGCAATAACGTTTTTTTCTTCATACACTTACTCCTTAGTTATATAAAGGCTCAAACAAATCACCTTGCTCCCTAAACAGCTCACAAAAAAATCTTCCCTGTAACTGTGCTTGAATCACTTTATCGTCACACATTTTGGATATAAAACAATTGATTTTGCTGGGTTTACCATTTTTGTTCCAAAGTGATAATGTTGCCTCTATTTGCTTATGTAGGGCATATTTATTCATCGTATCGTTCCAGCGATTCAATATATATTTGCATTTTTGAGAAATATCATGCCAAAACACAGGTGGTTCCTCTGTACATATAAGTTGTGCTAAACGCGAGATATTTGTATCAAGAATAATCCAAACCTCGTCAGCCCACTGCATCAGAAGTTCAATACCTTCTTCTCTCCAAAAGGAAGATAAATCTACTAGAAGTAAACTGCTCTGCTTTTGAAGAGTAAATAAATTAGATAGCATATCCATCTCTATTTTTTCTGTTTTTCTTTCTATCGAAGTATCTACAGGGATAAGTAATTTCCCATTTTCTAAGTGTGTTGCCTGATTAGATGATCTATTCTTGGTGGGGGTGTTTTGAGAGAAACACTTCTTTGCCTCCATGTCTAGTGCAGTGTAATAGTAAGAAGGTCTAAGGGGATGTTCGCATAAAGTAGTTTTACGATTTTGGCTAGCTAACCAAGCATAATTACCTGCAATAAAACTAGAGCCTGCTGAAGGATATAAACTAATAATAGCAATCACTTTTGACGTTACTTCTACCTCATCTAACAAAGGAGACTGTACTAATTTTTGTTTAAGCTGAAACCATTGTTTTTCTTCAGTTTGACTACGAGTAAACTCTTTTTTCTCTAAATCTCTAAATATTTTGAGAAATTGTTGTGCATCACTATTCATTGAATCTCTCTTGAGAAGACTTCCTCTAATGAATCATTATCATCTTCTTCATTCTGGTCTTTTCGATCTTTTGCTTCTACATAATTAAGGAATTTTGATACCATATCATCAATTTCAAGTTGATTACGATAGTAATAAAAAATTTTACGAATACGTTCTCTTTCTGTTCTATTTAATACTGGCTTCATTCGCTCAATCTGGTCAATGAGCCTACTTAGTTGTACGTTATTGGGCCTGCCCCTTCTAATTGGTCTTTGATAATACGCTTGTTGATATTCATCAAAAGCAAGAGGATTTTCAAGGAGCCATGACTCAACTAACGCCTCAATATCTTTAAAATTCCGAATACCCAGTTTATCTAAATAGTGAAAATACATCACTTTGGTTCGATTCCCTTTGGATTGCCATTTTTTCATATACTCGTTTGAGTTAGTAAGTACCTGGGTTACATATTTGATTAATTCCTGTTTATTTCTAACCTCATACATTCCTATCGTTCTACGTACAATTGAAAATAAAACGGAATGAAAACCTGAACTTCTATTACTGCTAGTCCATTTTCTCTCATACCAATCCTCCACAGCTTGGTCAAAATCCTTTCGACAATGAACTAATTGTAATTTTTGCAAATGCTGATAAAAAAAGTCTGAATCATGCTCCGCCACCACCTCTTCTTGGTAATCAGCAAACACATAATCAATAAATTTACTCTTTAGTTCTTCCTTCTCCAGTAAACTGCAGATTTGCTCATAACAACGTTCGACTAGTTCTAACGAATCACTTGCTAACATAGTTATTAACCCTCCTATAATAGTTAAAATATTTTGGCTATATTTTGTATGATTATAAGAGACACGTCAACATAAACTAAGCAATTACTACCACCTCTTACTGAAATTGCAAGAGGCGGTAGTAGGAAAATTACTGAATCAAAAGATACAGTTCTTCTCCCGTTGGCAATAGAAAGGCGATTCTTCCATTGCGAATTATGACGGTTGGAGCACCCTCCATCATGATTGACCCGTCATTGACAACCATGTACTTTCCAAATTGATGTACTGACTCAATTGGAAAGGTCCCTTTTGGCATTCCCTCCACTGAAAGGTATGTGCCCGGTCTGTGCTTCTGATAACGGACTTGATGACCAATCAGCATGTCCACTGTCAAAGCATGCGTCGTGTGAGCAATTACCGTTGCCATAGCAACCCTCCTTCTCACCAACAGATTAACGGCCGTTTCATACGCTTATAAGCTCATGAAACTATCTTTACGGTATAAAAAGACAGAGGTTATTCGCAAATATTTCTTAAAAATGCTTTTGTTTTGGAAAAATGCCCTCCTCGTCCCATAACCTCGGCTCAGCTAATTCCGGGTATATCTCAGTAATTAAATCAAAAGGAGAAAAATACAAAGTGTCTACTAGGATTTTCAACCTGTATGTACGTAGAATCTGGTAAGCTCGTTCTGTCTTCCCAAAAATTCTCGGAAGTTCAAGGATACTCGTAATCTTTATAAGCTCTTCACACATGTAGACAAAACAGACTTTAGACCGCTCTTCTCCTAATACACTCTGAAAATAATGCATCGGGAAATGTCGACGACTACCATTCAAAACCTCTTGGTACACCCAAATTGCCTTTTGTTTCTCTGATAATTTCGGCAAATAGGGATAAGCATAGTCGATAATATAGTACACATCTGTTGTTTTTGCTTCGATTGGAGGCTGAATGAATTCAATAATTAAATGTAGTTTTAACTTTTTAATATCATGTAAAGAGAGTTGATTTTTGGCTTGCTCAGGTGTCCACTTCTTTACTTCCTCCACTGCATATCGTATGATTAGTTGAATTTTTTTCTTTCTAAACTGGTTATCTTCAAACTCATAGGGAGAAAAACGTTTTTGTGTTCCTTCCAAAATTTTTTTATATTTCGTGATAATTAAAGAAGGCATGCCGATACACTCCTTACTTCCGAATCGGGATTTACCTAAAATTACCACGCAAAATTAGGACAAAAATATCAAAAATGTTCTATTTTTATCAAATTATTCTATTTTTTTATTTCAGCCTGAGACGTTCTTCGAAAACGAAATTCACGTTCCTCAAATATCATGTATATTTTCTTTTTCATCTCAATTGCTACATAGTATATTCCTTGTGTGTATAAAGAAGGTTTCTCTCCCTTTTGATGCGTTATATTAATATCCCTAGCTGTCTGATTCAGCCCTGTTTTATTTAAACGATAGAGAATTTCTGCTTCTTCTCTTGCTCCTCGAATAATATTCGCTTTTTTTCTTCTAGCCTCTTCCGTTGTAGCTATTAATGAAACACGCACCTCTTTTGTTTCTGGATCGACCTTGGTCCATTGCCCAGCTGTTCGTGCTCCCTTGACGATAACATCCGCCGTTTGTTGTATTCTCATTTGTGTCAGATCAGCTTGTTGCATCAACAACACCATAGATAACAATAAACAAAGGCAGATAAGAAAAAAGAGCGAGGTAAGCAAAATACTTCCTCGCTCTTCTACTATGATTCTTTTCAAGGAGACATTAGTCATTATGCATCAGCCTCAATTTCTTGCATTTTCAATCATCATCGAATAAGATTCTTCTACCGTATAGGACTTTCCCGATCCTAGAAGAGGGAATGTAAGACTTACCCTTGCTTCCACATGATTTCCTTGTAACCAGCCACCTCTTACTATCAGTTCAATCTGCTTATGTTCGAAATAAAGAGCCTGCTCTAACTCCTTTTCGGCATACCTTTTTGCCATATAGGTAGCTAGACCATAATTAGGTTGCACACAAGCAAATCTCCCCGCCTCATATGATGCAGCTAAAGCCTTTTGTTTTTGATACATAATACTAAATTGATCACACCCATAAATAAATAAAAACCAGAGAAGAGGAAAAACCAAAACATACTCTATAATTTGACTACCTCGCTGATTTCTTACATATACAAACCATCTATGTCTATCAAACATAGGTTTTCACTAAATAGATAATGTATGCTAATAAGAGACTGATAGCGTATGGCAAAGGTAACGCTGATTTTCCTACCTCTGGTAACCATAAATCACCATGAGCAAGCCACACACCTGCACTGCTCTTCAAATGATGATAGGTCAAGCTAATACGTGAGGGATAAACCAATAGAAAGCAAATACTTACCACTAGTGAACAACAAAAAATCCAATAAGTAGTAGATGGAGATGTATAGCTACCTACCAGCATGAGCAATTTTTGATCGCCCATTCCCATACCCTTTACTAGTACAGGTAACAGTGTTAGTAAAAATCCCGTCCCTACACCTACTATCATCTGCCCTATTTCTCCAATCGCTCCTCTTAGTAGACCGGCTATACATAATGTTACACCAACAAGCCAATTAGGGACTCTCCGGTACCGCCCATCATAATAAGCAGCTGTAGCCAATACTGGAATAAGTACTAAGCTCATTTACTTATTTTCTCTTGCAATTCTTTTAATTTCTGGTCTTCTGTTGTACGTAGTTCTACCAGGGTAGGGATGAGGAATATTAAAATTACCGCTACAATGATGACCATCTCTACGATTGTTACAGCATCTTCTTCTTTCCAAAAACGCTTAGCATAATGCACTATATCATTCATATTTCCAGCCCCCTTCTCATACTTTTACTTTCACAAAAGATAGAGAGCCCCCGCAAATATATTTTTGAATAAGGAATTTTTTTACAGCTGATTTTGTATGCCTATAAAAGATGGTCCTAATACCAGAAACATCAGGGGGACCCCCATAAGCAGAATTACTAGGGGTAGCAATCTGACACTCATTCGATTTACTTCATCTGTCATCTGGTCCTCTTCTTTTCGCAATTGTTCTTCAATATGCATACGCAATAAATGGGCAATGCTAGTTCCTTTGGTCAGCGCCTCTTGTATGTCTGTCACAATTGATAAAAAAGAGTCCAAATCCCAACGTAGAGCTAACTCCTCCAAGGCCTTTCGCCAATTTCCATAACGCTTTTGCTCAACTTCTAAACAAGCAATTTCTTGTCCAAGTCGTTTGGGGTACCTGCTTGCAGCCTTATTCATTGCCGAATGCACAGGCATACCTGCTTCGACAAGAGCTAACACAATACTAAAAAAAATAGGGATTTGTGTTTCCATCTCCTTTTTCGCACGTTTGTCATACCAGTTGATAATAAGGTTAGGAGAAAAATATAACAAAAGGGAGGTGATTAGCCCGATTTTATGAAAAATATCTATCTCCCCATCTCGCAGATACTGACAGCCTAGAAGTATCACTGCCCCTCCCAAAAATAAGGCCCCCATCGCTTTTAAGACGAACCATTCCTCTACTTTTGTCTTCCAACGCAAGCGATGAAGCTGCCTTTCCATACGTAACAAATCAAATCCCAATCTCTTTGCCAAAGCTTCCATACGTGCAGGTTCCGTCACCCAATATATGATATGTTGGCCGCTCGAAAACAAGCTTATCCCATTCTTCTCTCTCTGTTTTTCTAAAATAATTCTAGTAGATAAATTCTTTTTTTCACCCAAATCAACTACATATAAAAAAGGAAAGGCTATCATGATTAACACAATCCCCATCCATATACTTGCTAAAAGGGCCATCGTCTCCCTCCTCTCCCTTACCCTTCTTGTCTTCCTACTGACATGGCTAGATAACGAATAAATTCTCCCCCAGCAATGATTAATAAAAAGCACGCCAGCGTTGCAAAGCGACCACTCAGGCTCTCCGTTAATGGTGTAAAGTGATTAGGATTATTCACATATAAGATTCCAACAAAGAAGAAAGGCATCGCACTTAGCAAATTGACTTGAGCTAAAACTTGAGACAAAGCTGATACCTGTCTTCTTTTCGATTGTTTTCTACGAATTACAGAGGAAACAGCAATATCTAGTGTTTGAGCCATATCGCCACCTAATTCTCGTTGTACCTGTATAATCGTCGCTACATATTCAATATCTGTTGACCCAGTTTTTATATACAACCATTTCATTGCATCCTCTAATACAATTTGACCACGTAACTTTTCGACAACCATTTCATATTCCTGTGCAATACTTTTGTCAATTAATCTGCTGGTAGCCACTTGTTCAAAAGCATGAATATAGGAAGGATTCGTACGCATGGAGCTAGCAATAATTCGAAGTGCCTTCTGATTCCCTTCTTCAAAACGCTCTCTTTTTTTATTTCGCCAAACTGCCAACCAACGATGTACAACTAAAAACCCAAAAAACCAAAAAGGTAAAGAAAGCCACCAAGAATCTAAAACATATAAACTTAGTACATAAAAAGATAAGCCCGTAATAAAGCAATAGAATACATATCTTCTAATACCGATGTCTAAACGCGCTTGTTTCAGTCTCTCTTCCATACGGATTTTCCAATGTTTTCGATTTTGATGCATTTCTGTAATAATCATATGAGTTGATCTATTTTCAGTTTTTAGACTCAAAAAGTCGGCAGGTAGCATTATTCTCAACAGGAGCCCACCTGAGAGTAAAGCTACACAACGAGCCATCCACTCATTTAACATTGCCCCCTCCTCCTTTGTTACACTTTAATGGGCTCCGTAAAGAACATCTCATTTATCTCCTCTTCTCTTATTCCTTTCGCTTTCCAACGCCTTATCAAGCTTTCTGGTCTATGTCCTGTCCATCTATATTGACCGACAACCTTACCTTCTTTCACTCCTAGTGGTTCATAGACGTAAATATCCTGAAGATATACTCGATTAGGTATCACCTGCTTGACCGACAACATGCTTCTAATTTTATCTTCATCTGATTCTCCAGTTCCTATGACCTCTGTAATGGAGACAACCTTCCTGCTACCATCTTCTTCAAAACGTTTAACTTGCACGATCAGATCAAGAGCCGAACCAACCATCAAATTTCTTTCTAGGGAGCTATAGGATTCTTCTGCCTTCCCAAACAAAATGGGTAAAGTAGAATCAATCAAAGCCCGTGGAGAATTAGCATGAGCGGTGCTCCAGCTACCTGGGTGGTCTGTATTCATCGCCCAAACGATGTCGATAATCTCTCCTCCACGAGTCTCTCCTACAATGATGACATCTGGGCGTTTGCGCAAAGAAAGCCTGACACAATCACGTATGGAAAAACCTCCTTTTCCCTCATGATTAGCTGGCTTTGTTAAAAATCGACGAACAAAAGGATGCTGTAACTTTAATTCCAAGACATCTTCAATTGTAATAACACTAATATGTGGAGAGATAAATTGGGAAATAAGATTAAGAAGGTGAGTCTTTCCTGAGCCGGTACCCCCACTCACCATTCCAGAAGCCCTTGCTATTCCCACGGCATACTCCAAAAAAGACAGCATAGGTTTACAGATTGAACCATACTGCAAATAATCTTTTTGAGATAGAAGATCACGGTGCTTTCGAATAGTAAGCATATGTCCATCTGGTGAAATAGAGCGATGGGTAGCCGTAAGCCTTGACCCATCGGGAAGTTGTGTATGTAATTCAGCTTTGGATTCATTAAATTCCCGACCCATAGTAGCTGCGATTTGCTCTATTAAGCGCAACAACTGCTCCTCATCAAAGAAATATTTCTCAGGCAAACGTTCCAGTCTTCCTATACTTTTGCGCTCTACTACTACATCACTAAATTTTTGTACAATCACCTCTGTAATGTCTTGATCTTCAAGTAACTCATCCAGATGTCCCCACCCAATTAATTCGTGTAAAATCCGGTGCACCTCAACTTCCAGCTGATGGGTTGGCAGTGGTGCTTGCCGTTCTACCAATCGTCTTAAATCCTCCCTCACTTCCTCTATCAAGATAGGGGAACCTTTCTCTTCCCACAATCGTTTTCCATAAGACTCAACAATTTGTCCTTTTACATGAGTCTCCTCTTCTCGGGATAAAAACCGTTCCTTTTCTACGTACTTACTGGTACTCTCCTGAACAACATGGCCTACCTTACTATGTAGGTTTGAAAAATCATGAGCCTGACGCTTTAAATCAGATATTCCTAATCGCTTTTGTACCTCTGTTCCTAATAGCGTTTTTCGCGAAAAACTCATCATAGACCCCCTTTGCCAAACCAATTAAATAAACTTGTCTTTTTCCTTTTTTGTGTAGGGTAATCATCAGGTTGGTCTTCTTTTTGTGAAGGGGGAATAAGCACTTGTCCCAATTTTTCAATGGCAAGTTTGGCTTGAGACCTAGACGAGGTTAGCATGAGTGGAATTCCTGTATTAATCGATTTTTTCACTTCATCATCATCAGGAACTGTTAGTAATGTCTTACTTGGATGTAGTTGAAAATATGCTTTCATTTCTTCTAATGAAAACATCTCACGCTTCTGCAAACGATTCATGCAGATTTGAATTTTTTGTTCTGGGTACTCAGCTTCACGCAATAATTTTAAGACACGCTGAATATTTTCAATTGCATCTACCACTGGACTCCCTACCATCACCACTCGTTCAGCAAAAAATAATGCTTGAATAGTTGCGTCCGTAGTATCTGGCGCCGTATCAATTAAAACCACATTGTATACGCTTTGTTTGATCGTCTCTAGAATGACGTACAAATGATAATCCTTAATGTCAAAACTTTGCCGTATGTCTCTTGGTGAAGTAAGTACATGTAGACCCGATTCAGGGTGTACTACGATATAACGTTCAATTTCTTCTGGACGAAGTGGCATTGAAGCCGCATACTCCTGCCATTCCTCATGACTAATGAAGTCAGGATCTCGTCCATCTCTCTGCACTACTTGAATTAATCTCTCTTGTATTTCCTGAACCCACGTAAAAAGATTCGGAGTACGAGGCAAATTTAGTGAAGTAGCAAATGTACCCAAATCCAAGTTAAAATCAATGGCGAGCACCTTATTCTTTTCTCCTTCTAAAGGCTGAAGTGAGTAATAGATCGCTAATTCCCGTGATAAAAATGTTTTACCTACCCCTCCCTTTGGTCCATACACAGTAATGAGATGTTGGTGATGTGCTTGGGTCAAACCAGGAACCGATAGATTGGGGGATGTGTTTTCAGAAGCTTGCGTGAAATGTTCCTTGGGTGTATTCATCCGTTGAAAATTCATAGGGGGTAATAATCCTGAAGAGGAAATTTGCTTAGCAACCATCTCAATCATAGAAGAGGAAACTGGCTTTTGTAATACGAATGTACCCAGATTTCTTAAAAAAGGTTCCCATTGCATATCATGTAAATCACAGGCAACCAAACAAGTAATAGTAGGAAAGTAAAATCGGATTTGATGGCATAATAAACCAAGCTCCATTTCTTGAAAAGCTCCTACCAATACTATATCTGGTTGTTCTGTCTGCAATGAGTAGAATATCTCTTTATAATCTGCTATCACTCCACATACTTTCACATAGTTACTCTCTACTAGTTGCCCTGCTAGCTCCTTTATGCATTGCTGATCCGCATCGACAAGTAACATTCGCTTCGACCGAACATGCATTTATCTTCCTCCTTCTTCTTCCGTATCCATCCATCTTTTCTTGGTTTTCATCAGTGCTGCCGCAAATTGAGTGTCTCCTACTCCTGCCGTTTGATCCTTGTTATACCCTGCTTTTCCTAAATGTAACTTGCCATAATGCAAAGCATGGGTGAGCAATCTCGCTTCGTGAAGTTTTAAAGAAATCGTCACTGCCCTCAGGTTTGAACCATCTCCATCCATGCCGCGTTGCACACCAACAACGGGCATTGCCTTTAATAAAAGTCCAGTATGTGCCCCCTCTGCATTCTCAAAAGAGGCATACAAATGAACACGCTCCCCTTCCTGTAACTGTGCTGATATACCAGTGATGTTATCAACGGGAATCGTCACTGCTGTCTGATTAGGCTCTTTATTTTGAATCTGAATTTCTTCTGTGCTTGTTGTTGGAATATCCCCTATTAGCAAAGGGACACCTGCCTTTACATGCCGAATCACTGGCATACCAATTATATTTCTTACCTCTTTCCAAGGGATTAAGCCGGGTACCCCTACCGAGCTACTAAAAAACCGATTTCCCATTTCTAAAGTTCCCTTTTCAATATGATCAAGCGAAAGGGGAGCCCCGATTTCTAGCTCGCTCTGCTCTTTCACCTTGATGTAATAAAATATCTCAGGTCGCACTGCCTGGTAACTTAGGAAACCGCATGTAATTGCCAGCAATGTTATAACAAGCAAACGAATGTAACTGATACGAAAGCCTCTCATTACATCTCCCCCCTTCTTTCATACCATCTGATAGAGGAAGCATACTCTTGCTTTTTAGGACAAAAAAAGCCATGGAGACATATTGGTACCCCTAAACCGACACAAAAAGTCCTCATTTTTACGAAAGGGGACTTCTCAACACTCTGAGATCTTTTGCTTAGATTTTTTTGAAGATAATTAAACCAAAAGATGACTAAGCTACCCAATAGCTCTGTTGCTAGACCTTCCTTATATTTGGATTGTAAAGCATCACACAAAAATAATTAATTTTAATTATATAAATTTTATGAATATTATTATTTTAATTTTATTTGAAATTTTACCTTAATTTAACTTGAAATATTTAGAAAATAATAATATTCTATACAGAGTTTATTCAAAACATTTCCAAAAGGAGTGCTCTCAATGAAAAAAATCATCTCTTCTCTTATTGTTGCAGTAATGTTAACAAGTGGTGTTACAGGAGCTTATGCATTACCTAATCAAGTTATAGAAGCTAAACAGGTAGTAGTAAATGAAGATTTTGAAACTATTACATTTGAAAAAGATGAAGTCGTAACAACTATTACTCTTAATAAGCAAACCCAGACATATAATATTACTGTAATAGATAAAGAAACAGAGGAGGCACTACTTGAACTAAAAGATAGCTCTGCTGACGAGGTAATGTCCCAATTACAAAAAGAGAGTAATGGAAGACAAAAAAGAGCTGTTTTTCTTATCCCATTAGCTTGGGGAGCCGCTGAAATCGCTGCATTTGTAGCTGGTGGTGTTGCTGCTGTTACAGCTGGCCTTTATGTAGGGGAAGAGTTGGATAAACAAAGGAAAAAAGATAGGGATTTTTATTTAAGTACAAAGCAAGAAATCGAAGATGCTGCTGATGACATCCCTAAAAAATTGAAAAAGAAAGATGACAAATACTCTGTAGATTTAGGGAAATTTACTGATAAAGTAAAAAATAAAGGCTGGCTAAAAGATCCTAAAACAGGCTGGTTTCTTGAAAAAACTAAGGGAACTGGGGGAGATAAAGTCGGACATAAAGGTGATGTGTGGAAACTGAATGATAGCGATGGAAATAGAATTGCTTCTTTGACGAAAGAAGGGAAAATTGTTGGAAAGTAAGGTTTTTGTGACGTTTCAAGAATACATTTCACATTATTGTATTGATATCAATTATCTTAAGAAGGGTTGCGATCTACCTCAGCATTGGGATAATGATAATCTATTTATTGATAAGTGGAGTGAGTTCGATAAGCAATATTCCCAAAAAATGTATAGGCTTGACCGCTTTCCTACATTAATTCAAGATTGGGAAAAGCATCGTCAATTAGTGGTTTTTTTTGACAAACGTAAGGAACCGGAAGAGCAATGTGACTATTTAGAAATTGAACGTAAATTTTTACGTGTTATCAAAAACTTATGGACTTGCTCTCGTATTTTCGTTGAAAGTAGTATTCACTACGACAATATTTTCCCTAAATGGGCGAATCAAAACAAAGTGAAGGAACTGCAAAAGAAATTCAATGCTAATAACATTGAAATAATTGAAGGAGTTGAATGGGAAGAACTTGAATTTTTACTAATATTAAATTTTCGTAATTATATTTCAACTTGTCTTTCCTTTGTAGATTTGAATCTCATTATTTGGCCTGGTGACTTCGCTTGCCCTACATATTTGAGAGATGAAGCTAATAGGGAACTACTAGAAAAAATTTGCAATGTTGAAGGGTTATATCTCTACCCTTTGACATCATAAAATTGAATCGCTCTGGCATAATGTCGGGCGGTTTTTCTATGCATACAATTGTAACACTCTACCTGTTAAAAATCCTTAAGTTAAAAGGATGATTTATTGATGAAAAAGCCACAGGAACATACCCCATGGCTTTAGAAAAAACTCTTACATATCCCGTTAGCTTGGGGAGCTGCTGATGCAATCCCTAAAAAACTAAAAAAGAAAAATGACGATTACTCTGTAGATTTAGATAAATTTACTGATAAAGTAAAAGGAAAAACAAGTACATATAAAGATCAAAAAACAGGCTGGACTATTGAAAAAACTAGGGGAACTGGTGGCGATAAAGACGGACATAAAGGAGATGTATGGAAATTGAATAATGACAAGGGTAAGAGAATTGCTTCTTTATCGAAAGAGGGGAAAATTGTTGGAAAGTAAGAGTTTTGTAACGTTCCAAGACTACATTTCACATTATACCATTGACATGGATTATCTAAAACAGGGTTGTGATCGACCTGAACATTGGGATAAGGATATTCTATTTGTTGATAAGTGGGATGAGTTTGATAAGCAATATACCAATAAAATGTATAGAATCAACCGTTTTCCTACATTAATTCAAAATTGGGATAAGTATAATCAAGCAGAGATTTTCTATGAGAAGGACAGGGAAATTAAAGAGCAACGAGACTATTTAGATATTGAACGCAAATTTTTAAATGTTTTTAGAAATTTATGGACTTGCTCTCGCACTTTCGTGGAAAGTAGCATTTCATATGACAACATATTCCCCGAAAATATTGATCAGAACAAACTCAAAGAACTACAAGAGAAATTCCATGGAACAATCATTGAAGTTTCTGAATTGGAAGATCTTGAATTCTTACTCAAATTGAATCTTCGTGATTATATTTCAACTTGCCTTTACTTTGTAGATTTGAATCTCATTATATGGCCTGGTGACTTCGCTTGCCCTACATATTTGAGAGATGAAGCTAATAGGGAACTACTAGAAAAAATTTGTAATGTTGAAGGAGTATATCTCTGCCCTTTGACATCATAAAATTGAACCGCTCTGGCTTACTGTGTACTGCACCCCAATTGTTAGACACACCAAACAATTGGAGGTGCAGTTTTTCTATACATATTGATAAAAAAGCCACAGGAACATACCCCATGGCTTTAGAAAAAACTCTTACACATTCCGCTCATAAATCAATCGTAAGCCCTTCATCGTCAAATGCTGATCGACCACATCGATGCAATCTGTCTCCTTCGTAATAAGCGGAGCAAGACCACCTGTTGCAACTACCGTTGGCTGACTATTGCACTCCTGCTTCATTCTCCTAACAATGCCCTCTACTTGTCCGATAAAACCGTAAAAAATACCCGATTGCATGGAGGCTATTGTGTTTCTTCCAATCACAGTAGCAGGCTTGGCAATCTCAATACGTGGTAGCTTAGCGGCACGCGTAAAGAGCGCCTCTGTTGATATACCGATACCTGGAGCGATTGCGCCTCCCCAGTACTGGTTCTTGTCATCTACATAACAGAAGGTAGTAGCCGTACCGAAGTCAACAAGTAACAAAGGCGCTCCATACTCATGAATCGCTGCAACAGCGTTGACAATCCGATCGGCTCCCACTTCCCTGGGATATTCTGCTTTTATATTCAGTCCAGTTTTAATACCTGGTCCAATCAATAACGGCTTCCTAGCAAAATATTTTTCACACATGCTTTCCACAGCTTTATTTAACGGTGGCACAACAGAAGAAATAATAATCCCCGTCACGTCTTCTAGAGTGAGCTGTACGCTTTGAAATAAGTTGAGTAAAAGCATACCATACTCGTCTTCCGTCTTATTACGGTCACTCGCAATACGCCAGTGATAGACTAGCCGTTCTCCTTGATACATCCCGAGCACAATATTGGTATTACCTATATCCATTACGAGTAGCATGGGTAGTTCCTCTTTTCTCTATCTTTTCCGTTGATTTAAATCTAAGCTAATATCTAAAGAAGTAACGGAATGTGTGAGTCCACCCACCGAAATCACATCCACGCCAGTTTCGGCAATAGCGCTCACCGTCTCCAATGTAACACCACCAGATGCTTCAATGATTGCCTTCCCTTGAATGATTTGAACTGCTTCTCTCATCATTTCGCATGACATATTATCCAGCATGATAATATCCGCTCCTGCTGACAATGCTTCATGTACTTGCTCTAGTGATTCAGCTTCTACTTCTATTTTCATTGTGTGAGGAATGGCTTCACGCGCCTTCATCACTGCTTCTTTTATCCCACCTGCACCTTTACTATGATTGTCCTTGATCATCACAGCATCATACAGGGCAAATCGGTGGTTATGTCCGCCACCCACTCGCACTGCGTATTTTTCTAATAATCGTAGGCCCGGTGTTGTTTTACGTGTATCCACCACTCTCGCCTTTGTATGTTTAATCTCATTCACAAAGAGCTGGGTACGTGTAGCAATCCCTGAAAGACGCTGCAACAAATTAAGTGCTAACCGCTCACCCACTAAAATTGCTTGTACCGAGCCAGCTACTTCGGCAATAACGTCTCCTTTTTTTACCTGACTACCCTCTGACACCCGTCTCTGAAAGTCCAACTCATGATCCACAGTATGAAAAACCTGCTCGGCAATATCCAAGCCAGCGATAATACCTGATTCCTTGGCATACAAGATTCCCAATCCCTTTTCATCGGCTGAAATTGTTGTCATTGTTGTGATATCACCATGGCCAACATCTTCAAATAACCATTCTTCTATTTTCCGCTTTAATTCCCGTTTATTCCATAACATATAGTGTTTCACTCTCCTCTTGTAGCCCTGAGTTGATACTTTGCGTAATATGCTTGTGCCATTTTTCTTCATTTAGCTCTGGATAATCGACACGATAATGGCCTCCACGGCTTTCTGTTCGTGCCAACGCTGCTCTTGTGGTAAGGATGGCTGTTGTAAGCAGATTTTTCAGTTCAAAGGCTTCACGTTTTATCGTATGAGTTGATAAAATCGCCTGCATGCTCTCAAGCTCTTGCAACGCTTCTTGCAATCCTTTTGCCTCACGCTTCACGCCAACTTTACGCAACAAGATTTTTTGTAATTGCAAACGCATTTTTTTCAAGTTAAAAGATTTACCGGTATAAAGCGATGATTCACTGAGCGAAACCGATTGCATAACTGGTGGTAAACTTCGTAAACGCTCTACGATGCGATGACCAAAGACAATTGCTTCTGACAACGAATTACTAGCTAAACGATTAGCACCATGTACACCGGTACAAGAAGCTTCTCCGCATGCAAATAGCCTCGGTACATTTGTCTCGCCATGTAAATCAGTCTTTACGCCGCCCATCATATAGTGGCAAGCAGGTGCAACTGGTATCCAGTCGGCTACCATATCCAACCCATACGCCAAACAGAATTCGTAGATGGTTGGGAATCGATGTTTAATCAGCTCTTCAGACTCATGCGTAATATCGAGATAAACAAAGGTAGACTTCGTTTTCTCCATCTCAGATACGATTGCTCGTGCCACAATATCTCTCGGAGCCAATTCTTGTTGCGGATGATACTTGTCCATAAAGCGCTCACCAAAAGAATTGCGCAGATAAGCCCCTTCTCCTCGAACAGCCTCCGAGATTAAAAAACGAGGAGCGTCTGGGTAGCATAGCGCTGTAGGATGGAATTGAATGAATTCCATATCCTTTACTTCTGCCCCAGCCCGATATGCCATTGCTACTCCGTCCCCCGTTGCAATCTCAGGATTGGTGGTGTAGCGGTATAGCTGACCCGCGCCCCCTGTGGCCAAAATAGTTGCATGAGAGCGAATGACAAACATTTCTCCATCCGGTTTAAGGGCTAATACTCCCACACATTCTCCTTGTTGTGTGAGAATATCTATGGCGAAATGCTCTTCTAATAGTGTAATGTTCGCTGTTTCTGCTGCCTTTTTAGCTAATGCTCGGACAATCTCAGCCCCGGTAGCGTCTCCCTGCGCATGCAAAATACGCCGTTCGCTATGTGCACCTTCTCGGGTTAATTCATATTCTCCATTGCTATCCTTATCAAATTGAGTCCCGTAGGATATTAGTTCTTGTAAACGCTGAGGACCTTCATGCACCAGTACATCTACTGCTTCATAGGTACAAATTCCGGCTCCTGCCAGCATGGTATCTTGTCGGTGTAATGCGGGAGAATCATTCTGAGCGGTAACCGCTGCAATGCCCCCTTGAGCCCAGCGAGTGTTGCTATCCTGCAAACCCTTTTTACTGATAAGTACTACCTTTGCTCTTTTGCTCGCCTCTAACGCTGTATACAAGCCTGCGATTCCACAACCAACTACAATCACATCTGTATACATGTTTTGTAAATGATCGGTCTGGTAGTTCAGTACATGTCTCGGGAACATCACACATAACCCTCTCCCTGATTCTCTACTTTTTTTCCTCATCATTATAGCAAAAGCCTATCAGGAGAAGAAGCCGATAATCGTAGTAGAAAAAGGTTGAGCTGTATTCAGACGAGAGAAAGACGAAAAAACGGCAAAAACCCAAAGGTTTCTGCCGCTTCTCTGTCCAATCTATCCAATTCCCATCAACAAATATTCATCAGCTCATTCAAAAGGGGCTCGATAGCTAAAAATGAAACTTTATTTACGTAATTCTAGTGCTTCATTTGTAAGTTCAAGCTTGCCATTTTTCAGTGTCCATGTTGTTTTTGCCAAACCTAAGCGATCAGCATGGTATGCACCAGAAATGCTTTGTACAGCTTGAAGCTCTAATACACCATTCTTATCTACATCAACCGGAGTCAATACGGATAGACCATCAGCCCATCCAGCCGTCTCTTGTAATAGTTTGCCGTTGTTATCATATATTTTTGATTCTACATACTCTTTTTTGTTTTTACTTACATCCAGAGTTTCCTTTTTACCAGTAGCTTTATTCGAAATTTCTACCTTAAAGTCAGCTTTAAATGCCACATCATATTCTACACCTTTGTTCAACAGCTCTTGATCAGCTAAAGGAACAATTTTGTTATCAGAGAACGTCAGCAAGCTAAAAGTAGATAGACCACCACTACCACCTGTTGGTGCGCTTACCAAAATGTCTTTATGCTTATCAGTATTAAATGAACCAATGTACAGCGTAGCGTCATCAAAACCAGCGTTTTCTTTTCCTACTGTACCCATGGTTAGAGCTTTCGTTTTACCATCCTTCACAGCCACCGTTAGCTCCGTAACAAAGTGGTCCTTTTCACCCTCTTGCTTATGACCGATCAAAATTATTTCGTCGCGTACTCCATCACCGTTTACATCAGCATATTTAGAATCAATAATGTAGTTATTTTCTTTTGTCGTAAGCGCTGCTTCTGTAAATTTCTCGCCTGGTACATAGTTAGGTGCGATTGAGAAATTGTCATGGTCAAAAGCTGTTACTTCTGTTTTTTCTAGCTTCAATTGACCTTGTTCAATTTTCCACGTTGTTGTTGCGATAGCAATGCTGTCAGCATGGTAGCTACCCCAAATTTTTTGTGTTCCTACCAAAGCAAGACCACCATCTGCTTGTTCTACTACTTCTAAAGAGCCTAATCCATCCTGTGCGCCCTCAACTGCTTTTAACAGTTTTCCTTTTGCATCATAAATTCCGTTTTTGATATATTCAGCTTTATTTTCACTGATATCCACCGTTGTTTTTTCTTTCGTAGCTTTGTTTGTAATTTCCGCTTTGAATCCATCTTTAAACTGAATGTCGAAGTCAACACCTGCATTCAGTTTCTCTTGGTCAACCATTGCGGCACCTTTTCCATCTTTAAAGGATAACAAGCTATATGTAGAAGTGCCACCGCTTCCGCCATCTTCCATTTTAACCAATATATCCTGAGTACCATCTTTATCGAAATCGCCTACTGTTAGCTTTGGTTCATAACCGCTATTCTGTTTTCCAACCGATGCTTGTGTGAATTTCATTGTTTTACCATCTTGCAAAACAACCATGATATCACTCATGAAAATATCTTCTTTCTTTTCTTTCGTACCAATCAATGTTACTCCATCTGCAACACCATCGCCTGTCACATCAGCTTGCGTGTAATCAATTACGTAGCTGTTTGGCTTTACTTGCAAATCCTTGAGGGAGAAAGGGGCTCCTACTTCAAAGGCTTGCAAAGCTTTTTGTGTATCCAAAGCGAATACTGGTACATTCGCTACTGCTCCAACTCCTGCAAATACTCCGCCACAAAGTGCTACGCTTGTTACTACTTTTACTAATGTTTTCATGTATCATGACCTCCATCATTTAAGTTAATAGGATAATTTCCTTTGTTATTGTTAGTAGTTGTTTTCTTGTTGTCTTAATCATACACTCCAAAAAATGCTAAGTAGTTACAAAAGGTTTACAGTTTATTTTCTTCTTAAAAATCAGGTATTTATAAATGAGACGTACTTTTGTTAACATTCGTTACATCCCACAGCATCAGTATCCCCTCCTAATATAAACCAATATTTGGATGATGAATCTCTTCTACAGTCAAAAAGGGCAAAATAAAAAGCACCTGATAAGGTAGGTGCCTTCTCACATAAATGATATTGAATGACTATAAGCTAATTACATTCTTTACAGGTTCCGTATACTTCAAACTTATGGCCTGTTACCACAAATTCCTCAGAAATCTCGGGAATTACAGCCATCGGGCAGTTCGGCAAAGATTTCGTCTTACCGCATACTGTACAAATAACATGGTGATGATGTCCATGTGTAGAGCATGAGAGCCTAAACTTCCCTTCTCCGTCTAATTCTGTCTCTTCCAAAATTCCTAGTTTTACGAAGGTAGAAATATTCCGGTAGACTGTATCAAAGCTTAAACTCGGATAATTATCCTTCATCCGACCCATGATATCTCGCGCGGACAAATATCGTTTCTCCTCAGCACAAATGCGCAACATCTCTTCACGTTTACCCGTATATTTAAATCCTTTGTCTTTTAACAACTGGAGCGCTTGTTCCAAATTCAACTGCAATCCCCTCCTTCACTTAACGTAAGATTGCCCGTAAGCGTTTGAGACCCAACACAATCATTAAAATGAAGACGGCTACCAACACGATAGTACCACCTGAAGCCCAATTGAGCATATACGCAAAGTATAAACCTGCTAAAACAGAGATTTCGGCAAACAGAATCGAGTAGAAAATAGCCTGTCGAAAGCTCTTAGCAATTTGCAAGCTGGCTGCTACCGGAATGGTAATCAACGCAGAAATCAACAAGACACCAACGATTCGCATGGATGCGGCAATTGTTAGAGCCACTAGAACCATGAACCACAAATTAATACTGCGTCGAGCTACACCTGATACACGCGCAAATTCTTCATCAAATGAAACTGCGAATAATTCTTTATATAAGAGGATAACCGTTCCTAGAACTACAGTAGCTACCCCAATTAAGGCGTATAAATCCTCAATGGTTACGGTCACGATCTTCCCGAACAAGTAAGAGTATAAATCTTGGTTGAATCCGTCGGCAATACTGACTAAGACTGTAAATAACCCGAGACCAGTAGACAAAATGATCGGTATCGCCAAGTCCTGATATGAACGATATACCTTACGTAATCGCTCAATAAAAAGTGACCCAATCACTGAGAATAACATTCCAAAAAATAAAGGATTAATTGCGCTAAAGAAAGCTACCTTTTTCGATAAAAGCATCCCTGCTGCTACTCCCGAAAGCGTCACATGGGAAAGTCCATCCGCCATCATAGACAAGCGGCGAACAATTAAGAACGTCCCCAAGATCGGGCAAACCAATCCGATCAGCAGTCCTGAAAACAAGGTATATCGTAAAAACTCATAATTCCACCAATCGGCTAGCATTCTTTCTTGTCCTTCTTTCTTCCGCCAGGTGGCAGATTAATGATGATGGGTTAAAAGCCGAACGCTTTCTCCATACATCGATTGAAAAATTTGCTCCTGATTATGTTCAAACTCTTCTGCTGTGCCATGAAAGTGTAAACGACGTTGCAGACAAGCTACTTTATTTACCCATTCAATCATGACTCCGACATCATGGCTCACGATCATCATCGTCATTCCTGTATCCTCTTTGAGCGAGCGCAGGAGCTGATAAAATTGCTCAATGGATTCCTGATCTACCCCTACAGTTGGCTCATCTAGTATCAATAGCTCTGGCTCCGCTACCAAAGCACGAGCTATAAACACTCGTTGTAGCTGCCCACCGGAAAGATTGCTAATGCGTTCATTCTCCTTAGCAGACAAACCAACACGCTTAATAACATCAGACACCTGCTGATGGTGAACAGAAGACAAACGACGAAATATACCTACTTTGCCAACGAGACCTGACGCCACTACCTCACGTACAGTCGCCGGAAACCCGCTTGCTCCATGGGCTGCTTGTTGAGCAACATAGCCAATCTTCGTCCAGTCTTTAAATTTTTGCATCGGCTGACCAAAAAGTTTGATTTCTCCTTTTGTAGGTAAAATCAAACCCAAAATTAATTTCATTAGCGTTGATTTACCCGAACCATTCGGACCAACAATCCCTACAAAATCGCCCTTTTCCATCGAAAAATCTATATCTTCCAGCACCGTTTTTCCATCTTCATAACGAAAAGAGACGGATTTCAGAGAAACTACGCTCGTATGATTTTTTGCACTGTGCATATAATCAACTTCCTAACTGTGGCATAATCGTAATAATTCTTATTTAATATTATCATGGTACTATGAAATGGGCAGGGACTCAAGGCTTTCACTCGTCTCTTTGTCTCTTTAATCTCCCATCCTTGTGAAGTAGCTTTTCGTTTTCTATAATAAAGAAAGGAAGAGGTGATCACTTTGGCTTATGAAGATCAAACGGAAAAAGACGTATGTGAGATAGAATGTGTCGAAGTCGAGAAAGTGAATCAATTAAAACCGAGAATAACAGAGGCAGATGGAGTAGCCCCTTTGTTCAAGGCCTTAGCTGATGATACACGCTCCAAAATTATTTATGCCCTCTCCCTTGAAGATGAGCTCTGCGTATGTGATGTTGCAGCCGTTATCGGTATTAGCATGGCGACCGCTTCTCATCATCTCCGACTACTACGGAATATGGGCTTGGCTAAATATCGTAAAGTAGGGAAAATGGTGTACTACTCTTTGGATGACGATCATGTTCGGATGTTGATAAACGCAGGAGTTGAACATGCGAATGAACACAAATAATTGTATAGTAGAAGGAAACCGCCGCCCCAACCAAGGAGCGGCGATTTTTTTCAAACGTTATTTTAGGGCCTGACGCAATACTTCCAGGTTATCACGCATAATGGAAATGTAGTCTTTGCCTGCTGTTTGTTCTTCTGTCGTTAATCCTTCTAAAGGATTTAATACCGCTGTTTGTGCTTTCGTTTCACGTGCGATTACTTCCGCTACTTTTGGAGAGGCCAATGTTTCGAACATTACATATTTAATATTTTTTTGTTTTACCTTCTCCACTAAGTTCTTTAGCTCAGCAGGTGATGGCTCGTTATCAGGAGAAACACCAGAAATCGCAATCTGCTCAAGTCCATAACGAGAAGCTAGATACGTAAATGCCTTATGAGAGACTAGAATCTCCTTCTTAGATGATTGACCTACCATTGTTTTAAAATCCTGATCCAGTTTTTTCAAATCATCTACTAGCACTTTATAATTTTGCTCAAACTGTTCCTTGTGTGCTTGATCTGCCTTAACAAACGCATCCTTCACCTGAGCGGCTTGCTTCTCTAGCATCGTAGGATCAAGCCATACATGCGGGTCAAACTCCCCGTGATCGTGGTCGTGTCCGGCTGATTCGCCTTCATGACCAGTTTCTCCTTCATGATGGTGGTCATCTTCGTCTTCGTCTGAGGTTAGAAGGGTAAGTCCTTCCGTAGTATTTACGGCAAGTAAGTTCTCCTGATTCAGACTCTTCACAGCTTTCTCTACCCATGCCTCCAAACCGCCACCATTATAAATAAGCACATTTGCCTTAGAAATGGCCACCATATCCTGAGCAGTCGGTTCATAATCATGCGGCTCAACGCCAGCAGGTACAACATTCTTAATAGAAACGTACTCCCCACCAATTCGGTCTGCTACATAATACAATGGATATATAGTTGTATAAACAGAGAGCTTTCCACTCTCTTGTACTGGACTTGCTATATTAGTATTTCCACACCCACTTACAAATAAAGCCATACTTGCTATACCTAAAATAACTCCCCAACTTTTCACGAACCGTAACATATAGTCCTCCTCCAAGCGTTTCTCTGTCTGTATTTGTGTTATTATATCCTTGCTACTTTATATAATTCGTAATCATTCCTATTTGCCTCTCTCATTATACTTATATGCGGGCGGTTTGTAAACAAGAATCATTACGATTTAATAACATCATCTACAGCCCTGCGAATGGCTTATGTTATAATCAAAGGAAAATAAGGGGGTAATTTACGTGAAAACGGCAAAACTACTGTCCATCTCACTCCTTGGTATCGCATTACTCACGGGATGCGCCAATGGCAGTTCAACAGGAACACAGCAAACTCCAACCTCTCAAGCTACAACCCAAGAACAGGCAACTGAAGCGCCCCATACGGCACATGCACCTAATGGCGATTTACAGGAATTAACCACCTCTATCTCCACTCTTCCGACTTTTCTAGATACGGTCCATCCAAACATTAAAGATGTATACCGCATTGCTGCGGATCACAATGACTTACTTCAATCAATTCCCTGCTACTGTGGCTGTGGAGAATCTGCTGGACATCAACATAACGGAAACTGTTTTATAAAAGAAGTGAAGGAAGATGGTTCTGTTACATGGGACGATCACGGTACACGTTGCAAGGCATGTATGGATATCGCCGTCATCTCTGCTAAAATGATGCAAGAAGGTAAAACAAAACTAGAAATTCGTACACATATCGACGAGAATTTTAGCAAGGGCTATGCCGACCCAACTCCTACGCCTATGCCTACTGCTTAATCACACAAATATGATAATCGTACCTATCAGGTGAAAATTGAAACAATACTTCCCAATAGTTCAAAAAAGTCTACGCTCATCCGGCGCAGACTTTTCTTTATCTTTACGTATATCATTTATTTATCGATTTGAATCAACCTGGGGCTACTTCTAGCATGCGTTCTAACGAAGCCCGTGCTGCATTTGCCACATGTTCTGGCACATAGATTTGCGGTTTTAAGGTCTCTAACGCTTCTACACACTTTTTCAATGTATTTACTTTCATATTTGGACAGACCAAATACTTGGAAGCATAATAAAAATGTTTATTTGGACTATCCTTTTCTAACATATAACGTGTTCCATCTTCTGTACCAATTATAAATTCTTTTTTGCTAGATTCTTTACAGAACTTCAGTATTCCAGTAGTGGAACCTACATAGTCAGCCAATGCAACAACTTCTGGACGACATTCGGGGTGCACTACCACTAGCGCTTCTGGGTATTCTGCCTTCATCAGCATGATATCCTGCACAGATAACTGATCATGTGTGTTACAGTACCCTTCCCAAATAATCATTTTTTTGCTTGTGAATTGTGACACATAATGCCCCAGATTTTTGTCAGGAACCCAAATAATCTCGTCACTATCTACTGACTCGATTACCCTCTGAGCATTGGAGGATGTACAGCAGATATGCGTTTCTGCCTTTACATCTGCTGAGGTGTTGATGTAAGCTACCACTTTTGCATTGGGGTGTTGAGCTTTTACTTTGCGCAAACCTTCTACGTTAACCATATCTGCCATCGGGCAACCAGCTCGTTCATCAGGAATGATAACCGTTTTGTTTGGATTGAGAATTTTTGCACTTTCACCCATAAAATGAACGCCACAAAATAAAATAACATCTGCTTCTGTTTCTTTTGCCTTTTGTGCTAGTCCAAAGGAATCCCCAATAAAATCAGCTACTTCCTGAATCTCTGGACGTTGGTAAAAATGAGCTAAAATAATAGCATTACGTTCTTTTTTTAGCTGTAACAATCGCTCTCTTAATTCGGCATTGCGTTGCTCTTTCTTTTGTAGAGCTAAAGCTTCCATACCCTTAACCCCCTGCTAGGTGATGTAAACGATTTCGGCGCTATTGTACTGTCTCAAACGACTATTTGTCAATTAGCAAGGGGTAGGCCAACTGTAAAACGCTTACTTATTAGGTAGCATATATTCCCGAATAAAGCATGCCACTCCATCTTCACAATGGTGTTTCGCCATATATTTCGCAAGTTTTTTAACTTCATCCTCGGCATTTTCCATTACAACTGGATGCCCGACATGTGACAAGATCTCAAAATCATTCATTGCATCCCCGAATGCAGCAATTTCCGATGCAGGTATGCTCCATTTGTCCATAAAGGTTTGCAATCCGACCCATTTACTTAACCCAAGCGGAATCACTTCCATATTAAATGGTCCAGAACTAGTTAGACTCACCTTTCCAACAAACTCTGTCGTCTGTTCGCGTAGCCACTCCAACACGCTTGTATCCTTATGCCAGAAGAACATCTTGCTAATCACAAATTCTCCAGAAGCAATTTTGCCTAAAAGCTCATCTTTAGGCAGAAACTTTGCTAATTCGTTATAAGAAAATTGACGGTTAGCAAATTCACGTTTTGTATGCTCTAAGGTAATTCCCTCTGTTACGAAAGGCTCTGAGAAGAGCATCTCTCTAATGCGCTCTTTATCTTCCTCTACCATCCAACGATTACTGTTTTGATCGTGCACCTCATAATAAACGTCTTGCAGTCTTCCTTTTTCTACAAGAGCAATAATAACTTCTTTCGGTAATTCAGCATATTTTAATAAAGTGCCATCCTCAGTAAACAAAGCAGCTCCATTACTACACACATAACCATCAAAAGGATAGTAGTCTGATGCGATACGGGCAGAAACAAATGGTCTCCCTGTAGATAGAAGAAGCTTTACCCCTTGCTGTTGTAATTCTTCGCATGCTTTCCATGTTTCTCGGGACATTTTTGCTTCTCCATTTAACAATGTTCCATCCATATCAAACGCTACGATTTTACAATTTGCTACACTCATGCTGATCCCCCCACTGTTGTGATAGACAAAATCTAATCGAGAAAAAAATAAGAGCACCATCCGGCGCTCTTATTTCGGTTCTTGATTATCAGGATGGTCAAGTGTTTCATCCGTTTTTGTAACTTCTGGTTTTGGCTCTTGCGTCAGTTTATCAATGGTTACTTGATTAACTGCTTCTTCAGGCTTGGATTGAATGTTTACTACTACATCATCTTCTCCAGGCTCTTTATCCAGCTTGCCGTTTTCAACGATCTGTTTGATCTGTTCGGCATCAAGTGTTTCCACGCGAAGCAGGGTTTGTGCAATTGCTTCTAACTGATCTCCATATTGAATCAACAAGTCTTTACAACGTTGATATTGTTCATTAATGATCCGTTGCATTTCTTGGTCAATTTCGTAAGCGATTTGTTCAGAGTAATTACGCTCATGTCCAAAGTCGCGTCCCAAGAATACTTGACCTTGAGATTGACCGAATTGCATTGGCCCCAAATTACTCATACCATATTCGGTAATCATGCTACGCGCAATTGCTGTAGCACGTTGGAAGTCGTTATGAGCTCCAGTTGAGATGTCACCCAGAACCAACTCTTCCGCAACACGTCCACCAAGCAGACCCACAATTTTGTCTTCCAGATCTTTTTTTGTAGCAAAGAAGCGATCTTCTTTTGGCAACATAATAGTATAACCGCCTGCTTGCCCACGTGGGATAATGGTTACTTTGTGTACCATATCTGCACGTTTTAGATGGAAACCAACGATAGTATGACCTGCTTCGTGATAAGCTACAAGACGACGTTCGTCTTCGCTTACGACACGAGACTTCTTAGCAGGACCAGCAATGACACGATCAATCGCCTCATCTACTTCTAACATGTTGATTTGCTTCTTATTTTTACGAGCTGTAAGCAATGCTGCTTCATTTAACAGGTTCTCAAGATCAGCACCTGTAAAGCCTGGGGTACGGCGAGCAATGATATCCAAATTCAGGTCTTCGCCTAATGGTTTATTGCGTGCATGTACCTTCAGCACTGCCTCACGACCACGTACGTCAGGGCGATCTACCGTTACTTGACGGTCAAAACGTCCAGGACGCAACAAAGCTGGGTCAAGAATGTCAGGTCTATTAGTTGCTGCAATCATAATAATTCCTTCATTTGCCCCGAAACCATCCATCTCAACAAGCAATTGGTTTAGCGTTTGTTCACGTTCATCGTGACCTCCACCAAGACCAGCACCACGTTGACGACCAACGGCATCAATTTCGTCAATGAAAATGATACACGGAGCATTTTTCTTTGCATTCTCAAATAAATCACGTACACGTGATGCCCCAACCCCGACAAACATCTCAACGAAGTCAGAACCTGAAATGCTAAAGAATGGCACGCCTGCTTCACCAGCAACGGCACGTGCAAGCAATGTTTTACCTGTACCTGGAGGACCTACTAACAGTACCCCTTTAGGGATGCGGGCACCTACAGCAGCGAATTTGCGTGGGTCTTTTAAGAATTCTACGACCTCTACAAGCTCTGCTTTCTCCTCATCAGCACCAGCTACATCTTCAAATGTAACTTTTTTCTTTTCGTCGTTATATAACTTCGCCTTGCTCTTACCGAAGTTCATAACTCGACTTCCGCCACCCTGTGCCTGATTTAACAGGAAGAAGAACAAGATAAAGATGATCACGAAAGGAATGATAGAAGTTAGGAATGTTAGCCAGATACTATTACCCTCTGCTGGTTTATATTCCACTTTAGCAATCTTCTTAGCATCAATCTTATCATTGATCAGTTTAACCAGTTGTTCATCATAAATCGGTGCATTGGTATAGAATGATTCCTTACCGGTTGGGGCCTGTTTGAGCTTACCCTCTACCCGATATGTACCTCCCTCAACGCGGAGAGATGCCTCCTCAATATTGTCTTGATTGAGGTTATTACGTAGCTCCTGATAAGAAATTGGAGCCATCTTATCGGTTCCGGAGAGGACAAAATTCACAATCCCTACCGTGACAAGGAAAATCAGTAAATAAAAACCTGTATTCCGAAAAAAACGATTCATTGCTTACCTCCTCTCACGAAAAAAGACACTTCCATTATTTTAGCATAGAGTAAAACCCATTCACAACCTTGCTAGCTCTCGACTATTTCGAATAAATTTCAGGTTTTAAAACACCGATATAAGGAAGATTGCGATAGGTCTCAGCATAATCAAGACCGTAACCAACCACAAACTCATCAGGAATAGTAAAACCACTGTAATCAGGAGTAATATTTACATTACGACGCTCTGGTTTATTTAGAAGCGTAACTACTTTTACGGATGCAGCATGACGTTGTTTTAATAGCTCTACCAAATGGCTTAACGTCAAACCACTATCCATAATATCCTCCACAATCAGGACATGACGATTTTGTACAGTTGCATCCAAATCTTTTAGAATACGTACAACTCCAGAGGACTCCGTACTGTTTCCATAGCTGGATACCGCCATAAAATCCATCTCGCATTTGATATCCATCTCACGAAGAAGATCTGCCATGAAGACGATGGCACCTTTTAAGATACAAATAACCAAAGGATTCTTATCACGATACTCATCTGCTAAGATTTTGCCCAGTTCTTTTACCTTTTGATCAATTTCTTCCTTCGAAAGCATAATTTCTTTTATATCATTATTCATATGTAACCTCCTGCTACTCTTCTCTGAAATCCGCCTGCATGATAACAAAAGCATGGGATTTCTCGTGTATCATCGCATGCGTCGACCGCTTTACACCAGGTATCCAAATGATTTGATCCCCGGCTACTAGAATAGGGATTCGATCACGCCTGCTTTTTGGTACTTTTTCATCAATAAATAGCTCCTTTATCTTTTTGCTGTAAATATGATTAGCCTTTCCGAGTTGAATACGGTCACCCGGCATCCTGCTGCGAATGATGCATTCACCTGCTAAAGCATCGGCGTCACATACAGCAATATAAGGAGATAAAGATAACAGATTAGGTAAATCAGATAAGGAATCATACCGTTTTGTATGTATAAACATTCCCGCCTCTTCTATCCATGTCGTGCCAGGTATGGCGATAGGGTAAGAATACGGCTGGGACAAATCTTGAGCAGTTGCTTTTTGCCTACGAAAACATACCTGCTCATAGACCCTCTGTACAAAAATATGAGAGGGCAAATGTAGTACTGCAGAAGGATTCCCCTCGAAAATGATACGCAAAACGGCCTCCACATGTTGCAGAGACCACTCCGTTTCAGTTGCGAGATAACTTAATATTAGAGGAATCATTCTCCTTTGTAAAGCAAGGTCAAAAGTTTTTAAGCACTTCCTATCTAGGATAATTTCATCAGGCTCTTTCCTTACTATTATCCTATTAAGCGCCTCTTGACTCAGCTTTTGCAGGTAGTCGTCATCCACTCTGGCCATCTCCGCCAACTGAAGCACGTGTTCTCTGTATCTGAGGTTGACTTGTTGTAAGTGGGGTGTTACTTCGTGCCGCAATAAATTGCGTTTGTACTTTCGTGAATCATTGCTACTATCGTGTCGTGGTTGCAACTGATACGCTTCACAGTAGGCTTCTAGCTCCTCGCGAAAAACATGAAGAAGTGGACGAACCAACTCGATTTGCTCTGTCTGTAACCACCTGCGATACGGCATACCGGTAAACCCATGTAAACTGGTACCCCTCACCATGCGAAACAAAATAGTCTCCACTTGATCATCAGCATGATGGGCAAGCGCCACTTTACTGGCCCCTACTTCTCTTGCCACTTGTTGATAGTATTGATACCGTAGTTCACGACTTGCAACTTGAGGTCCCTGACCAGTTTCCCTCATTTTATCAGGCACGCTTTCATAAAAGGAGTAGCACTTAACTCCTAATGTATGACACAAGTCCTCCACGTATGCGGCATCTTGGTCAGACTCTTCTCCGCGAAAGCCATGATTCAAGTGAACAGCGTACAAGTTCCAACCATACTGATATTGTTCATTCATTTTGCTTAAGATATGCAACAGCGCTGTAGAATCTACTCCGCCGGAAACTCCTACCACAATCGATTCATGTGGCAAAAGCAGCTTATCCTGCTCCATTCGCTTTTGTACTTTTTCGTACATAACGCGCCACGATTCCTTTCCATAGAGAGAAGATGGAGAGGCCAAGTATTAAACCAGAAGCGATAGCCCCGGCTAACATCATTGTCTTAACCCCAAGCGTAATTCCTTCCAAGTAGTCAGCTTTAATAAACGCTAACATCGATTTATAAGCAGTCGAACCTGGAACTAATGGAATGATTCCCGCAATACTAAAATTAGTAGAAGGAACACGCATCTTCACTGAAAGAATTCGGCTGCTCAGCGAGATAAACGTCCCCGCTGCAAAAGATGAAAGAGTAAGCTCCGCTCCAAACACCGGTAGCAATTTATAGATATACCATCCCATCATTCCAATTAAACCTGCAAAAAGAATGGTACGTTTTGGTGCATTAAACAACATAGCATAGGCAATGGTAATGATAAAACTCAACAGCATACCCAGCAACATATGCCTGATCCCCTCCTATAATGACAAGACAGATGCGGCCGCAACGGCTACCGCTAAGGCAGTTAATCCTGCCTCGACTCCTCTCGCCATCCCGGCAACCAAATCCCCTGCCATTAAATCACGCACGGAGTTCGTCAAAGCTACTCCCGGAAACAAGGGAATCATCGCTCCTATAATCATAACACCAAGATGCAGATAATTGGGAAAAAGCCACGAGGCAATCAGCGTAAACATTCCTCCTAAAAAAGAGGCAGATAATTCGGCAAAAAAGGGTATTTTAAGAAAGCGATACAAGTAATTGGCACTGGCAAAGACGATTGCCCCTGCAATGGCACTGGGGAAAAAATCAAGAAAAGTCCCACCAATCAAAACAGCAAAAGAGCCGCTGCCTAAACCAGCCGCTACATTTAACACACGATCCGAAAATTGGAAGCGTATGCTCTGGATCTCTTCCAATTGGATATGCGCTTCGTCCAAGGTAATCTCCCCCGACACAAAGTGACGGGATACCTGATTGACCAACGTTACCTTGTTTAAATTAATCGTTCGGTCACGCATTCGAGTCATACGGGTACGATCCACACCGTTATTATCTTTAAAGGAAAAAATAATGCTGGTTGTTGTCACGGAACTATGGACGCTTTTCATACCTGCAGCCTGTGCAATATGAGTCATCGTCTCTTCCACACGATATGTTTCCGCTCCATTACGAATCATAATCTCTCCAGCTAATAGGCACGTCTCCATCACATAATTATTCGACGTCATGCAGAATGATCCCTCACATCCATACATAATACAACGAGCCAGCAAGCAAAAGCATAGAGGCAACAAAGATTCCCCCAATAATTTTGCTTCCTATTCCCTCCCCTGTCTTCTTGGTTACTCTTACCCTCGTCTCTGATTTTTGTCGAAACGCTTGCAAGAAGTCAGCTTTCATCTGAGCAGCGGTTGAATATTTCCCATCCAATGCTTTAACCAATATGGGGCGGTAAGGAGCTAACAATTCGTTGTCCCGTATTATATCATAAAGCTTTTGAACATGTCGCCCTGATACGGGGAGAGTTATCCATTTCTCCTTATCAGTGGTTAGCCTGATCATCATGACCGCTAACGAAAACAGATCGTATGCAACATCAGCCTTACGATCCCCTGCCTGCCAATTGGCGCGATCATACTCTTCTGTAAATTGACGAACGGCATGGCCTGACTTAGTTACCCCACCAAAATCAATGAGGCATACCTGCTTGCCAGCTTGTACAACAATAATGTTCTCTGGCTTTAGATCGCCAAATACATAACCTAACTCATGAATAATTTGTAAATGGGACAGTATTTGCGTGCATAACAAAGTAAGCCACTCTTTGCCTACTCTATTCAAACTATGGTCCAACCGTTCTCCTTCAATATATTCCATTGCATAAAAGGCGTATACCTTACCTTTTAAGATCATGTCATCTACATCATATATGTTTGGTCCAATCTTTTGGTTATGAGATTGTAAACTTTTTAGCACGTTTGCTTCCATTAATAAATCAATGGAATCAGCACCCATCTTAATCGCTACCTTTTTGCCTTCATGAAGAACTAGGTAGACGACACCATTGGCTCCTCTACCTAGTTCTTTTACCACTGAATATGTTTGATGGTGCCATTTTCCTGTAAAATAATGGGGAGCATCGGGTAACAAGGAATTAGAATACATGGTCTTGCAAATAACCGTCATCTTCTTCATTCGCTTTTCTGCTCGTACGGTAGCGATCCGCTAAAGGTTTAGGTAGCTCCACGTGTTCAAACAAGGCAATTGCTTCCGTAATAGCAGGTCCGGTCGGAGTTATCCCGCTCATGGTTAAACCTGCCGTCAATTGATAAGCCTTTTCTACTTGATCCGTCCAGGGAATGCGCACTTCAAGATGCTTTTCTTTCCCAGGAAATGAGCAAACGGCCATTCTACTACTTCCGCTGCGGGAACGTAAGCTAATGCTAAAATCATAGATGGCTTGCTGTACTGCTGCCATTTTATTTTTCATGGAAGCGGACGTATCGACAATCATGACCACTTCTAGAGCACTTTGTTCGCCCAATTCATCTACCATACCTGCCACCTGCATTCGTTTTTCAGGAGCAAGTCCATCTAATTCAGCATCACCTAGAATTTGCTTTAATTCTTTGTTCACCACATGTTGAATGGTTCTGGTCATCGCTTTTCGCGTTAACATTTGGACAGTTTGGGCTAACTGTGCAGGATAAACGATGTCGCTTAGTCCTCCTCCCGCTTGTGCCATTTCACGGATTTCCTGTTCTCCTTTCTCACCCAATTCGTTCTTATCTACCACTCCAATCACATTTACTGTGATGCCTTGTTCTCTGGCCAAGGTTGCAGCCGCAATCGGGCTAATTCCTACATTGGAGCAACCATCTGTAACAACCAAAATCTGACGAAGCGTCGCTGGTTTTGCCATACAGGTACCTCCCATTTCTTCGGTAGCATTTTTTACCAGTATGGGCGCAGGAGGTGAAAAACATACCTTTAACTTACCACTCGTGGCCGCTCCATCTTCTCCATTCCAGATACCTGTATAGCTGACCATTGTGGTACAAATCGATCAATCCGAGTGACTAAAACCGTCATGTCGTCTACGATTTCTCCACTATGTTCTCGAATGACTCTTTCTAATAACAAGTCAGAGATTTCTTGAGGATCCTCTGTTTGAAGCTGTGAGATTAATCGCTTCATCCACACCGGTCTATTTTCGATGTGACGTGGAGCCTCAAAAATTCCATCTGACATCATAATTAATAAATCACCTGCCTTTAGATTTCTTGTCACAATGTCCACTTCAATCTCATCTAAAATGCCAACCGGTAAATTATTGGCCGATACCGTAAATACCTCATTTCCACGTTTAATAAACGAAGGGGTGGAACCAATTTTGATAAACCGCGTCATCGCAGTCTGCAAATCGATTACGGCCAAATCCACGGTTGCAAACATTTCATCAGATGAACGTAATGACAATACGGAATTTACTGTTTTAATGGACAGCTTTTCATCCAGCCCTGATTTTAAGAGCTGTTGCAACATATCCAATGCTGATTGACTTTCGATATAAGCGCGCTCCCCATTCCCCATTCCATCACTGATCGCCACGGCCACCTTTCCATTTCCCAAATCCATTGTTTTAAAGCTGTCACCCGATAATAGTTTGCCATCCTTGGCGGCCCCCGCAACTCCAATTTCAATTTCATACGTTTTAGCAGAGGCAAGACACATTTTGCAATGTTGATCCTTAAAGGCTTCACATTGTCGCTCCTTAACAATAATGTTCTCGCCCAAAATTTCTGTAAGCATCGGAGCCACAATCTTGGCGCACTCATCGCGCCCATAGCAGCTCGGCTGACTGATTTCTATATCCACCTTCCCTTCTTCTAAGCTATGAATATCTACACGCCTTACAGATAAGCCTAAACCCTCCAGAGCTCGTGATACCTGCTTCTCCTGTAGGCTCAGCGCAACTCCTTCCCGTTGAATTTCCCGAGCAAAATCGCTCATGACCCGCGACACTCCAGATAATTGATCTGCAACAAGCTTGCGACTGTCTTGGATTTGTTTTTTCAATTGATTATGTTCAATCATCCGGTGGTACTCTTGCTCCATATGTTGGATTACCTTTTCTGTTTTCACGCATTTCTTCTCCCACTCCTTTGGTATGACTGCTCCTTGCATCGTCCCATGTTCGGATACGGTAATGAGCATGCTCCTCATCGCATCGTAAGTCACTTGAGTGTCCCGCTCCCAGCACTGTTCCTTTTTCCAGCATAGTTGGCACGTCCCCTCCGTCACTTTACTTAAATAAAGATCTACTTCCTCTTCCTCAACTCCTTTTTCCGTCTCGGCTGTTTGAGCAAATGAATGGGATAGCTGGATAAATAAATCAGAAAACTGCTGAATCTTACCTGCCGTCATGTCGCGTATACGCCGCATATATTCCTGATGGGATTGTATATGTTCTGAGGTCCCCGGAATAAAACTAGCCACCTTTTTCCATATAGAAGCTGGCGTTAGCAGAAATAAGAAGGCGGCAATGGAGGTCTCCACTAAAGATAGATATAATCCACTTTGGGCACCACCATAGATTCCCAAAATCGAAGTTCCGATTGCAAGTCCTGCTACTACACCAATTTTCCCTCCCTCTTTTAATAACCCGGCTAATAATCCTGCGAAGGCTAACAAGCTTATTTGTTGCAAGGCACTCACATCAGCTAAACTGAGAATAAGTCCGGTAGCCACCCCCACTGCGGCCCCGACCGTTCCTCCCCCAACAAAAGCAAATAATAATAGAAGATAACGGGACAAGATATGTTCCATAGAAACTCCTTGTATCACCCAGCCTACGGTTCCCGTCATTAAAGAAGCCAATAAAATTACTAGACATATAATTTCTTCTGTTTTTAAGGGTTCAAATGGTTTATTTATGTGAATGATAGATAATGACTGAATAAAGATAAGTGTCAGAACAAAACTGAGAATAGCCTCCACACCAATCATGGTCACGCTGTAGGTGTTTACCTGATTGAGAATCACCTTACATAATAGATGGCTAGCAAATACGGTACCTACTACCATAAAAGGTGTATACGAAAAATCTTTTCGTTTCCATTTCTCCGAGATACGGCACACACCAACAGCAAGTACGATACTAAGCAATGTCTGCATTCCTAGAGGTATTGAGTGGGCTAATGAGCCTACCAACATTCCCAATGCACTGAAGAGTAACGTTTCTCGTCGGAGAAAGTACATCACAATGAAATAAGGAACTACAAATGGGGATAATTCGTCTAGAATAAGGGCTCGTCCTAATAAAAAACCCATAGTCAGTGTAAGGATATGCCATTTTTTCAGGAAGGTAGCAATTCGATCGCCGAAGCTCCCCATCGTCTGAGATACTTGATTAGAAAGTTGTTGGGTAAAAAGATTAGCATTTGGAGAAACCACTTGGCTTTTATTGAACATATACCAGCACCACCCGTTTTGAGTTTTGTGTACCCAATTATACGAATGGATTGTTGTAAATTTTGTCAAACGATAGAGGCATATTCCTAAAATCGTCCGACAAATTTAAACGTATCTCGTTTGTTTATGTGATGGTTCATGGATTTATGCCCAAGATGGCTACATTTGATTAAAGTACCTGTCGAGGAATGGATATAAGAAATCTAGACTTGTAGATAATAGAGGGTTGAGCTTTTGTTCAAATCAGTTTTTCTAAGTTCGCTTTTAACTTTATCACTTTAAATCACAGAAGTGTTGAGACAAAAAAAACCGACGTCTTGCGTTCAACGTCGGCCATCAGGTGATTCGCGCTCGGCGAAACGGGCTTATTATATTATATTCGCCATTCATTTAAAATGACCTTCCTGTTTTTAAAATCAATTGCACGTTTTTGAAAAATTATTTTCATTTATTTTTGCGAGGTCCAAATGTTTTAATTATCAGGGATCAAAAAGATGATCTCGCCCGGCTTGGACATAAAATTATTTTTGCGTGCAAGCTCTGCGATGTATTCTGGATCATCCAATCGTTTCATCTTCTTGGTTAGCTCTTCTTGTTGATCTTTCTTTTGTGCCAAATCCTTCTGTAGCGCTTTTACCTGCTCTTCTGTCTCAGCAATAACGGAGCTTTGAAGATAAGCAGTATAGCCCGTCCAGATCAAGAAGCAAAATACGAAGAACATAATAAAGCGAAGTCTTCGCTTACGACCTAGATTATTCGATTGAGAGGGACGTTCCTTGGCCATGTCTGCTCTCCACCTTTGCTACCTTTCTACTGTTTGTTTTCCTTGGTTAACCATTTCTTCAGCGCTTCCTTTGCTCCTGCCACTTTGCCCCGAATACTTTTCCACAAGTTACGACCCCATGGAACAAATGGTGACAATGGCCACGAAATGATTCGCCAAATGAACAATCCTATCTTTGCAATAAGAGTAAAAAGGAATACAAGAATAATCCAGATAAAATGAAAAATTATCTCTACCGGTTTAATCAATAGCACATCAATAATTTTAACACTGATCTGAAATATCCATATACTCCATTTTAGCACAGTTAACAAAAATCTGATATAAACCTTACTACCTAGTAGGAAATAGAGCCATGCTCCTATAACAATGCCTAGATAGATCGGGAATCTCACTACCCCATCATTAACCAATACCAACACATAAAAAACAATTCCCACACTACTTAACCAAAATAACATATCTAATATAAAAACGAGCCAAAGTGGGAAGCGGCCTTTGCCTTTTATGACATGGTACGTATCAAACCCCATCCCCATAAAAATTCCACACAGGGACATGAACGCCATAGTCTGGAACTGAATACTGATACTCACTTAAATAATTTGCCGAAAAATCCTTTCGAGCGATCTCCGGCCTGCCCCTGTTCTATATACCCCATGTCATGAACGAAACCTTCGATGGCCACTTCTCCGGTTTCAAGACTCAGGTTTTTCATATGAAGATTCTGGCCGCGTATAGTAAGAAAGCCACCTTCTGTCTCTAACAGAAACTCCTCACTATCAAAGCTGTCTACCTTTTTTACCCCGGATATAGCCAAACTACGCCGATTGATCATGACAACTTCGTGGCGAGGCCGTTTATTTTGTTCAATCATATAAAAACCCTCCTTATCTTGGTGGTCTGGAGTACGATCCAAAACGCTGGGAACAAAATGTTCCTCTTTGTACCAAGATATGGAGGGGGATGTCCTTTTAGAACTATTGCTTACGCTCTTAGATATTCATCTTCTTCTTTTTCATCACGTGGCACAGGCACTTCACCAATAACGGTGTAAAGCGAAGCCGCTTCATCTTTACGCGCATTTTCTTTAATCTCTTCCACTTTTACCGTAACGATCTTTTGGCCAAAGCGAATTGAGATAGAATCGCCCACTTTTACATTACTGGATGCTTTTGCAGTACGTTCATTAATTTCGACACGTCCCTGATCACAAACATCTTTAGCTAAGGTGCGTCGTTTAATCAAGCGAGATACCTTTAGAAATTTATCAAGACGCATAATAATTCCTCCTCTATGTAGCTTTATCTATTCTTTAGTTTTGGCTTCATTCCAATAACGATCCATCTCTTCTAAAGTTGTGTCAGCAAAATGCTTGTTACTCTCATGCAGTTTTTGTTCAATATAGGTAAATCTACGCTTAAATTTAAGGTTAGTCAGCGCTAAAGCCTGTTCAGGGTCAATCTTCATAAATCGAGCTAGATTGATTACAGCAAAGAGTAAATCTCCCAGCTCTCCTGTTTGTTCTTCTGGAGTTGCCTGCTGTAGCTCCTCATACTCTTCCTCAATCTTGGCATACACATCTTTCACTTCGTCCCAATCGAAACCTACCTCCGCTGCCTTCTTTTGAATTTTGACAGCTGCTAAAATCGCAGGCAAATCCTTTGGTAGAGATGCCAGCAAGGAAGAATCCTCGGATACCTGCCCTTTCTCTGCTTTTTCTTGGGCTTTAATTTGTTCCCAATTCACAACCACTGCATCCGCGTCAGCTACTTCCGATTCACCAAACACATGCGGATGACGTCGAATCATCTTAGCCGTCAGAGTCGATATGATATCTTCAATCGTGAAATAACCTTCCTCTGAAGCAATTTGCGCATGAAGCATGATCTGTAGGAGCACATCTCCTAATTCTTCGCAAAGCGCATCCACATCATCCTCGTCGATCGCTTCTACCGTTTCATAAGCTTCTTCCAGCAAATAACGGCGCAGACTTTGATGAGTCTGCTTACGATCCCACGGGCATCCTTCTGGTCCACGTAAAGTAGCAATCACGTCTTTTAAATAAGAGAATTGACGTTGCTTAACAGACTCTTCTGTAGCAGGTGGTACATAGATTAAGCTCAAGTTACCTAAATGCTCAACCCGGTCTAAATCATACAATGGTAGACGCTCTACAATCTCTCTACCTTCTATCCCAACCGCAGTCGCAACCACTACTTCGTATTCGTCAGGGAGCACTTCCATTAAGGTAAGCTTCGCGTCAGAGGCAGACATTTGATCATATACTTGTGCAATAACCGTATGTAGACCTGGATTTACTTGATCTGCTTTCATACTTGTAGCATCCAACAGTGCAAAACCTTCAATTGGATCAATCGCCAAGCGAGCGAACAGTGGGTCCAAAAAGCTTTGTCCACCTAGCACTTCTACCTCTACTTGCTCCTCTACTGCATGACTTAGTAGCAATTGTACCGTCCGCTCTGCTACTAAAGGATGTCCGGGAACTGCATAGGTTACTTCACCTTCTTTTTTAACCTTGGACAACAGATGCTGAACAATCTCTTGATATACTTGTTCAAATGAATCGTTTTTTTCATAGATAGTATCAAAGGACGTATAAGTAAGCCCTTCATCAACCAATTGATCCAATACAGGATGATCAGCCGTACGCACATACAAGTGGTTCGTCTGTTTTAAACGTTTATACATACCTAGAGGCATTTGATCTAGATTACCTGCCCCAAGTCCCACGACATAAATGGTATTCACCATGTAGGGAATCCTCCGTTCCTTTGTCCCTGACTATTTTCGAATCTGCAAGAGCTTATACCGCTCCAAAAGCGAGATTAATCTCTTTCCTTTTGGCAAATACAATAATTCTTCACGCTTGATGCCTCCTGTATATAACAGTGAAAGCATATACACGACTAACCCCACTGTAACCGCTGAAGTACCCACGATCGTTTGACCTAAACGCTCGCTGTCAATCAGCGACCCCACAATCAAATTCATCAAGCCTTGGACGATTAAGACCATAATAGACATGAGAGCCACACTTATTAACGGTTTAGCCAACATTTCTTTTACGTTAAAGGAAAGCCCCAGATAGTGGCGAATAGACCTCATGTTTAATGCCATTGACGTCACATAGGCGAATACAGTAGCTACTGCCGCACCCTGTATGCCCCATAAAGGCGTCAGAGCAAGATTAGCCAATAATTTTACCCCTACACCAATCATCAAGTGTCTGGCTGGTAATTTAACATGTCCTAATCCTTGCAAGATGCCAGAGGTAGCGATACTTAATGTCGCAAACACAATGACAAAAGCTTGAATAGCAAGTGACCACGTTCCTTTATCATTTCCGTACACCATAATATTTACTGGTTCGGCTAACAAAGCTAGTCCGATAGAGGCTGGCAAACCAAGCATCAAGGTTAAGCGTAAGGCCATGTCAGTACGATTGAGGATCATTTTGTCCTGTTTTTGTGCTACAGCCTCGCTGATAGCTGGTACTAAAGCCAACGATAGTGATGTGGCAAAAAACGTACCAAATTGAATCAGTGGCTGTCCACGATCATAGATTCCTTTTAATTCCTTCGCTAAATCAAGTTCATATCCGTTCCATTGAAGCAAATTAGAAACGGTCACCGAATCAATTAATGGAATCATCGGCAAAACCAATGCACCTATACAAATGGGAATCGCATAATGTAAGATGCTGATCAATACTTGCTTGTTTGTTACTGTATCTGTAAGCTGTTGAGCACGCAATGTTTTGCGATACCCTCTACGACGATGATAACGTCTAGATTTGCGATAATAATAGAATAGAACTAAAAAGGCTGCCAAAGCACCAGGAAAAGCAGCAAATACTGCTCCTGTACCGGCTAGATAAGCATCCTGATAGGCACTCATCATCCAGTAGGCAGAGACCAAAATAACGATAACGCGAATAATCTGTTCGACTACCTGTGAAACTCCTGTAGGTACCATGTCTTGTTGCCCCTGAAAATATCCACGCAAAATGGACACTAACGGAACTAATGGTAACGACCACGCTACTGCTCGTAGCGGTAATGTCAGCTGTTCATCGCCCATAATTCGGGCTAGTGCAGGAGCCCCTAGATACAAAAGGAAAAAAAAGAATACTCCTAGTATTCCTAGTGAAACACTGGCTACACGGAAAGCTTTACGTGCACCTAGATGGTCCTCGACTGCTAATCGTTCTGAGACGATTTTGGAAATAGCGATAGGAAAACCTGCTGTTGCCAAAATCAATAAGGCTGTGTACAGCGGATATACCTGCATATACACATATAACCCAACATCACCTGTAATATTTTGATAAGGTATGCGATAGATCGCTCCCAGAACCTTGGAAAGCAAGCCGGCAATACCCAGAATAGCAGCACCTTTGACGAAATGATTTGCACTTCTCTCTCCTGCCATACAGTATCTATTTCTCCTCTTACAAAAAAGTCTTCGTTCAGAAACTTTGTCCATTATACCACACAGAGGAAGTGAGTAATCAAGGGGGGTGAGGCGTTCGTCGTTCCTGTTTTACTAACACTTAGTAGAGAAAGTCAAAAAAAACAAGCCTCTTGTGTAAGGCTTGTTTTTTGGAGATTCGTTATTTATTCGCTATTATTGTTCCATTTGTTTCGCTAAGAATCCAGCAGCTGTTTCTGCCATTTTCATCTCTAATTCGCCCATTTTTGCTTCTGCTTTGTTGAGGAGAATTACCGCACCAATAGGGTCTCCACCCGCAACGATTGGAGCCACTACGTAAGAAGAGTACTGCTCTGGCATATCTCGACATACTTCATATTGACCCGAATTTTTTTCTACCTTGCTCTTACGCTCTTCCAATGATTTTTCTACTAGACTACCAATCGGTTTTTCCAAGTATTCTTTCTTGGAAGCACCGGCTACTGCAATGACCGTATCTCGATCGGAAATAATGACAATATGATTTAAGCTTTCGTATAAAGAGTCAGCATATTCCTTAGCAAAATCAGCCAATTCCCCAATTGGAGAATATTTTTTAAGGATTACTTCCCCATCACGATCGACAAAAATCTCAAGTGGATCCCCCTCACGAATACGAAGTGTGCGACGGATTTCCTTCGGGATTACGACCCGTCCGAGGTCGTCTATACGACGAACAATTCCAGTTGCCTTCATAATCTTGTTGCCTCGCTTTCTTGAGAAGATTGATATAGTGGGTTTTTGAGGATTTACTCCTATGTTTTCCTATCTTCTCGCTTTTTACTAATTCTTTTCTTTGTAATTGTTACCAGTAAAGCTTGCTGTGTACTCTCCCCCGGGCGGTAGCGAGTGATAATAGTATTTGCCTTGGGAAGAAGAATATGCGATCAAAACAAAATTAAACCAACCCTTTTTATTCCAAGCTACCCATTTCATGGTGTTCCCACAAAACAGAAAAAGCCCCTCTGTACATCCACTAGTAACTGTAAACACAGTTCTTGGATTACATGAGGGGCTACACTGTCTTTATTTATTCGTTTCAGGAGCTGGTGCTTTTACCTCTGGTATAGATTTTTTTGTAATAATCTTGTCCAGATCTTTGGTAACATATTGCTCAAATTTTTGCTCCAATGCCTGTTGCTTCAACTGAGCTTTTGCTTCATCAAAAGTTTTCACTTTACGATCTTCTACTTTAACGATGTGATAACCATACTCAGTCTTCACTGCTGGTTCACTGAGTACTCCAATCTTTTGAGTTAGAGCGGCCTTCTTAAATTCTGGTACCCAGTTGTTTACGTCAGCATTTTCGTACAATCCACCGTTTGCTTTACTTCCCTCGTCCTCAGACACTTGTTTTGCAAGGGTAGCAAAGTCTTCTCCTTTTTTCAGACGGGCAAGATAATCTTTTGCCAACTTATCCGCTTCTTCTGGCTTACGGTTTTCGAATTTAACCAGAATATGTCGCACAGAAGCTGTTGTATACGCAGATTTATCTTCTGCATCGTATACTTTCTTCACTTCTGCATCGTTTACTTCACTTTCCATGACCTTCACAGAAGCATTGATACTCGTTAATTGTTTCACAATCGCTTCTTTTGTGAGATTATGATTCTTCAACAATTGGTTAAATTTATCTTCGCTACCAAGTACCTGAACGTACTGGCCTTTTAGCGATTCAAAAGCTTTATCCGCTTCTGTAACTGATGCTTTCTTGATTGCTTCATCAGCCTTTTCCGCTTTTAGCTTAGTAGCTAGATATTGACGAGCATAGTTGTCCACCATCTCTTGTGTGGAAACCCCAATCGCATAGGCTTGCGGAGGATTCATAAAGCCAAGTGCACGCAAGAAATCTTCAAACTCCTGACCTGTTAGCTTGCCACCTTGATATTCAAAAATAGAAGCATTCGGATCAATGGTAAATGGCAATTTAACCGGCGGGAATTGCGCTAGAGCATCTTCATTATCAGCAGGTTGTTCTGCCCCCGGTTTATCTGGTTGTGCTGTTTCAGCCTTATTAGTCGTTCCGCAACCACTCAGAATCGCTAGCGTTAATGCCGTGGTGGAAAGTAGGGCCAACACACGTTTACCCTTCTTAAATGTAGTTTTTTTCATGAAACAAAACTCCCTTCTCGGCACCTTTAGCACCTAGTGGATTTAATGTAATGAGGGATCAGGGTTCTTACTCTTTTCAACCAAATGGAACTCATCAATTAGGTCTATTACCATCTTGACCCCAGCCTCAATTTTTAACCCCTTAACTTTAACAGTTACGATGATCTGTTGTCCACCTGGGGTAGTAGAAAGACCGATACGGCGATCATATTTGCTAGATAGCCCAAATAGAGCCCCTCCATCAATATTGGAGGTTTGATGTTCTGCCAAAATGATTTTAATAACATCAGGATCTTTCTGATTAATCTCAACAATATGATGCTTCATCGCTTGAATACGTAGACGAGAGATCATTAGTAAATTTTCTACTGGATATGGGATATTACCGAAACGGTCGATCAACTCATCAGCAAGATCATCGAGCTCTTCTAACGTTGAGGTTGCTACAAATTTTTTGTACATTTCGATTTTTTGACGGCTATCTGTAATGTAATCAGAAGGTAGATACGCATCAATTTGAAGATTGATTTCGACTGGAGGAGCAGGAGCGATCTCTTCTGTCCTCACTTCACCACGTAAATCATCAATTGCTTCCTTCAGCATTTGTGTGTACAAATCAAACCCAACAGTATTGATGAAACCATGCTGCTCAGCTCCCAATAAATTACCCGCTCCACGAATGGATAAATCTCGCATGGCAATTTTAAAACCAGATCCGAGTTCCGTAAATTCCTTAATAGCCTGTAAACGTTTCTCAGCTACCTCTGTTAGCACCTTGTCACGTTGGTAGGTGAAGTAAGCATAAGCAATCCGATTGGAACGACCTACACGCCCTCGTAGCTGATACAACTGGGACAGACCCATTCGGTCTGCATTGTATATGATTAACGTATTTACGTTAGGAATATCAACACCAGTCTCAATAATTGTTGTACTCACCAACACATCATAATTCCCATCTAAGAAGTCGAGGATAATTCTTTCTAGTTCGCTCTCATTCATTTGTCCATGCGCAACAGCTACCCTTGCATCAGGAACCAAAGCTGAAATATGCTCAGCCATTTGTTCAATGCCCTGTACCTGATTGTAAAGGAAGAACACCTGTCCTTCACGAGCCAATTCGCGTTCAATCGCTTCTCGAACCAAAGCTGGACTATAATCTAAAACATAAGTTTGTACAGGGAAGCGATTCTCTGGCGGTGTCTCAATAACAGATAAATCACGTACTCCAAGCATTGACATATGAAGCGTACGAGGAATTGGAGTAGCTGTCAGCGTTAGTACATCTACATTGGTTTTTAGTTGCTTCAATTTTTCTTTATGGCTTACACCAAAACGCTGCTCCTCATCAACAATCAATAACCCTAGGTCACGGAATATAATATCTTTAGACAGCAATCGATGCGTACCGATTACCACATCTACCGTTCCTTCTTTTAAGCCCTTCATTGTTGCAGTTTGTTCCTTTCGAGAACGAAAGCGGCTCAAAACTTCCACTTTAATTGGGAAATCAGAAAAACGCTCTTTAAAAGTTTCAAAATGTTGTTGGGCCAAAATCGTGGTCGGTACAAGTAAAGCTACTTGTTTACCATCCATAACCGATTTAAAGGCGGCACGTATCGCTACTTCCGTCTTTCCATATCCTACATCCCCGCAAACCAAACGATCCATAGGGCGCTTGCTTTCCATGTCAGCTTTCACTTCTGCGATAGCCCGCAATTGATCCACAGTCTCCTGATACTGGAACATGGCCTCAAATTCTCTTTGCTCCAAGCTATCTTTGTTAAAACCATATCCTACTGCTTCTTCCCGTTGCGCATAAAGCTTGATTAAATCCTCGGCAATATCTTTTACCGACGTTTCTACCTTGCTCTTAACGCGCTTCCATTCATTACCGCCCAAATTATAGATCTTAGGCTGAGCTTCTTCACTTCCTACATACTTTTGTACATGATCGATTTGATCAATCGGTACAAACAAGCTATCGCCGCCTGCATATTGTACATGTAAATAATCCTTGTGGATGCCTAGAATTTCCTTTGTTTCAATCCCTAGATATTTACCAATCCCATGATTAATGTGTACAACATAATCGCCAGGCTTTAATTCCATGTAATTCTTGATGCGCTCCGCATTGCTCATGTTTTGATTTACTTTGCGAGCCTTGCGTTGCTTTGCTGTAAAAACTTCCCCTTCCGTAACGACAACCATTTTGCTTAATGGCATTTCAAAACCGCTTTGAATATTTCCAATAATAATAGTAGGTCGACCTGGAGGAATCACGCTTACTTCTTCTAACAGCAAATCAGCTTCCATCTCATAGTCATCTAAAACTCGTTCCAGACGCTTGGCCCGCTCCGCATCGGCAGCAGCAAAGATAATTTGATACTGGCCTTTTATCCATCGCTGTAACTCGCTTTTTAATACGTTCATTTGACCATGAAAATTTTGCATCGTGCGACAGTTACTATTGACGATATTTTGTGGATGAGTCTTCGGTGTTTGACGCAAAAATAACGACAAATAGACAATCTGTCTCTTCTGCCCATGAACTAACTCATCATACGACCGTGACAGAATTAAATTAGACATAAAATCGCCCTGCTCAATACGACTAGTGATCCATTCGGATTCGTCCTTTTGTAGTTGAACCGCAGTGTCAATTACACGGGACGGCTCGTCGACAATCATCAACGTATCGGCAGGCAGATAATCTATTATGGTTTCCATCTCAGGATATAGAACCGATAAATAGCTGTATAAATTAGCTGGTCGGCTACCTTGGCGCATGATTTCAATATCACGCCCAATTTGATCCATCAATCTTTCCTTTACTACATCATCCTTGGTGTTACCTAAGGTTTCACCCAGCTTCTTCTCTAAATAACTAGCACTCTCGACTAATTGGGACGAAAAGACGATCGTTTCTTTTACAGGACCGATCACATATTGTTCCAAATGTTCTTGAGAGCGCTGGGTACCCATATCAAATGTTCGAATGGAATCGATCTCTTCATCAAATAGCTCAATTCGAATCGGCCAGTCCGAATCAACGGGGAATAGGTCAACAATACCACCACGAATGCTTAAATCACCTTTGCGCTCAACCATCTCTACCCGTTCGTAGCCTAATTCAACCATTCTCTGTAAAAAGTCATGTAAATCTAAGGTTCCTCCACGATTTACGGTAATTTGGGCCTCTTTCCACACTCCGTGAGGTACAGTTAGGCGGCGAATACCTGCAAAAGGAACAACCAAAATACCCGTGAAGCCATTCGCTAAACGGTTAAATACTTGAATGCGTTGTGCTAACGTCTCTGGACTCGCAATCGCCATTTCTGAGCCAATTAGCTCATTCCCCGGATAAAGCATGACTTCCTCTGGGGAGAGTAGCTCTGCTACGTCCTCATAAACTTTTTGCGCTTGAAACATATTATGTGTCACGATACACAAGGGGCGTTTGCTCTCTTGATAGACAGCCGCCATAAAAATGTGACGCGCGGAACCAGATAGTCCCGCCATCAACTGTTCATGTAAACCTTGTGATAAACCAGCAAGAATGGTTCCGAAATTGGAATCTTCTTTTATACGATTAATGATGACTTGCATCCCTAATCTCCTCTCCAACCTTACTCTCCTATTACTACATAGGTTACAGCACTAAAACTGCGGCGCGGTTCAACCTTCCCACATCGCAGTTTGTACAAAAAAGTTATTTATTTATTCAATCGACAAAAATCCACTCAAGTAGCCTTAGCTACTCTAAAAGCTAAGGCTACCTAGTTCGCATGCCTTGTCATTTGTGAAAAAGTAAGAATGCGTGAGAAATACATTTGCTATTGCAGAGGATTTCCTACAACGGACAAATCAGGATTTTGATCGAGGGCTTCTTTACAATAATCACAAACCACACGAACAACTGTATTGCCTATCTCATCCTTGGATATTATATGTTGGCGCTCTTGTTGGGTCAAGAATTGAAAGCCTAGCTGCCATTCAGATACATCCGATTGATGGATTTCCCCCACCTTCATTCCACAACAACGACATACATAGCGGTAACTCATATCATTACCCCCTAAGTGAAAATATAGTACTTTCTTCCACTTAGTATGGGCATCTTATAGATATTCGATACTGTGGCTACCCACGTGTTGGATTATAGTGATTCATAACAGTCAGGAAGCTATCACCTTTAATCCAATCCTCACAGGCCTTTGTTGCCGATTGAATTGCATCCTGAATATGTGGCCAATCACTTTTTGGAAACGAGTGTAACACGTAGTCACTTACACTTCTGCCTGCTTCAGGACGATCAACACCAATTTTGATGCGACTAAAATCTTGTGTACCTAAATGTGCAATTAATGATTTAATTCCATTATGTCCACCTGCACTGCCTTTTTCCCGCAGTCTTAGCTTGCCTACCGGTAAGTCAAGATCATCATAAATGACAACTATATCTTTTGCTGTCAATTTATAAAAGGAAACAATCTGTCCAACCGTTTCTCCAGATAGGTTCATGTACGTTTGCGGTTTTACTAATAAAACCTTTTCTCCTTGTACATTTCCCTCCCCTATGATGCCACGGAATTTCATGGTGTTTAACGGGATTTGTAATTCTTTACTTAATGTATCTATTGCAAGAAACCCTACATTATGTCTGGTATCCTCATATTGTTTGCCAGGGTTTCCTAACCCAATGATGACTTTCAATGCAATTACCTCCAAAGCAAAATAACCTACTTACTCCATTGTACATGAATGTAAGCCTTTTAAAAAGGAAGGGAAGTCGACTTCTTCCGTCAAAAAACGGCATGTCCATACATAGAAAGAGCCTCCCAAAAGGTTTGGGAGGTCGTTGGTCACACTTTTTTCGCTTCGGCTATGGGTGCATTTGCTTGTTCTGCTACTTCCATTGCGCTTTGCTGAGCTTCAATTGATTCATCCGATTTTGCTTTTGGTGCAAGTACGCTGATCACTACTTCCAGCCCATCAAGATGTACTTCTACATTCGGAGGAATTTGTAAATCTTCAACAAGTATAACGTCTCCTATATGTAGCCCATCTGTATCTACAGATAATGTTGCTGGGATATCGGTAGGTAAGCAAGAAATTTCTACACTGTGTCGTACCAATGTAGCTACTCCTAATTCAGGATCTCCGGTCATAGTAACAGGCACCGATGTATGAATTTTTTCTTTCATATTGATCTGTTTAAAGTCAGCATGCAGAATCCTACCCTGGACCGGGTGTCTCTGAAGCTCATACACCATCACATCATACTTTTTTCCTTCTACTTGTAATGTAAAGGGGATGTTGGTGTTTTGCTCACGCAAGGCTTGATCTAACTCAAGCGCCAGCACCTTCACTTCCTTATTTCCCACATCTGTACCGTATAACACAGCAGGAACCCATCCAGCACGACGAATTGCTTTGGCTGTCATGTTATCTTGAGTGTTACGTACTTCTGCTTTAATCGCTACCATAGAAAAACCTCCTCTGACCAAGTAGATCTAAGACAGTTCTAGCTTGTCCAGAGGAGGTAATGATTATCAATTATACTGTAATTTTAATCAAACAATTTACTGATCGACAATTCCTCGTGAACGCGGATAATCGCTTCTCCAATTAATGGAGCCACAGATAATACCTTCACCTTATCAATCAATTTTTCTGTTTCTAAAGGAATCGTGTTGGTTACGATTAACTCCTTAATCATGGAATTCTGAATACGCTCCATGGCAGGGCCAGAGAGAACAGGGTGTGTGCAACATGCATACACTTCACGAGCACCTGCATCTACCAAGGCATTAGCAGCTAGAGTAATCGTTCCGGCTGTGTCAATGATATCGTCAATAATGATAGCAGTTTTACCTTCAATGTTACCAACAATATTCATAACCTCAGCTACGTTCGGTTCAGGACGGCGTTTATCAATGATGGCAATCGGTGCTTCTAATCGTTCAGCCAGTTTACGGGCACGTGTAACTCCCCCGTGATCTGGTGATACAACAACAACGTCTGAGAGCTTTTTCTCTTGGAAATATTTAGCCAAAATTGGAACTCCCAACAGATGATCTACAGGGATATCAAAGAAGCCTTGAATTTGCGTTGCGTGCAAGTCCATTGTAATCACACGCTGTGCTCCTGCTGTTTCGATCAGATTTGCAACTAATTTCGCTGTGATTGGATCACGAGAACGCGCTTTGCGATCTTGTCTTGCATATCCATAGTAAGGAATTACAACGTTAATGCTTTTGGCAGAAGCACGTTTTAGAGCGTCGACCATAACCAGTAACTCCATCAGGTGTTCGTTTACTGGTGCGCAAGTAGGTTGGATAATGAATACGTCTGATCCACGCACACTCTCATTTAGCTTGATTTGGCACTCACCGTCACTGAATCGTGCTGTCTCCATGTTGCCCACGTTTAAGCCGATATGTTCAGCAATCTCTTGAGCCAATTTAGGGTTGGCACTGCAAGTGAATACCTTCAGCTTCGGGTCACGATAATTAGCCATCTTGTTAAAAGCCTCCCGTTATTCTTATTCGCTTTGTTTACGTGGTAGTTTCACCGCGTAGTCCAGTTTATTGGTTTGGCGTTCACGCGCAATGGCAAACGCTCCATCTGGTACATCTTGATTAATGGTCGAACCAGCAGCTACATAAGCATCATGACCTACCGTAACAGGCGCAACTAGGTTAGAGTTGCATCCAATAAAGGATCGATCGCCTACTATCGTCTTATGCTTTTTCGCTCCATCATAGTTCACGGAGATTGTCCCACATCCAACGTTAACACCTTGGCCGATCTCAGCATCTCCTAGATAACTGAGATGAGGAACTTTACTTCCTGCACCAATTTTAGCATTTTTGAGCTCCACAAAATCTCCAATTTTTACCTTAGGACCAATATGGGTCTGCGGACGGACATACGCAAACGGACCAACTGTAGCCTGTTCATCCACTTGGCTGTCCACTAGTACGGAATAAGTGATACTTACACAATCCGCAACTTGCATATTAGTTAGTTCGGTCTGTGGGCCAATTTTGCAATCTGTGCCAATAACCGTTTTTCCACGCAAATAGGAATTCGGCTCAATTATTGTATCGGCTCCAATCACCACATCTGCTTCAATATAGGTAGAAGCTGGATCAATGATAGTAACACCGTTTCTCATGTGTTCAATAGCAATACGTTTACGCATATAAGCTTCTGCCTCGGACAGCTGAACGCGATCGTTAACCCCCATAGTCTCATCTGGATCTACGGCAGCGTAAGCCGACACTTTCTCGCCTGCTTCTCGTAGAATACCCACACAATCAGTGATATAGTATTCACTTTGAACATTATCATTCTTCACTTTGGATAATGTTTCCCAAAGCTTCTTATTGTCAAAGCAATAGATACCTGTGTTGATTTCAGCAATGTTACGTTCTACATCCGTCGCATCCTTATGCTCTACAATGCGTAACACTTCATTTGATTCATTCCGAACAATACGACCATATCCAGTTGGATCGGCCATCAAAGCGGTTAAAACTGTAGCAGCAGCGTTCTGCTCCTCATGGTAAGCCAATAATTTAGCAAGTGTTTCTTTCGACAGCAATGGCACGTCCCCATATAAAAGAAGGGTCGTTCCTTCCTGGCCTTGTAAGAAATCCTTGGCTTGTAAAGCTGCATGAGCTGTTCCTAATTGTTCTGCTTGCATCGCATATTGAACACGGTCTTGTAGCGTATCACGAACTTTATCAGCCCCGTGTCCTACTACTACAACCACATCGTTCACTTGCATGGAAGCCAAAGTATCCACCACATGCTGAACCATTGGCTTGCCGCATACAGGATGCAGTACCTTATATAATTTGGATTTCATCCGTGTTCCCTGACCAGCAGCAAGAATTACCGCATGTATAATAGACATGTTAACCCTCCAACATACTGAAGTTCCATCATGACTATATCTTAAAATAGGTGTTCATTTCAAGACATGACGAAACTTTTCCTATTTGATAACTCTCAACAAAACAATTACTATTTAGGTAACATACTCTATTTTATTCAAAACACAAGGAGGATGAAATGAGTACAGATGTATATATATTGACAGGTTATCTAGGGAGCGGGAAGACAACTCTTCTGCAACAACTACTAGCCTATCTGCGTGATCAAAGCAGCAATGTCGTTGTCATGATGAACGAAATGGGCGAAGAAGATGTAGATGGGGAGCAATTAGAGGGATTTGGCTTTCCGGTTAAAAAAATGCTAAATGGCTGCATCTGCTGCTCCATTCGAGGTGAGCTTACAGACAATTTAAAAGAAATGATGCAAAATATAAAACCGGAGCACCTGATCATTGAGACAACAGGAGTAGCCGATCCTATTGAAGTAGTTGATGCCATGACGCATCCCGAGCTTTATGACAAAATGAATTTAAAAGGGATTATTAGCGTTGTAGATGCTTCGAGATACCTAGAGCTCACTTCTTTTTTTCAAGCTGGCGGAGCTTTGGTCAAAACGATTCGTAATCAAGTAAAATATGCTGACCTATTAATCGTGAACAAAGTCGATTTAGTGGAAGAAGATATATTAACAAAAGTAAAAGCAAGGCTTCAGGAAGTAAATACCCATGCACCCATGCACGCGACGATACGTACAGAAATGGATTTAGAGAAGTTGCTACAAGTAAAACGGCTTGCCCAAAACAGTGAAATATCAAATGCAACCTCCACCATTCCTGTACAAAAAACCATTGGACGCTTTTCCCCATTAGATAAATTAAAACAATCACTTGGGCTGAAATCAAACCAACCTTCCCTTTTCCATACTATTGATACATTTTCTTATCATTTTAAGGGTCCAGTTGATGCTCAGGCCTTTGAAGACTTTTTATATGATCTTCCCAAAACGATCTATCGGGCAAAAGGCTACGTGCAATTTAATGGACAAGACGAGTTGATTTCTTTCCAGCAAACCCAAACTCAGGTACACTTATTCCCATTTACCAATTTTGGACCAAAAATGGTGGCTGTTTTTATTGGTGAGGGATTCGATAAAGACAATATTATAGAAAACCTAGAAAAATGCTATCGTAAGTAATCAATGAACAGTATACGCCGAAAAAATAAAAAAGCACCTACTGAACGGGTGCCTTTTTATTTCATTTTTCATTAATTTCAGAATTATGGCGAGTGTAAAATGCCTTGGCATTCACCATTTACAGGGCGAATGCCAGCTCTTCTTAATCATGCCCCCGCTTCGATCTGTGCTTCCTCTTCAATTCCGACACGTTCATATTCAGATAGGACTGCTGCCTGAATTTTTTCGCGGGTTGTTGAAGAAATTGGGTGGGCAATATCTCGGAATTCCCCGTCAGGAGTGCGTTTGCTAGGCATCGCCACAAACATTCCGTTGTTCCCATCAATTACGCGGATATCATGAACCACAAATTCGTGGTCGATGGTAATTGAGGCAATCGCTTTCATTCTACCGTCCGTATTAACACGGCGTAGTCTTACATCAGTTACTTCCATCATGTTCACTCCCTTTATCTATGTCGGATAGCCTATATTTTCAACGTGATGGTTAAATATTCCTGCTTTGTTTTCCGAAAAATTGTAAAAAATATTTTTATCTGTCTTTTCTTTATTTTGGTATAGAAAAGGATCCCATTTATAGCTAGGCTATAAGGACCCCCTCTTTTCTAGTGTATTATTCTTCTCTACTTGAAAAATAACTACCTAGCTCTATCATAATCTGTTTTTCTTTTACATCTACATCTTGTAGTTTAGCGAGTGAAATGTAATCTTCAATCAAGCGATCTTCATCATCTGCTGTTTCTACAAATACGCCACATCCCACTACCGTGGCCTTAAACTCCTGCAACAAATCCATCATACCTTGAATGGTTCCGCCTGCCTTCATGAAATCATCCACAATCAGGACACGAGACTGTTCTGGAAGTGCTCGTCTGGCAAGAGACATCGTCTGAATGCGTTTACTGGAACCTGAAACATAATTAATACTTACAACTGAGCCTTCTGTTACCATATTGTTTCTTCTTACTACAACCACAGGGACATTCAAAAAGCTTGCGGTCGCATAAGCAAGTGGAATACCTTTTGCTTCTACCGTCATTACCACGTCTACATCACTTTGACGGAACGCTGAAGCAAGTAATTTCCCAATATGATTTAGGGTTTTAGGGTCGCCAAGAATATCGGACATATACAAATATCCCCCTGGCAATAAACGCTCAGGTTTAGCCAATTCCATAATCAATGTTTCCATGAAAGCTACGGCATGTTCTTGAGTGGTTCGTGGGATGTATTTAACTCCCCCAGCCGCACCTGCTACCGTACGTAAGTCGCCGATTCCCTGAGACTCAAATGCTTCTTTGATAATGGACAAGTCTTCACTGATAGAGGACTTGGCCGAACCATATTCTTCTGAGAAATATGTCAGGGGAATCAATGTGTGTGGATGAGCTAACAGATGTTGTGTCATATCCACTAACCTCGCGCTTCTGCGCAATTTTCTCATCAATTCTTCCTCCAAACAAAAATCCGTATATTATTACCATAATGTAACATTAATGTACGTGTTTAATCAAGCATTTCCAACTCTGATTCGCCTAACATTCGGACTGCATACACATCTTTGACAAAACCTCGCAATGCATTATAGATCCGATGCACCTTAGCTTCTTTTTGTACCAATGCAAATACTGTGGGTCCACTACCTGACATTAATACACCATCTGCCCCTGATTCGAGCATGAGCTCTTTAATTTGACGGACTTGAGGATAACGATTGAGAGTTACCTCCTCCAACACATTACACAACGATCTTGCCATCAAAGAAAAATCCTGCTCACCTATAGCCTGTAGCATCTTTTCCGTCTTCGGATGTTTCTTAATCTGATCAACCCGCAAGTTTCCATACACATCTGCTGTGGAAACACCAATCGGTGGCTTGGCCAATATCACCCAGCAAGGGGTTGGACTTATCATATGTCTTAGTTTTTCTCCTCGGCCTTTAGCCAAGGCTGTACCCCCGTATACACAGAAAGGTACGTCAGAACCGATCTCTTCCCCAATCAAGGCTAATTCATCCAGACTTAGCCTCAAATTCCACAAACGGTTCAAGCCTCTTAGCGTAGCAGCTGCATCACTGCTTCCTCCTGCCAATCCTGCTGCAACAGGAATTTGTTTGTCTATATAGATATGGACACCTTTATTGACCGAATAACGCTCTTGTAATAGCTTGGCTGCCTTGTATGCATGATTTCGCATATCATTTGGAACAAAGCTTGCGGAACAATCGATTAGGATATCTCTTGACTCCAACAATGTCAGGTCAACGCGATCAGCCAAGTCAACCGTAGTCATAACCATCTCAACTTCATGGTAACCATCTGGTCGCTTGGAGAGTACGTCCAATGTAAGATTTATTTTTGCGGGAGCTTTGATTGAAATTCGCACCGTGTTCACCTCAGCTTATCCTAATCTCTTCTTCTGATTTTATCACAGGCAGAAATAAGCTTGCCACTTGCGCGAGTGAAAGTCAATAAGAAACCAAAAAGCCGAAGGGGATTCCCCTCCGGCTTTTCTTTGTCAGTAAGTTATTTTGACGATTGTCTAGCTAATGCTTCTTCGGCAATTTGAATTGCTCGTTTCACCATGTTACCAGCATCGCGGGTCGTGATGGCGCCCCATCCTTCGCTTTTGACGGTGTCGTAAAAGCCCAGTTCCTTGGCTAATTCATATTTGAACTCCTCGGACATGATGCCTCTTCTTCGACTCATTGCGCTTCAGCCTCCCTTACTTACTGACCATGTTAGTATGATCAATAAAGGGTAAAACAAAACAGTAGAACATAGGCTCTACTGTTGAATAAAGGTAATCTTTATGTGTGTATCGTCTCGACATACCATTAGTTCTACGGTTTCTGTCAAAATGTCAGCATAGCTGTAAGAAACACGTTCAAATAACTGGTCGTCATCAAGCTTAACTACAAATACTGAGGGGTATGTCTCTTCTAGGATGCCAGTCCGTTCGACGGTCTTACGTCGACCGCCATTGGCCTTCAGCATGATACGTTCTCCAATGTGTCCGTCCAAACTGCGCTTAATATCAACTAACGCGTTCCTAGCCATTCCAATTATCCACCTCGCTTAAGTACAAGTATAACAGTCTATGCTTAGTTTGTCAAACAAACGAAAAATTATATCAACCAAATGAGCTTTTTGTCAATGAATTTTTTAGGACATTTGTGTCATTTCTCATCGAAAAATATCTCGCTTCAAATAAAAAATACCCTATCCTTTTCGCGGAGGATAGGGCATACACTTATTTTACCTATAAACGGTGAATTGTATTAGCTAATGTAGCAAATTCTTGAATAGAAAGAGTCTCTCCACGTCTGCTTGGCAGGATGTTAGCTTCTTCCAACGCCTGCAACGCCTGTTCTTTCTTTTCTTTGCCAAAATAGTTGCTTACCAGGTTATTAAGCAATGTTTTGCGTCGTTGGGCAAAGGAGGCCCTTACAATCCGGAAGAAAAGCTCTTCATCTGCCACCTCTACGATTGGTTGCTTACGAATAGCCAGCTTAATGACCGCAGAGTCAACATTTGGTCTCGGAATGAATACGCTGGCCGGCACGATCATCTCTACGCTTGTTTCCGCATAGAATTGAGCTGCTACACTTAAAGAACCATAATCCTTCGTACCAGGTTTAGCAGCAATGCGCTCTGCTACTTCCTTTTGAATCATGACAACGATATGATCTAGCTGGATACCTGACTCCAACAACCCCATAAGAATTGGTGTCGTTACGTAATAAGGCAAGTTAGCTACCACACTTACACCGGTACACCCAGATAAGTGTTGTTCTATAAGGGCAGCCACGTCCAGCTTCAATACGTCACCGTGAACGACAGTGATGTTATCGTAAGGTGAAAGCGTCTCCTCCAAAATTGGCAAAAGTCGTTGGTCGATCTCAATCGCCATTACTTTCCCTGCCGCTCGACAAAGCTGTTCCGTCAAAGCTCCAATACCTGGTCCAATTTCAATAACAGCTTTATCTTTAGAGAGCTCCGCTGCATCTATTATGTTATGCAAAATGTTTATATCGGTTAAAAAGTTTTGTCCCAAGCTTTTTTTCAGGGAAAAGCCGTACTTCTCAATGACCTCCCGCGTTCTGGTTGGAGTTGCGATATCTTTGTGTCCAGCCGTCATCTACTAGCTTCCCCCTTGTTCTGAATCAATCTGATCCACAGCAGCATCAAATTCCGCCTTACTGATTTGAAACATGTTTAGTCGTTTACCCAGTTGTTTTGCATTAGAGTAACCGATACCCAGTATCTCGCCTAATCGAGTACGACGATGCTTAGTATCCAGACCGGCTACCATTCCCGCTTGTACGAGGTGCTCTAAGCTAATTTCTCCCTGCCCCTCTAGGAATTCTGTTTTCACATCAGCAAGAGCTTTTTGGATTACTTCTGGTGTTGCATGCTCCACACCCAGATTTCTTCCCTTTTTCCTAGCATCCTCTTTTTTTATAAAAGCATGCTTACATCCAGGCACATATTGACTAACAATTTTTCTGATGCGTTCACCTGGATAATCTGGATCAGTAAACACGATCACGCCGCGTTTTTGTTGTGCCATCTTTATTTTTCGAAGGGTTACCTCGTTGATTGCAGAACCACCCGTTTCGATGGTATCAGCATCGACTGCCCGCTTGATTGCGGCCGTATCGTCTCGTCCTTCCACCACGATAACCTCTTTGATTTTCATGCGTTAATCCATCCTTCGTTCTTGTGTACTTGCTTGTAAAAAAAGTTTTTTTATTTGTCCCAAAATAGGAAACGAAAGCAAGCCTACTTGCGTATAAGAAGTATAGAGATTCAAACAGCTTACCACATTTGTGAACAAAACAAAAGACAGGAGAGACTCCTGCCTTTTTCCTAAAGTAATCGTTACGGCAACTTTGGTCCGATTACATGTACTTTGTATCCTTTTTTTCTACCGAATTTCATTGCTTCTGATTCGCTACCGAGATATACATCCATCTTGTGTCCTTTGATGGCCCCCCCGGTATCTTCCGCACGACGATAACCGATGCCCTCAATATAGACCCACCAGCCTAATGGAACCAATTTTGGATCGACTGCCACTGTTTTTCCAACTGTAGCTTTTACACCCATTGCTGTTCTTCCGTAACCGCCGCCAGCGTTCGGAGCATAGGCTGTAAGAGTTACATTATTCAAGACGCGTTTTGAGCGGATATCTTTTCCACCACGCGAAGGCAGGGAAGCCGCCATAACTTCTTGTTTCTTCGTACCCACTGCCAAAACGCGGTCTTGTTTTTCTGTTACCACGTCGGTTTTGACCAATTTGCGGGATACTTCTTTACCATTCTCAAGCACTACACTATAGTGCAAAACTGCTTTCCCAGCTTGACCTTTTTTTAATTCACGCACTTCTCCTTTACTGAGGGAAGTGTCGTTTTGGCGTATTTCTCGAAAAGCGATATCTTTACTGACTTTAACCGCCTTTTCTTCTACCCTAATGACAGAAATTTCCGTATCTTTTGTCAGCTTTGAGTCTACAGATGGATTTATTTTATCCTTCTGGCTTACATTAACACCGGCGTCTTCCAAAACACCGGCTACTGTACGTTTTGCTGTATGAACCACAGTCTTCTGTCCGGCAATTTGGACAGGTATTGCCCAGCTCGTTTGCAAATCAACGGTCATGGCTTTTTCAACAGATGTCTCCAAGCCAGGTTGGATAATATCTTTATCTTTAAGTTGAATTTGTTTTTCCTGTAATAATTGTTCAACCGTTTTTGCCGTAGTCATGATTTCCTGTGGTACCCCATCAATGACAAACGTCACTTGCTTTGGCTGGGTAGATAGGTTAAAGAAGTAGATACCCACTGATAACAACACAAAGGTTGCAGCTCCTAATATTGAGAGGAACAATCGATTGTGCGGTACCCAGATTTTACCTAATTCCATTCCCCACACTCCTTTTTTAAGCCTGAGAAGGATATTATATCACTTTTTTTCTTTTGTCAAATTCTCCCCCTTTTCCTCTCCTGATTGTGCAGCTGATTTTTTTACGTAAAATCCAGCTATTTCTATGCCTCTCAACATGTCTAATACCTTACCAAATTCGCCACGGAGAATGAAAGCAGTTTTCTGTCGATCAATTCTGTCGATTCCTCTCTTTCGTTCGACAGGACACTAAACACACCTAAAAAAAGGTGTAAGAAAGAAAACCTATGAAAACATATTATGTCTAAATATAGATCGATAGAACGTATTTATCTTTTTCTCATCGCCTTGCTATCATGTGACAATCCTGTAACAAAAAAATAAAAGCACATTAAAAGTTTATATATAGTTATAATTTTTTAAATATTAATAAAATATCTTCTTTTATATGCCTGTTTAAATTTGGTCATCCTATGTTTTGTTTACCAATACTGGAAAATACAGATGAAGAAATCTCTTCGTTAATTTTAAATATATTAAAAATTCACCTATACTAATCAATCGATTTCATAACACTTTTTTTTACAAAAATAAGAGAATTTGTATGATATTTTTTTCCAAACATTCTATATAAAGCACTTACTAGAAAGCTATTTTCTGCCATCAAACATCACTCTTCATTAAAAAAAGCCCGACTGATTTCTAATTGAAATCAATCAGGCATACCTGTTCCTTCATTATAATATAATTTCCCTTATGTTGAACAAACGGCGCGCATTATCAGCCGTAATCTTTGCCAATTCCTCAAATGAAAGTCCATGAATCTGAGCCATCTCTTCTGCAACATATTTGACATAGGCAGACTCATTTCGTTTACCTCTAAATGGATGAGGAGTCAAATATGGACAGTCAGTCTCAATCAATATACGATCCATTGGAATCTGTGCTGCAACTTCTTTTGGTTTTTTAGCATTTTTAAAAGTGAGGGGTCCGCCAAAGGAAATGTAAAAATTCATATCCAATGCCATTTTTGCCAATTCATAGCTACCAGAGAAGCAATGCATAATGCCACCTACTTCTCCAGCTTTTTCTTCTCGTAATATGTCGATAATATCCTGATGTGCATCTCGGTCGTGAATAACTATAGGCATTTGTAATTTACGAGCCAGACGGATCTGTTTACGGAACACCTCTGCTTGTACATCACGTGGTGACGTGTCCCAGTAATAATCCAGGCCCATCTCACCTAATCCTACGACCTTAGGATGTTTAGTCAACTCTTCTAACCACTCCAGGTCCTGTTCCTTCATATTAATAGCATCTTGTGGATGCCAGCCGACAACCGCATAAATAAAGTCGTACTTCTCAGCAAGCTCTAGTGTAGTAGGGATTGTTTCGCGGTTAAAACCGACGTTCACAATCGTACTTACTCCATTTTCCCGCGCGCGAGCAATCACTTCATCTCGATCTTCATCAAATTGTTCTGCATTTAAATGTGCATGTGTATCAAACAGCATATGTTTCCCTCCTTTATTCCACAACCTGTGATGATACCATTTAGGGATCATGACTCAAAAAGGCAAGCAGTGCGAACGCCCAAAAAGGCTCCCGCACTGCTTTTAGACAGATACTCTTTTTATCTATCAGCGTAAAGACCTATTTTACAACAGCACCATTAGGCATGCTGGCATCAACAGTAGAAACTGTTAATTGATCCCCTTGAGAAGCTGCTAAAATCATACCTTGGGACATTTCACCACGTAATTTTACCGGCTTCAGGTTCGTTACTACGATGACCTTTTTACCAACCAAGTCTTCTGGTTTGTAGTATTTTGCAATTCCGGATACGATCTGGCGTTGTTCATCACCTAAATCAACTTGCAAAATTAATAATTTATCTGCATTTGGATGCGCAGCACATTCCTTTACTTCTGCTACACGCAATTCCACTTTAGCAAAATCATCAATGCCGATCAATTCTTTTGCTTCAGAAGCCTTTTCTTTTGTTTCAACCGTCTCTTTTTTCTCTTCGTTCACTTTGCCTTCCTCTTTCCAAGCATCCTGCTTCTTTTTATTTTCTTCTGCTTGCTTGCGAGCCTCCGCCGTGCTTGCATCTATAAAGGAGAGTTCCTGTTCAACATCAAGGCGTGGGAACAACAATTCTCCACCACGATTTACTTTTACCCCAACCGGTAGCTTACCCCATTCACCAGCTTGTTCCCAAGTCAGTACATCCTCTTGTTCTGCAATACCTAGCTGCGCCCAAATTTTAGCCGGAGTCTTGGTCATGAATGGTTGCAACATAATAGAAGTAATGCGGATACTTTCCGCTAAATTATACATAACAGTTGCTAAACGCTCTTTATTTTCTTCTGATTTAGCCAAAGCCCACGGTTGAGTTTCATCAATATATTTATTCGTACGGCTAACCAAATCCCAAAGATGGCTAAGTGCATTACTAAAGCGCATTTCGTCTAAATGTTCTTCCACATTCTTTTTCGTTTCAAGTGCTTGTTTTATTAATTGGTCATCAAATTCACCTGGTTGACTCGGAGCTGGAATGACGCCGTCGAAATATTTTTCAATCATGGCAATCGTACGACTAACCAAGTTACCTAGATCATTTGCCAAATCGTAATTTAAGCGTTGAATAAAGCTTTCTGGTGTAAATACTCCATCTTGGCCAAAGGCGATCTCACGAAGCAGGAAGTAACGAACACCATCAGAGCTATAACGATCTATTAAGAATTTAGGATCGATAACATTACCTTTAGATTTGGACATCTTACCATCCGGCATTAACAGCCAACCATGACCAAAAATTTGTTTAGGCAATGGTTGATCTAATGCCATCAAGATAATAGGCCAATAAATCGTGTGGAAACGTAGAATATCTTTTCCTACCAAATGAACATCGGCCGGCCAATAGCGTTGATATTTCTCATCGTTATCAGATAAGTAGCCAAGTCCTGTAATGTAGTTAGCAAGCGCATCAATCCATACATAAATCACATGTTCTGGATCGGTTGGTACCTTCACGCCCCAATCAAATGTACTGCGAGACACACTCAAATCCTGCAAGCCTGGTTTTAAAAAGTTATTTACCATCTCATTACGACGAGATTCAGGCTGGATAAAGTCAGGATTTGCCTCAATATGAGCAAGCAGTCTGTCTTGGTACTTGGACATACGGAAGAAATAATTCTTTTCCTTTACCATTTCAACAGGGCGTCCACAATCTGGGCAGAAGTAGCCTTTATCTGTTTTCGCTTGGGTCTCTGTCCAAAATGCCTCATCTGGCACACAGTAGTACCCTTCATATTCCCCTAGATAAATATCACCTTGGTCGACCAAGCGTTTAAAAATCTTTTGAACGATATCTTTGTGGCGATCCTCCGTTGTGCGGATAAAATCATCATAAGAAATGTCTAGTTTTGACCACAAATCTTTAATCCAATCAACTACCGGGTCAATAAACTGCAAAGGAGCTAGCCCTTCTACAGCAGCGCGTTCTTGCAATTTTTGACCATGCTCGTCTGTACCCGTCAAATAGTATACATCGTATCCGCGCAATCTTTTGTAACGCGCCATCGCATCTGCAGCAATTGTTGTGTATGCATTTCCAATATGTAGCTTATTGCTTGGATAGTAAATGGGCGTTGTAATATAAAATGTTGGCTTTTTCGTCATGTCATGCACCCTCCTAATTATGTTTTTTAGCATACAAAAAAGACTCCTCCCCTAATTGGGACGAGTCTATTACTCGCGGTACCACCCAAATGCTCCGTTTCCTCACAGAAACGGACTCGGCAAGTAGTCAACAGCTACTCTCCTATAACGCAGGAATACGTCGTCCCTTATCAGCCGTTTACTGCATTTGCTGTTCATGAACGAAACTCAAGGACCATCTTCCACTTCTTTTGCTTAACTGGCTTTCACCTTCCCCAGCTCTCTATGTAAGCTATGTAAGTGTACTCTTCCCATCAACGTTTACTATAAAAGTCATACTTCTATTGTATACTAAATTATCGGTTCATAAACGTAATGTCAAGGGCTTTCCGATTGCTTTCTTTTTCGCCAAAGATATGTCGAATATTTACACATAATTCGACATCTTTCTTTGTTAATATCCATTATTAGGTTAATTTGTCGGATGACATTTTCCATATTTTATGATGGGAAGATTTCTGACAGATTCATATACAAAGGGCTTTTTAGCCTCTAATTTAATAAAAATGTTACTGGAACTTCGTTATTATCACGTTTTATTCATGCTAATTGCAATAAATGTAAAAATGCCATTGACACCTTTGGGAATCACTGGTATTATAAGCTATAATAAATTGTCGAATATTGACGATTAATAGGTAAATATTCGGTATTCATCGATACAGGATCCACCCACTTTTTTAAGAGTTTGAGAGGAGCTTGAAGGGTATGAAATCAACTGGTATTGTAAGAAAAGTAGATGAATTGGGACGTGTAGTTATTCCAATTGAACTTCGTCGTACACTTGGGATTGCAGAAAAGGACGCATTAGAAATCTTTGTTGACGGCGAACGCATCATCCTTAAAAAATATGAACCTGCTTGTATCTTCACAGGAAACGCTGAAGACTTGGTTTACTATAAAGGGAAAATGATCAGCAAGTCATGTATTGAAGAGATGGCATCTTTGCTTGACGATAAATCCCAAGCGCAATCCTAATATAAAAAGGCTATTGCTCCCAACATGGTGAGTAATAGCCTTTTTCTTTATATAGAATTGTCTGTAGCAATCTCTATTAATTATTCTTGGTGATATTCATTATAGACTTCTCTGCGGGTCAGCTTTCGGTCTTCTGCTGTTTTTTTGCATGCCTCTTTAATCGACATTCCCTGTTCTGCATAATGATCTACATGTTCCTTGAGACTAAAAGTATTCCACCAAATCTCTAAATCTTCTTCAGCTAAAAATGTACCATCATAGCCAGAAACGATAACACAAAACTCTCCTCGGATCTCTTCTTGCTCTAACCACTCAATTAGCTCTGACATCGTCCCTCTGGCAAACTCCTCATATCTTTTTGTCAACTCTCTTGCCAGCACCGTCTCACGATCCCCCAATACTTCCTGCATAGCACCTAACGTTTTGGTAATACGATGGGGAGCTTCATAGAACAACAAAGTTTCTGGGTAAAGTGCTAAACGATCCAGTTCTACCTTACGTTGTTTTTTATCACGTGGTAAAAAACCGCAAAATACGAATTTTTCAGTGGGTAAGCCAGAAGCAATCAATCCTGTTAATGCTGCGTTAGCGCCAGGTATAGGTACTACCGTGCAACCAGCGTCAATTGCTTCTCGCACAAGATCAGCACCAGGATCTGAAATAGCAGGTAATCCCGCATCACTAACTAGAGCAATGCTTTTTCCATCTAACAACCAGTTAATCAATTCTGGTCCACTAGCTACTTTATTGTGTTCATGGTAGCTAAGTGTACGTTTTTCTATTTGAAAATGAGTAAGGAGCTTTCTGGTTTGGCGTGTATCTTCACAAGCAATAACATCCACTTCTCGCAGCGTCTGCAAGGAGCGAATCGTAATATCATCCAAATTCCCGATAGGTGTTGCCACCAGGTATAGGGTTCCTGCGCTTTTATCCTGAGCAAAACTCTTTTGTATGTTCATCTATCGTAACTCCTAAACGGTTATTTCATCAATCAAAGTAGATTGAACGGACGGATCGCCAAACATAATCAATCTTTCCTTAGTGGAACGTTGGAGGCGTTTAATTTGTTCCTCCCGTTTAAGTCCCCATGAACGATCTGCGCCTTCCTCCCAATACACCAATTCAATTGGACAACGACCTCTTGTATATTTGGCGCCCTTTCCTTCTCTATGCTGCTTGAGTCTACGCTTCATCTCCGTTGTATATCCCGTATACAAGGAGCCATCTGCACATTGCAGCATATATACATAATGACTTTTATGTGAGGGAATCTCGCTTTCCATAATATATTTCATATAATTCATCGCAGTACTCTTCCCCTTGCTTATAGACGATCAGTGGAGGTTGTATGCGCAGCTCCGGTTTTCCTCCTCGCATGCCTTCCACGAGTACCATATTAGGTTCGCTGTCTTGTCGGGAATGTACGAATCTCATACGCTTAGGCTCAATTCCATACTTTCTCATTCCCGTAACGATATCTATCAGACGAGTAGCACGATGCACCAATGCCAGCTTACCGCCGTTCTTAAGTAGCTTACTTCCAACCCTGAGGACATCATCTAACGTAAGATGAATTTCATGGCGAGCTATGGCACGATGATCATTTTTGCTTACTTCTCCTGTGATCGGAGGCATATATGGTGGGTTGCAGGTGATGAGATCATATTGACTATCTCCAAACCTCTCCACTGCCTCACGTACATCTCCATGATGCATGGTAATACGTGTTTCTAACCCATTCATGATCACATTACGCTCTGCCATGTGAAACAACCGCTCTTGTAGTTCAATGCCTTCAAACTCAGCAAACGGCGTCCTTGTAGTCATTAGCATTGGAATAACTCCATTGCCTGTGCAAAAATCTAGCACTTTTCCCCTCTTGGGTACCTGTGCAAAACGGGCAAGCAACACCGCATCCATAGAGAAACAAAACACTTCATGGCTTTGAATGATTTTTAATTCGTAGGTTAACAAATCGTCAATCCGTTCTGTATCATACAAGGGAACTTGCTGTTTTTCTGTCATATTGTATCCTCTCTTACCAGTCAACATGTAACATGTACTATACCATTTTATCAGTAAAAAGCGACCCGTCTGTGTAGACATCAGGTCGCTTTGTTTTTAGTATCACTTGTGTCCACCGCTTAAAAAAGATAAGCAGAACAGGCAATCGCCTTCTTTTCTTATGCTACCATAATGTACGTTGCAAATATGAAACCCTTCCGCATATAATCGCGCAAGGTTATCGTATCCTTCGCCCACTATTTTTTGATTGCCTACTATCTTTTGACTGGTCGCTACTCTTTTTTGTTGGCCAGCACTTTGCTTTTTCGAAGCAGACTGATCGGCTCTTTTCTGGAATCGGTTACGCAAGTGTTCATTTTCAATGAGAAGCTGAGCATTCTCTTCCAAAAGTTTGACGATCACGTCTTTTAGGCTGCCAATCTCTTGATAGAGTTCGCCCACTCTCTCTTCCATGCTCGCGATTTTAGCGAAGATTTCTTGTTTCTCCAACTTCATCACCTCTCGCTACCCGTCCTCTATCCGATCTCTGGTCGACTTGTTACGATTTCATCAAAAGTGAACTCCATGACTCTTCCCACTTCTAAGAGATCAACCTGAGCCACTCTGCCTAAAATATTCAAGCTTACAACCCTGCCATCTCCCATTGGTGTTTTCACCCATGAGCTTAGTTCAGGTATCTCTTCCTTAGTTGTTTCATAGTTATCATTTTCATACTTCAGACAGCACATGAGACGTCCACACAAACCGGAGATTTTAGCGGGATTGAGCGAGAGGTTCTGATCTTTCGCCATTTTAATGGATACCGGTTCAAAATCACCCAAAAAGGTGGAACAGCATAACATTCGACCACAAGGTCCTATACCGCCAAGCATCTTGGCTTCATCACGCACACCAATCTGTCGTAATTCAATGCGAGTACGAAACACTGCTGCCAAATCCTTGACTAATTCACGAAAATCAACGCGGCCGTCCGCCGTAAAATAAAAAATAATTTTATTTCGGTCGAATGTATATTCAACATCTACCAGCTTCATTTCCAGTTGATGTTCCCTAATTTTAGTTTGGCACACTTGAAATGCATTTTTTGCAGCAGAGCGGTTCTCATCAACTTGTTTAGCATCTGAGTCGTCGGCAATGCGGATGACTTTTTTTAAAGGAAGAACAACATCTGAATCTTCCACTGTCTTTTGGCCAATCACGACCTTACCGTACTCCACGCCCCGTGCTGTTTCAACAATCACATGACTGTCTTTGTCTATCTGTAATTCGTCAGGATCAAAGTAATATATCTTACCCGCCTTTTTGAAGCGGATTCCGACCACCTCGTACAAAATTTATCCCTCCTGGATATGAAGAACAAGTCGCTCTAACGCTAATTGTGGGTTAGCATTACGCTCTATCCGATTTCTTGTCTCCATGGCTACATCAATTCCCCGCAATATCTCAGTCTGAGCCCATTGCAAGGCCTGCTCTTCTAATGCATCCTGTTGGTCTATGTTGATGATGTTGGCCCTACGCCCTACTTGAATATAGAGGATATCTCGTAGCCAAAGGATGAGCAAATCCAGAAAGAGAGGAAGTTCTTCTTTTAATCTATCATTACGTTGAAATTGATCTTGAATCGTAAACATCGCTTGGGAATCACGTTGTTTCAAATCCCTTCCCAATTGTATCACCATAGCTTTAAGCTGTGCAAACCATTCTGATTGGCTTAACAGCCGGGCATCATCCAAATTTGTTGTAATTTGGGAAGCAACTTGGGCTAGACCTTTCGTAATTCCCTCGTTTACAAGCGATTGTACTATCATTCCAACCGGTAGAGGGTTGAATACAATTGTCTGGCATCTGGATAAAATTGTGGGTAGGATGGCATGGCTGTTTTCTGATAACAACACAGCAAGCACACCTACTGGTGGTTCTTCCAAAAATTTTAGCAAACTATTTGCGGCTTGCGTTGTCATTTTATCTACATGCTCTAGAATATAAACCTTATGCTTCGATTCAACGGCACGCATCTTCATTTCTTTTTGTAAGGCTCTTATTTGTTCTATTTTTACAGATGACCCATCTGGAGAAATTCGATACACATCAGGATGATTACCTGATTGAATACGTTGACAGTTCAAGCATGTCCCACAAGCATCACCAGGATGATCTAAACAAAAAATGGATTTGGTTAAATGCTCGGCAATCTCTTTTTTGCCTACTCCTTTTGGCCCTGTAAATAAATAAGCGTGCGCTAAGCGATCATGCTTCATGCTATTAGCTAAGATTTCTGCCACACGCTCTTGTTTCTTCGCTACGTTACTCCAGCTCATGTATAGTCACCTAAAAATATAGATTAATTAGCATACCTCTGATTTCACCAATCCGAGAGAGCATATCTATCAAAGGAGCCTGATCACTCAACAGATCATCTGCCAATGCCAACAATTCAGCATCAATCTCTTTGATAATTTTATGAATGCGACCTCTTCCTCGACGATTTGTTCCCTTGCGCTCATCTAGAGCAATCCCAAACCGAACGGCTTCCTCCATAAATCGCTTGATAAGATTACGATACGCATAGTAATCTCGTACATTGCGGGAGCGAGCCAAAACATCTCCGTGTTTATCTATTTCGGTAAGCAGAAGTTGCAGCCTTTCTTGGTTCATCTTCTGCCCTTCACCTTTAACCATATCTCGAAAGTTCATCTTTTCCACAGATACATCTCTGCGTTGACCAGGTCCTTTTACTTCGAATGTAGGTCTGATGCCATTATCAATTTTCACTTGGTCCTCACTCCCGCTCGCCTTTACCCGAAACTAAAAAGAATGGAAATGCTCTACATCCATCACAAATACAGCCGCGCCTCCCACTTGTACCTCAAGCGGATAGGATAAGAATGAATCAACTCCACTGCCAAGTGGCGACACAGGAGTCACCATCTGCTTGCGGGATTGGCAGTTCTGTTCAATGATGGTAATCAATTCTGTTACACGCCCATCATCGGTCCCTACAAGAAACGTTGTATTCCCAGCGCGGAGAAAGCTTCCTGTACTGGCTAATTTTGTAGCACGGAATCCTTTTTTCACGAGGGCTTGTGATAAACGCCCACTGTCTTTATCCTGCACAACAGCGATGACCATTTTCATAGCGATCTCATCCTTTCTGCTTCGCAATGTAGTGCTTAGCTCTCTTTCCAGTAACAGCATGTAATTACATTGGCTATAATTCGATTGAAGTGCGCCACTTTCCTTTAGAAAAGCGCATTCTTAATCGGAAAAATCAAATAAAATCTGGAAATTTGTGAATTTTAACAGGCTTACCTTATTGTTATGTCAAAATAGCCACTTGGTGTAATTTTTCTAGTTCATACAAGAAGGAATCTTCTTTAGCATTTCTTCCTATTATACAGCATGTACGACCTTTTTTTCATTCAAACAAATTTTTCTTACCAAAGAGATTGCAGAAAAAAAAAGAGCATCTCATGATAATTGCTTTTTCCCCTTATTTGGGAGGAAAAACACTGATCGTGAGTTTGCTCTTTGTTACAGGTTGGTCACCTATACCTTTTTCATTTTTTCTTGTATAGTAGCAATCATCTCGTCCACTACCTGCTCTATCGGTTGATCAGCATTAATGCGTACAATGCGTTCTGGGAATTTATTAATTAATAACTCGTATCCTTCTCGGACGCGATTGTGAAATGCCAATCCTTCCAAATCGAGGCGATTTATTTCCCGATGTGAATTAGCTTCAATACGAGCTAGCCCCACTTCTGGGGATACATCGAGATAAAAAGTAAGATCAGGCATACAATCCTGAATAGCAAACTGATTAATAGTAAATATCTCGTCTGTAGGTAGTCCGCGTGCCACACCCTGGTAGGCCAAGCTACTATCAATAAAGCGATCGCAAAGCACGATTTTACCTTGTTCTAAAGCTGGAATCACTTTTTCAACAAGATGCTGTCGACGAGCCGCGGCATATAATAACGCTTCTGTTCGTCCATCCATTCGTGTATTTTCTCGATTTAAAATAACTCCACGAATTTGTTCAGCGATCTCAACCCCACCCGGTTCCCGTGTGACTAACACGTCCAGACCTTGTTCTGTTACTCTTTTTTCTAAAAGTGCGATTGCAGTGGATTTTCCTGCACCTTCTCCACCTTCTAATGAAATAAACATGCCTTCGTTCACCATACCCCTTCGTTTAACGATGTTTATCTTTTTATGACTTGAATGGTTGTTATGGTAGCGTCCTTCACCCCATGAAAGCGGGCCTCTTTTATCTGCAAGTTTTGTAAAAGAGAAATCACCTGCTCATCTAGTATTTCACCCGGAACAATCATTGGTATACCTGGGGGATATGGGGTGACCATTTCAGCACAGATGCGCCCCTGTGCCTCTTCTAGTAGCAGAGACTCCGCTTCCTCTTCTACTGCTACATGCATACTCATGGCTACTTTACGTAAAAAGCAGGAAGAGACTAACCCCGTTTCAAAAGCGCGTAGACCCTCTCCCTTCGCTTGTTTCGAAAGCTCCTCCATAACAGTAAGTAGCCTTTTACAATCGGCTTCTGTCGTTCCTGTAGAACCTAGTAACAAGAGATGATGTAACCCTGCTAACTCTGTATAAATATATTCTTCTTCTAGTTTTGTTTGCAATTCAAACCCCGATAATTGGGATAATTGCAAATTGACTACGATTCTTAGCGGATCAAGTGTCTGATAACCAGTTTGTTTTTTCCAGCCGGCTACTGTTAACCAATCGAACTGGCTAAGGCGTTCTTTCGTCTTCTCAATAAGTTGAATAGCCTTTTCCAGCTCATGTTGCCCCTCCAGCACCATATGTCGCCGTGCTAAATCAAGGGATGCCATCAGCGGATAAGATGGGCTTGATGATTGCAACATTGTCAGATAACGATACAACCTGCTACGATCAATGAACTCTCCTTGAATATGGAGCATAGACCCCATCGTAAAAGCGGTTCCCATCTTATGAGTTGATTGGATAGAAATATCGGCTCCACTCTGCATAGCTGAAGCAGGTAAGTTTGGATGGAAACCATAGTGAGCACCATGTGCCTCATCAATGACTAAAGGAATCTGGTAGCGATGAACAACCGTAGCCATTTTTTCTAAATCAATACCCATCCCATAATAAGTAGGATTCGTGAGGAAAACAGCTTTGCAGTCAGGATGCTCAATTAAAAGTCGCTCTACATCTTCACGTCGCACCCCTGCGGCAATGCCGGTCTCAGCATCTACGGCAGGTACAACAAAAATCGGTTCCGCTTTCGCAAGCATCAATCCATGATAGACGGATTTATGACAATTACGTTGAACAATGATCTTATCTCCAGGTTGACAAATCGACATGATCGTAGCCAGATTCCCTACTGTTGTTCCACCTACCAAAAATCTGGTTTCCTCAGCTCCATATGCTTCCGCAGCCAACTGTTGCGCCTGAGCAATAATATCTTCTGGTTGGTGCAAATCATCTAATCCTGTGATCTCTGTCAAATCAACAGACAAATATTTTTCAAAAAACGGCTTTGCTTCCTTATCGAAGCTTCTCCCCATCTTATGCCCAGGTACATGAAAAGGATGGGGATTTTGTCTTGCATGCCTTTGTAACGCATCAAACAACGGAGCTTTGCGTTGTCTCTCCCAAAAATCTTCCTGATTTTGTATCATCTTTTCCACGTCCTTTTGTTTCGGTATCCCCTATTGTACCATGTTCAAAAGTCTAAAAGCCCATAAGAAAAGAGGCATTGTCCATTGACATGCCTCTTTTTCATGTTATTATGCATTCTTTTTAAACCAGATCTGCCGCATCTGTTTAATATAAAAGGGATAACGTTCATCGTGTACGTCGGTTTTGACCATTTCTTGCTCACAAGTATGACAAATAAATTGGTTACAAATGGCTATACCAACGGATTGTTCCCTGTTGCAGATAATGCAGCGATGAGAGTGGTCTTCCATATGGGACACCTACCTTTTCGCTAAGCTTATCAACCATTATATCCCATTATAATCTAATCCATTCCAAACGTTCGGCTTTTGACCAAGTGTTCTGTAGCATATTTTCTCAAGTTTTGCCTCATCTGGCGGATAACAATCCACTATATCCAAAACATAGGGCTTTGCCATTCTTTCGTATAAGTTGTCTAAACGTACACTTAGAATATCCTCATCGTGTCTTACAATAAGTAGAGCATCTGCCATCTCTGCTGCTTCAAGAGGGGTTTTGCAATAATGCCAATCTCTAGGTAGATTGTTCGTTTTTTGCTGACACGCTTGCAAGTAGCAGGAAACCTCGAAGCGGGTAATTTGCGCAAGCATATCAGGTGCAAAGATAGAAGAAAATCCCCAGATAGCTATACGCTTCACGCTCACTTGTTGCAACAAACGGTTCCATTCCTGCTCAAGCCATTCTTGTTCCAGCTGTAGAGTCTTCTCGTCATACACATTTGGAAATAACCACTTTTGTCCAATGCGTTTATCCATACCTAGACCTTGTCCTACGATATTTGCTCTAGCCCCTACCTCATCACATCGGAATGCTAGCATATGATAAAACCTTGCTTTTTGATTCAACAATATCTGTTGTGCCCAAGCGATTTCAACTGCTTCTTCATATCTGCATACGAATGAAATATAACAATGTACAGCAAACCCTCGCCGTAAACGATCGTGCCAATTCCTCGCTGTAAAGTCACTTGCAGCTAGGCATTCAAAAGCATTGCTGCCGATAATAGCCTTTTTTTGTTCCGTCCAGCACAGTAACCGAACGACTTCTACCGACTCCTTAAACGGTTGCAACCACTTTACAATCTCATACGCCACACTATCAGTAAGCTTATCTCCTGCTAGAAGTACAAGATAGCGCGTTTGGCTTGATTCCTTAGTATTAATGCACCTATTTATCTCACATGTAAACTGCTGCCACTGTATGAGTGACAGATTGTCAGTAAATAGCCAACCGGAAATTTCAGCTTTTGTCTGCTCCCATTCCTTTACAGAAATGATATTTATCTCGCATGCGCTTATTACCTCTAGACATTCCTGAGGTAACGATATGCGAGCTACCGAGTGCAGGTACACAAGCGTTGTCTGGCTCACGTAAGATCTGCTCCTTCCGCTTGCCTATCATATAATTTGTTCACACTTATCATTCCTTCTAACAGAACAGGTCCCTTCGCTTGTTTTGGATAGGGAACTGCTAAAAGATAAGCAATTGTAGCTGCAACAGACACTATCGAACGCTGTGTAGTAATGATCCGTCCTCTATGAATAGACGTTCCTTGCATGATAAGAGAAATAAAACGTTCCTTATGACTCAAATGTCCTTGCCCACCCATTCCCATAGCTTGTCCATGATCGGAACAAACAATAAACACTGCTTGATTTAGTTTCCCAAGCTTGTCTAGTTGATGATAGAACCAAGCGATCATTTGATCTGCTTCATTTATTTTTTTAACATACTCGTCACAATAAACTCCGCATGTACTCCCCGTCTGGTAAATATCCCTCATTTGCACAAGAAGAAAGTCTGGATTTTCTTCGTTTACAACTTGAATAGCTTGCTCCATGCGATAGACATCAGGCTGTTCAGCCCCCCATACATAATCACTAGGAACCTTCTTACCAAATAGACCACTTAACCTACCCTCAGCCAATATAGTTCCTTTTTTTCCTGCTTGTTGTAAAGCATCAAAGATAGTCTCTACCTTCAATGCCTTTCGATTACCAAGATGGATATCGATCTGATGTTCAGACGGATAGGTACCAGTCAACAGGGAGGTATAACAAGCTTTTGTGTCAGCTGGATATACACTCTCTACCTTCCTCCAATTCGTTCCTGTACGTTGTAACCAGTCAAGAAAAGGGGTGTGTGCTTCGTACAGTTGTTCTTTATTGCATCCATCCAATACCACCAAATAGACGCGTTCAACTGGAAAAACAAACTGTTTAGTAATTTTATTAGCGAAATTTTTCATCTCAACAGGCTTCCATGTAAAAAATAATTGATGAATAGCATAACTGTAAAAGAATAAAACAAAAACAAATACAAAGTGAGATAAGATGCTCTCACTCACAGTCCATTCTTGCCATGCCCCAAAGGCTTCCTGCATTGCTATTAGCAAAATCCACGTTTTGGGCAATTGTTCAAGTAAATTGCCACTACTTGAGTCATTAGCCATAGTAAGCAATTTAATAAAACGCATCACCTGAAAAGGATATCTGTTATGCTTACTTATATAAAAACGGGAGATTCCCCATAACGCGGTAGCCCAAACTAGATAAAGACATAGCGCATATAAAACCATGCTAAACATAAAAGATTTGTACCAGAGTATTCCTGCAAAAAACAGAGGGCCTAGTAAAAACCAGCGAATATGCAAGGGATAGTCGTAGAAAAACAGTAATAAGAAAATAGGAAAGCATAACAACAGAGATACAAAAAAACTTTGCCAAAACAAACCGTCTAACCATTCAGAGAAATGAAACCACAAAAAAGCCCCTACCACGAGCAGGGGAGTAAATATGTTTCCCTGACGGAAAATACTCCAGCAGTCCATGGCGATCCTTTCCTTATTGAAAGCCGTATTCATGGCATCTCCTCACCATCTTCCTGACATTACCAATTAGTTCCTATCATAATAACCCTATATTTACCTGTCAATTGAAGGATACAATTATCTATACAACCTACCGATAATACTATAGAACGAACAAAAAGGAGGCCTGTTGATGAAGGAACAGACCATTTACAGTTACCGCTTGCTATATCGTTTTCGTTGGGGAATAGGTGGTTATCTGTTGCAACTAATCGGGATCATTACGGCCACTTTTATACTTGACCTCTGGCGAACTCTGCCTTGGCATTCTTTGATTCTTTCCCTTTGTTTTCTTATTCTCATTCCACTTTTACATATAACCGCCTTTTGGGCGAATGCCTCTGTTCTATCCCGGCCATTTCGAGTATCGAACTTGCTCTGGCTCTCCTCTTGGTGGGGCGCTACTCATTCACTCATGGTTTCACTGGCAAGCTACAGACGGTTGGAGACAGTGACTTGTCTAGGTGTATTATTCGCTTGCCTAGCTCTTTTTCCATGGTTGTCGCCCCCCTATGGACATTTTCTAGTATGTGTAACCATATTTAGTTTACTTCCACGTCTGATTCCGTTGCTCTTTTCATTGCGTCATCCACAGGAAGCCTATGTGAAATATGAAAAAACAAGCCTGGCTTTTCTTATGACTGATGGAAAAAGTTAATGCTTAGCTCAACAGAAAAATGCGAATGACAACCAGCGCAAGTAAGCCAGGAATACGTAGAAATCCTGCTATAATCGCTGTTACTGGATTAATAGGTACATAAAAGCCAGCCATCTCACCAAAAAAATTGGAGAAATACAGGAGGATCGCTCCAATAATGACATTAAGCGCAATAGTTCCCGTCCAGCGTAGTGGACGGGAAACTGATCTACTGAGTGCCACCAAAACTAGGAATCCAATGATAATTCCAGCTATCATGATTTCCGTGTTCATTTGGGTCCTCCTCTATGCTTCTTTTTGTTGTTCAGTTTGGCGCCGTATTTGCTTAAGCAGGTACATATAACGCTTTTCAGCTAGTCGGAATTGATAAATAGAATGGTCAACCTGTTGAAACCCCTCCGAGCAATCCACATGACGCTGAGCATTTTGCCAGTGTTGTAAAGCACTAGCAATCGCTTCTTGCAAATGATAAGGCTGTACCTGCTGCTCTTTCACACCCTCATTTTTTTTCAACCATTTCATGAAAATCCCCCTTACTTCATGAAGTTTAGGAATGGTAAGAAAGACTTACGCTAACTACATTGTTGATTGAATGCAAAATAATCGAAGCCCACAGTGAATGAAAACGGTGTCGGACAATCCCTAGTGAGAGACCAATCATAAATAAAGGTAGAAACAAAGCTAAATCAATATGAATAATGGCAAACCAAAAGCTGGCGACAAGGATTCCGCACAGGGCACCCCACTTCTTTACTAGATAAGTCTGAAGAACTCCACGAAACATCATTTCTTCTGCGATTGGCACAAGCAGACCTGTTATAAAAAAAGAAAAGAACATAGTTAACATACTGTTTTGTTTTGCATCTTTAATTTCACGGGTTATGTCATCTTCACGTGCGGAGCTTAACGAAATTTGAAACAGGTCAGCCAATGGTGCCACCACATAACTTAATACGAATGTAATACCCAGATAAAAAACGATAATAGATAAAAACATTCTTCCTATGTCAGTTGGTTTTTCAAATCCTATGGACTCTAAACGGCCTCGAAACCAAATGAAACAAAAGATAAACAAGAACACTTGCAAAAAAGCCGATTCAAAAAGTCCCCCTATGCTTCCTACTGTAAAAACCGGATACGTCAAGATTCCCGTCCCATATAAAAAAATAGAGGTATTATAGAACACTTGCATAAACGCTACTGCATGAATAAAATCATTTCCGTTTACGTCAATACAAATAGACGAAGCAGAGACTCCCCGATCTCGAAACAAAGCAACTAAAAACAGGATACTCGTCAGTAATGTGAGACAAATATTCCCCCACAATAATAAAGCTTGTATCGTACCCATGTTGGCCAACATATGGATTTCCCAAGAACCGTCTGCCCCTTGCGATATTCTCGTTGCCGATAGTTGAATGACAATATACAAAACATATTGAAAGGTTAGTAGCCAAGCCCACTTTACAGAGTGCCTCCGTACAGTGGGCATCCATTGCATGTATGGTTGCATTCGTTCACTCTCCTACTCTCAGGTTATGCCTCGTCCACGTGAAAAAGCACTTTTTTATCATTTGAAACAGATATTTCCTGAACCATACTTATTTTTTTTGTTACTGTCAACACTCTCCCTGTATGACAAAATTTGGATATCTTCAAGTCTTTTACAACCTCTAACCCTTAGTGATTTATACTTATATCCATAAAACACCTTCTATTTCGATCGTATAACAAAAAGGCGCATGATTTCTCATGCACCTCCTATCATTATTTCATTATAACTCCCGGCGACCTTCTAATGCTTTGGTCAATGTTACTTCATCGGCATACTCTAAATCTCCACCTACAGGCAGACCATGAGCAATACGGGTGACGCGTATGCCAAAAGGTTTTACCAAACGTGAAATATACATCGCTGTAGCTTCCCCCTCAATGTTAGGGTTCGTAGCTAAAATCAGCTCTTGTACTTGTTCATCACCTAGGCGTTTGAGCAAATCTGGAATATGAATATCCTCGGGACCAATCCCATCCATAGGTGAGATAGCGCCATGTAACACATGATAGTACCCCGTGAATTCTCTAGTTCGTTCCATGGCAACCAAATCTTTTGGTTCTTGAACCACACAGATAGTAGAACCATCACGGCTTTTATCGCGGCAAATCTGACATGGGTCCGAATCGGTGATATTATTACAAACCGAGCAGTAGTGCAGTTGCCGTTTGGCGTTAACCAACGCTTTTGCTAAATCAAGTACGTCATCTTCCTTCATGCTTAGCACATGAAAAGCTAACCGACTTGCTGTTTTTGGTCCAATGCCCGGCAATTTCATAAAACCTTCTATTAACTTCGAGACGGGCTCTGGATAAAACACAATGACCTACTCCTTTACGGGAGCTTATGTTGGTAATATTAGAACAATCCAGGAATGTTCATGCCACCAGTAAAGCGTCCCATTTCTTTTCCAACTACTTCATCAACATTTTTCATGGCATCATTAATGGCAGCAAGAACTAGATCTTGTAACATTTCTACATCTTCTGGATCAACTACTTCTGGATTGATTGTTACATCAATGACTTGCTTATGTCCGTTTGCCTTTACAACTACAGCGCCACCGCCAGCTGTTCCTTCTACTACTCTTTCTTTTAATTGCTCTTGTGCCTTCTGCATATCATCTTGCATTTTTTTCACTTGTTTCATCATTTGTTGCATGTTTTTCATACCTAATTCCTCCCTTGAAAGTATGTTTTTCCTACTTTATTCCTTAATGTGAGTCAATCTTTCACCAGCAACCCGAATCGCCTCGGCAATAAACGGATCTTCTGGGGGCTGATCTGATCCAGTGGAATTTGAGTGCGTTTGCTCTCCCCGTACATTTTCCCACTCTTCTTCTGTTATGGATAGAAGCTGTAGCGGTTTACCTGATACAGTAAGAAACGCACGCTCTACAATGCCTCTTAGCTCTGGTTCCATGGTTTTTTCACAATGAATCGACCCTTTAAACGTAACAATTACAGCATCAGAGCTAGCTACAGCTGGCTGACCGCTTACGACCCATGCATGATATTTATAGTGAACCTTTTTCACTTCGGATAAAACTTGGCTCCAAGAACCACGAATTTTTTGAGAAAGTCCCTCATCTGTTTGGCGAACCGTTTCGCGCACCTTTGTCATAGAAGTCTTAGAACCGCCTGTAACCGGCAGAGCACGTCGTACCTCTCGTTGTTTCCCATCTTCTGAAGCAGACCTTCCTCCCTCTACAAGATTTCCCTGTAGGATTTGGTTCAGCTTCTCTTCTAGCACCTTTACACGATCTAAGAGGGGAGCTACATCTGAACTAGAAATCATGCCGGTCACTCCAGAAGCTATGTTGGTTTCAGATCCCACACTTGCTCCATGACCAGCCATCGACAAATCTTGCCCTGTAGATAACGGAACCCCTTTGGAAGCAGAAGTGGATAAGTGACATAAGCGGACTAATGTCATCTCCACCAAAACTCGTGCAAACGTTGACCACTTTAACTGGGTCAATGCCTGATTAAGCTGTTCAATTACCTCATACAAAACTGGCAGAGCAAAGCGGTTAGCTACATCTGGAAATTGTTCATCAATTAATGTTCGTTCCATGATTTCTTCCAGATTAGGGGCTGTTTTAAACAACAGCATATCCCTAAAATAGAACAGCAGATCTTGTAAAAACTGTTCAGGGTCTTTTCCCTGAGACATGATCTTCTCCAGCTCTTCCATTACGCCAGTTACATTTTGTTCAGAAATCATACGACCAAGTGTAGAAAAATAGGCTTGTGATACGGCCCCTGTAATCTTTAATACATCCGACGCACGTACTTGATTACCACTATAGCTAATAGCTTGATCTAAAAGACTAAGAGCATCCCGCATTCCACCCTCAGCCATTTTAGCAACCAACTGAAGAGCTTGTTCCTCAGCCTCAATCTGTTGCGCATCACAAATATGTTGCAAACGCAGGGCCATTTCAGCCAGAGAAATGCGGTGAAAATCAAAGCGCTGACAACGCGAAATAATTGTTGCTGGTAACTTATGTGGCTCGGTCGTGGCTAAAATAAATAGTACGTGCCCGGGCGGTTCTTCTAATGTTTTTAACAGGGCGTTAAACGCTTCTGTTGTCAACATGTGTACCTCATCAATAATGTACACTTTATATTTTACTTCGCTTGGTGCAAATTTGACCTTATCACGTATATCTCGAATTTCTTCAACACCGCGGTTTGATGCAGCGTCAATCTCTAAGACATCGGTCACTGAGCCTTCTGTAATTGCTATACATGCTGGGCATTGGTTACACGGTTCTCCATCCTGCGGATCCTGGCAGTTTACCGCTTTCGACATAATCTTGGCAGCACTAGTCTTTCCCGTTCCCCTTGGCCCATTAAACAGGTAAGCATGCGAAAGTCGCCCCTCGCGAAGAGCATTTTGCAAGGTTGTTGTGACATGAGCTTGCCCAATCACATCACCAAAGGTTTGAGGTCTATATACTCGATATAGAGCTGTATATGCCATCCTTGCTCACTCCTCCTCACCTGTCTGTCAAACCTTTTGATCTTATTTATTATACTATAAGCAATAGCCTTTTTCCAAAGTTGGTTACGGTAAACCATATTTGAACTCAAATAACATAGCGCTCGGTCGTTCTCTTATTCATGAGAACGCTCCGAACGCTATGTTTTTTTACATATATGATAATAAAATGTGAAAGGTCGTTCCAAATCCTTTAGAGGAGACACGAATTTGTCCTCCGATATCATGAATGATTTTTTGACAAACAGATAATCCTAGCCCAGTTCCTTCATCCTTTGTCGTAAAGAAGGGGTCAAAAATCTTGTCAATTAAATAACCAGGAATACCAGGTCCCGTATCTTGAATATTTAAACTAATTTTATCAGAGTCCACTTCATAGTGATACGATATCGTCAAGGTCCCTTCATTCCCCATGGCTTCCATTCCATTTTTACAGATATTTAGGAAAACTTGCTTTAATAACTCAGCATCACCGACAACCATTGGCAAAGCTTCTGTCCCTGTGTAACGAACCTCAATTCCATGTAACAAAGCTTCACTTTCTACAATAGGCATGATTTCTTCAAAGACCGTATGTAGACTGATCATCTGATATTGAACATCACGAGGCTTACTTAGGAGCAGAAATTCACTGACTAGTGAATTAATCCGATGTAATTCAGTTAGCATGATATCCGTAAATGCCTTCTCCTTATCCATCCCATTTTCCTTAAATGATTGCTGAAACATTTGCAAAAAGCCTTTGATAGAAGTAAGCGGATTTCTTATTTCGTGAGCTGTGCCTGCTGCGATCTGTCCAATCATCGCAAGTCGATCGCTTCGTTCAATCTTTTGCTCCAGCGAACGCATATTGGTCACATCTTTAAAAATAACGTAGGCTCCAACAATTTGACCTACTTCATTATGCAACGTATTAGAGTCTACCAAAAGCTCGTAACGCTGCTTTTGATTTGTCCAAGACATTGCCTTATTTTGAAATTTTACCCCTTCTAAAAGCTCTCGTTGCACTAATCGTTGTTCCTCTGGAATTCCCGCAAAAACCTGATCAATATGCTTATTTAAGATAAGCATACGCTCCACACCCAATACTTTACAAGCTACATGACTTATATCTACCAAACGAGCTTGAACATCTAGGACGACGACACCCAAATTTATTTCGGAAGTAAGCTGATCAGCCATACGTTGAGACAGAGATATGGACAAATCCTTAGTTAGCTGGAACAAATGGAAAAAATAAATCTGTTCCCCATTCTTATAAGATGTGGTAATCATGACAGGAGTCTTCGATTTTTGACCCTGAACATCTTGATAAATCATTTCTGTTGGTTTTAACATCTGTTTTTCCTTTTCTAATAAACTATCGTACAGATGACTAACAGAATTCATATAAGGTATGACTTTTTGAAATGGCGCAGAAATGACTTGTTCATAGCTAAACCCTGTTGCCTGTAACAATGCTTCACTCACTTCTAAAATTAAATCTTGTTCATCAACAATTATTAAAGCATGTTTGATATGCTGCGAGTATTGCTTCAGTCTTGAGAAAGCATGGCACTTCTGTGTCGTTATTATTTTCTCCACCTGTTGCCTCTCCCCCTTCTCCATTACTTTCAGTAAGCGCTTTTAAAGTTGAGTAGACTTCAAATAGAGATTCGGCAACAAAATGGTAAGCCCCTGCTTATGTGTAATAGTTTTCCTCCAAAATAAATCGCTACTCTTCGCCAGGGAACAACAAAAAACGCCACTTATCAAAAGTGACGTTCTAGTTATATGTATAGATGCCGTGCACCTACCATTGATACATTCCATCCGAGCGTTACTTATACAATCGACTCAGACCAGGCTACCCTACGGCACACGCAAGGTCCCACTTATGGCTGCTTCCTTCCGGATCTGACCAGGTTCATAGGTTCGCGTTGCATAGGACCCAATCCTCAACACCGACGGTATAAGGCAGGCCTCACATAAAATGACCGCTGATAGGAATTCAATCCTGCTATTGCGGATTGCAGGTTACAGGGCACCGCAACCTCCCCATCTAGCACGGCAAACTTTATAAACAAAGTACTGAAAACCTTTTGCTCACTTAGCATACCATAATAGAATTGGGATAAGCAAGCGATAAACAAATCCATCACAGGAAAAAGCAAGCAAGTGTATTTCCAGAGTGTCGCCTTGATTTTCGTTACCAGATCAGCCAATATAGGGAGAAAGGCAGAACAAAGTGAGGCTGAATAAATGAAACGCGAACGTCTAGATAAAGTATTAGCTAACACAGGCAAGGGAACACGTAAGGAAGTAAAACAGTTGGTCAAACAGCGCATCGTTACCGTTGATGGTGTTGTTGCTACCGATCCTGGCATGCACGTTATTCCAGAACAACAGCTTATAGAAATTAATGGTGAACCGCTTCTATTTAAGCGTTGGGTATTCGTTATGCTTAATAAACCAGCAGGTGTTATTTCAGCGACAGAAGATGCCCTACATGAAACCGTTGTCGACTTGTTGCCGGATGAATGGAGACACAAAGTACATCCTGTAGGTCGTCTCGATATCGACACAGAAGGACTACTCCTTTTAACCAATGATGGTCAACTCTCTCATAGCCTACTTACTCCTAAAAAGAAAGTGGACAAGGAATATTTTGCACGTATTGAAGGACGGGTTACAGATGAACACATCGCTGCCTTCAAACAAGGTGTGACATTGGATGACGGTTATGAAACCATGCCAGCTACACTTGAAATCCTCCAATCGGGGGACATCTCTGAAATTCATGTGACCATCATGGAAGGGAAATATCATCAGGTAAAGCGTATGTTTGCTGCCTTTGACCTGATGGTTGTTTATCTGAAGCGAGTACGCATGGGCCCTCTATTACTGGATGAATCACTTGAACTAGGTGAGTTCCGTGAACTAACAGAAGAAGAGTTAAATTCCTTACGTAGAGGTCATGAAAGCGAATAAGCTAAGCACTTAATCAGTCTGGATGAGGGAGATGCTCTTTGCATCTTCCTTCTTCTTTTTTCGCAGTTGTCGAAAAAAATCTTTAAGCATCATCTGGCATTCATCTTGTAATACACCTGCCCAAACAGGTAATTGATGATTAAATCGCGGTTCATTGCATAAATTCATTAATGTCCCTGCACAACCCGCTTTCGGATCAGTTGCCCCATAATAAACCTGTTCGATCCGACTTTGTACAATTGCGCCTGCGCACATAGGACAAGGCTCAAGGGTCACATATAGATCACATCCAATTAACCGCCAGCCACCTAAGTTCTTGCTTGCTTCGCGTATAGCAATCATTTCGGCATGCAAGGTCGGATCCTTTTGCGTTTCTCGTAGATTATATCCCCTCCCGACAATCTCTCCTTTTCGTACGATAACCGCTCCAATCGGAACCTCTCCTAATGCTGCCGCTTTTGCCGCTTCTTTCATTGCTTCTCTCATAAACATCTCGTGGTTTGGTTCCATCTACCATCACTACTTTCCGTACCCATTTCTATTATTCTTCAGTATAGCTCGGTGTTTACCGAACTTCAAACATCCTTCCGATAGATGCATGCTACTTCATTCTCTACTCGTTTCAGAATTTTCTTCTAGACTGTTATTCATTGATGAGCTTTTATGTATGTTACGATCCAACTAACTTCTTTTCATATTGCAACTTCTCCATTCCAATCTTTCTATTATTAATTTTGGTTGGTAGCATGAATATAACCGGGTACTCTTTTATTTGAAACACCATTCTTTTTTGAAAAAAGAAAAACTAGATCCTCTCCCTATCTGTTCGAACAAAAAAACACGCTATCAAATAACGTGTCTTCTCTATTTTTTCGAAGCAATATGCCCCGCTGATAAAATATCTCGCAACTTAGTTACCGCTCTTTTCTGAATACGGCATACACTCATCTGTGATATCCCCAATACATTAGCAATGGCTCGTTGAGATAGGCCATCTATGTATGCAGAATATATGACTTTTTGCTCTTCTTCTTTTAATTGTTCCATCGCTTCCTGCAAATCCAGTTTATTTTCAAGTGCTCCAAAATCATCTACTGAGGAACTGACTAAATCTCCAATCGTTGATCCACCCTCATCTGTACTGAGAGGCGCATCAAGAGACGTTAGTTGATAATACTCGCGGCCAGCTAATACTTCAATTGCTTCTTCTACAGACATCTCCATTTTATCAGCAATTTCTTGAACGTCTGGAGAACGCTCTAAAGTAATGGTTAGCTCATCAATAACCTGTTGAATACGTGCGCCCTTTTCTTTAATGCGGCGTGGCACTTGGACATACCAAGATTTATCTCTCAAATAATTCTTCATATGCCCAATTAAACTTTTCATCGCATAAGGTTCAAAAGCAAATCCTAAACTAGCATCAAATTGCTGTAATGAGCGCAGTAATGATATCTGCCCAATCTGATATAAATCCTCATAAAAATCCCGACAGTTACGAGAGATCTTTTTAGCTGCCATTTTAATCATAGATTCATATTTGATTAACAAATCTGTAGCTAGTTCTTGGCAACTAGTTTCCTGATACCTTCGTATCTTTTTCAGATCACTCTCTGCTATCCCGGGAGATGACGCTAACATTGGATTCTGCTGCATGCGTATTCCCTCCTAAACTTCCGCCAAGCCATTTAGTAAGTACCACCTCTGTACCATTCTCATTCGAAACCTCTACTTCATCCATCAATGCTTGCATCATATAAATTCCTAAACCACCAGCTTTTAAATCTGTCATTTCTTTATCATGTAAGGAACTAGCTTTTTCAGATGCCCCTTTGTAGTCAAAGCTCTCCCCATAGTCTTTAATAACAATACGCAAACCTTCAGGTGCTGTCTCGAATGCCACATCAATAAAGCCATCATCCACTCCTGCATAAGCATGAACAATAACATTATTACAAGCCTCCGAAACGGCAACCTTCATATCTTCAATATCTTCAAAAGAAAAACCCATTCTGGTTGCCAATCCATATAAAGAAAGCCGGACTACATCGATAAAGTCAGCATGAGCCGGTATGGTCATACGGACTAACTTATTTTGAGCAATCATGCCGTTCCTCCTGTCTTATCCATACGTGATTCCTTTTGTGGCATTAAAAACTTGGTAATACCAATCATATCGAACAGACGCTGGATTTTGGGGGAAACTTCCTCTACGTTCAAAGTTGTCCCCATTTCATTCCGCATTTTTAGAAAGGAAATAATAATGCCTATCCCTGTGCTATCGATATATCGTAAATCTCGTAGGTTTAAGGTTAATGTTTTATCTTGTTGTGTAGCGAGGGGCTCTAAAACCGATCGAAAATAGGGAGCCATGGATAAATCAAGTTGACCATGCAGAAATACAATTGTACCTGACTCTGTTTCCTGCTGTGTCACTTCAAAAACATTCGTTGGATTCATTCTCAATATCACCTCTGCGTTATTAAATGATCTTTTATTATGTAACCACATTCTTGTGTTATTGAATCAGAATCAAACAAAGAATAGGGAGAATCAACCCTAAAAACTATATTTATAGAAGAAATAAATCTGGATAAGCGTACCCTCCCCATCCAAATAGGTAAAGAGCAGGATTCCCGAAAAGGAACCTGCTCTTTTTCTATAACCAGTCATTTTTCTTGTTATCTCCTATCTACTAGCCGAGAATTGCTCTTCTTCCGTTGAACCATGCAATGCAGTCGTAGAAGAATTTCCGCCTGAAATCACTTGTGCTATTTCGTCAAAATACCCCGTTCCTACTTCACGTTGATGCCTTGTTGCTGTATAACCTTTTTGCTCACTAGCAAATTCTGCTTGCTGTAACTCCGAGTAAGCCGCCATTCCTCGTTCACGATAGCCTTGAGCTAATTCAAACATACTGTGGTTAAGTGCATGGAATCCGGCTAGGGTAACGAACTGGAACTTATACCCCATCTTGCCGATTTCTTGCTGGAATAAAGCGATAGTTTCCTCATCTAGTTTCTTTTTCCAATTAAATGATGGAGAGCAATTATAGGCTAACAATTTATTTGGATATTGCTCATGGATTGCTTCTGCAAAACGTCTAGCTTCTTCTAGATTAGGTTCCGATGTCTCGCACCAAATAAGATCAGCATAAGGAGCATACGCTAGTCCTCTGGCAATCGCTGCATCTAGTCCCCCACGTAGTTGATAGAAGCCTTCTGCTGTTCGATCCCCTGTCAAAAATTCCTGATCTCTTGGATCAATATCACTGGTAAGCAGGTAAGCCCCATTGGCATCTGTACGAGCTACCACTAAAGTTGATACTCCCATCACATCGGCAGCAAATCGAGCGGCGACCAAGTTTCGGACGGCTGCCTGAGTAGGAATTAAGACTTTCCCGCCCATATGACCACACTTTTTCTCAGAAGCTAATTGATCCTCAAAATGAACACCTGCCGCTCCAGCTTCAATCATGGCTTTCATTAATTCAAATACATTAAGTGGTCCACCGAATCCTGCTTCAGCATCAGCTATGATTGGTGCAAACCAATTCGTTTCTTCTTTTCCTTCTGAATGAGCAATTTGATCAGCCCGCTGGAGGGCCTGATTAATTCTTTTCACCACTTGTGGCACACTGTTAGCTGGATACAAGCTTTGATCGGGATACATGTGACCAGATAGATTGGCATCAGCAGCAACTTGCCATCCGCTCAAATAGATGGCTTTTAATCCGGCTTTCACTTGCTGGATCGCTTGATTTCCCGTTAAAGCTCCCAAGGCATGAACGTAATCCTCGGTATGAAGCAGATTCCAAAGTCGCTCTGCTCCCAATTTTGCCAATGTATGCTCAACCTGAATTGAACCACGTAATCGAACAACTTCTTCAGCAGAATATGGTCTTGTAATTCCTTCCCAACGTTTAGACTCCCAAGACTGTTCCAACTCTTTTATTTGCTTCAATTTAGTCATCTGATTCCCACTCCTATTCTCTTTTTAAATATGCTCATATGCTGGTAATGTAATAAAAGGTATAAACTCTTCCGCTTGAACTACTTCTTTAAACAAAGCAATAGCCAATGGAAATTCCCCTGCCTCAAAACGTTCTAAACCTATCTCCTGCTGTAAAGTAGCCATTTCTTCATGGATCATCCCCTCTACCAATTCCCATGTAATCCTACGTCCATCGGTAAAGACCCCATCTGGATGTCGAATCCATTGCCAGACCTGGGCACGCGATATCTCCGCGGTAGCTGCATCCTCCATGAGATTATTAATCGGTACTGCACCCATTCCTCTCAGCCAAGCCTCCACATATTGAATAGCTACACTTATATTCGTGCGTACACCCTGCTCTGTAATAGTACCTGCTGGAACAGCTAGTAAGTCTGCCGGAGATACGTGTACATCAGGTCTTTTTAGATGAATTTGATTAGCAGAAGGCATGGTTTTATCAAATACGCTCAATGCTACTGGCACAAGACCAGGATGAGCAACCCATGTACCATCATGACCGGCCAGAGCTTCTCTTTCTTTATCCAGCCTTACTTTCTCAAAAGCAGCTTCATTCGCTATCACATCATTTCGAACAGGGATTTGTGCCGCCATTCCTCCCATTGCATGAGCATTACGTTTATGACACGTCTGAATGGTTAGATCGGTATAAGCTTTCATAAAAGGAACAGTCATATTCACTTGAGCACGATCAGGCAATATAACACTTTTATTTTTACAGAATTTTTTGATAAAGCTAAAGATATAATCCCACCGTCCACAGTTAAGTCCAGCACTGTGATCACGTAGCTCATACAAAATTTCATCCATCTCAAAGCTAGCTAGAATAGTTTCTATGAGGACTGTCGCTTTGATCGTTCCTTGTTCAATTCCTAGCCTTTGTTGAGCAAATACAAAAACATCATTCCACAACCTTGCTTCTTCGTGCCCTTCTAGCTTCGGTAAATAAAAATAAGGACCTGAACCTATTTCCAGTAGCTTCTTAGCATTATGAAAAAAATAGAGCCCAAAATCCACAAAACTAGCTGATATTGGATGATTATCTACATAAATATGCTTCTCCTGCAAATGCCAGCCACGCGGTCTAGCTAACAATGTAGTGATTTTCTCATGTAATTGATAGGATTTTCCTTCTTTGCTGGTAAAAGAAATCGTACGGTTAATGGCATCTCTCATGTTGATTTGACCTTCTATCGTATTTCTCCATGAAGGCGAATTCGCATCTTCAAAATCAGCCATAAAAGCTTTGGCACCTGAATTACAAGCGTTTATTACCATTTTCCGATCAGAAGTAGGACCAGTAATTTCTACCCGACGATCCTGTAGATCATCAGGAATGGGGGCAATCGTCCAGTCTCCTTCTCTAATGCTTTTGGTTTCCTCTAAAAACTGGGGCATGATTCCCCGATCAATTTTCTGTTGTCGTTGTTCTCTCTTTACTAAAAGTTCCTGACGTCTTACTTCAAATGTTCTTGATAGATCAGCTAGAAAACCCAAGGCTCCTGGTGTCAATATTTCCTGATAACGTTCGTTCATCTCACCTGTAATCAGAACGCCAACTGGATACGGCTCTGTTTCAGTCAATATCTTTTCCATTTTCGCACTCTCCTCCGTGTAGTAACTACCTCCAAACTTATTCAACTAACCCTGACCCACTGCATGTACAGCAACTAATGCACCCATGTCCTTGGCATGAAGAACAATAGCCTCCCTCGTGCGTATGACCTTTCCCCTTACAATGTGGGCAATCATTTTCTCCATTTCCATTACATTTGTAGCAATCCATCTTTCATCCTCCTTATCCTGTTTCAAATCTGTATTATAACAATCATTATTTATATTAATTAATATATAACAGATGATTCGAAATTGACAATCTTTTTTAAAATATTTTCCAATAAATTCTTTTTTATCGAAAAATTCTTATAACGAATACCTTTCAAGCTGTTGAAACATAAAAAAACTGGTAGCTGTCTCTTGAATAGACTACTTACCAGTTTTACTTTTATCTATGAGGTTTTAGGAAACCACGATATAGCTACTTACCCTGTTTATTTCTTAGCTGTAATTCGTTCTATCCCACCCATGTAAGGACGCAATGCTTCTGGAATCACAACAGAACCATCTTCTTGTTGGAAGTTTTCCAGAATGGCAGCAACTGTACGACCTAATGCCAAGCCAGAACCGTTCATCGTATGCACGAATTCAGGTTTGCTTTTTGCATCGCGGCGAAAACGAATATTTGCACGGCGAGCTTGGAAATCCTCAAAATTAGAACAAGAAGAAATCTCACGGTAGGTGCTATAGCTTGCAAGCCATACTTCCAAATCGTATTTCTTCGCAGCTGTAAACCCAAGGTCACCTGTACACATACTCATGACACGATATGGCAGACCTAGCATTTGCAACACCGTTTCTGCGTTGTTCACCAGCTTTTCTAGCTCTTCATATGATTCTTCAGGTTTAACGAACTTCACAAGTTCAACCTTATTAAACTGATGCTGACGAATTAAACCACGTGTATCACGTCCCGCTGAACCTGCCTCAGAACGGAAACAAGCACTAAATGCATTATATTTAAGCGGAAGTTTAGTTACGTCAATAATTTCGTCACGGTACATATTTGTAACAGGTACTTCAGAAGTTGGAATCAAGAAGTAATCAACCCCATCTATCTTAAAAGCATCCTCTTCAAATTTAGGCAATTGACCTGTCCCCGTCATGCTAGCACGATTAACCATATATGGTGGCAACACTTCTTCATATCCATGCTTGTCTGCATGAAGATCCATCATGAAGTTCATTAATGCACGCTCTAAACGAGCACCCATGCCTTTATAGAAAACAAAACGGCTTCCTGTAACTTTGGACGCTGTTTCAAAATCAAGAATACCAAGAGCATCAGCTACTTCCCAATGTGGTTTTGGCTCAAAGTTGAATGTAGGAACTTCTCCCCACGTGCGATGCACTACATTGTCATCCTCTGTTGTACCGATTGGTGTGCTTTCATGCGGCAAATTCGGAAGACTTAACAAAATGATGTTTAGCTGCTCATCTAACTCACGAAGCTCTTCATCCAATGCTTTAATGCGCTCATTTACTTCCTTCATTTCAGAGATCAGATGATCTGCATTCTCTTTATTGCGCTTTAATACAGCTACTTGCTCTGATACTGTATTACGTTTATTTTTTAGCGTATCTCCTTCTTGAATAAGCTGTCTACGTTTTTCATCCACTTCTGCAAACTGATCCAATGCGGAGATCTCTTCGTTTCGATGCGTCAGTCGACGTCTTACTTCTTCAAGATCTTGACGCAGTACTTTTACGTCTAACATGTAAAACCCCTCCAAATTTTAGACAAAATAAAAAACACCCATCCCATCTAACAGGGACGAATGTTAACTCCGCGTTGCCACCCTCATTGATAAGCCTTATTGCCTTGCCTAAACCAAGCAAGTACGCTGGTCTTATCCTCTTCATTCCACGTAAATAACGGTACGCGCGACCGGGCAAAGTTATGTCCTTTACCACTCAAAGATGGATTCTTCTGCCCATTGGGTCGATTCACACCAACCATCGACTCTCTTGACCAATTGAAACAGAGTACTATTTCTTATCAACATGTTCTTTATGGGTGTTTCTTGTCATTTAAATGTACTACATGATGTAATCAATTGCAAACAGTGCTCTATGTTCATTTTACACGCTCTGTTTTATTTTGAAAAGAAGAAAGCACCCTATACGGATGCTTTCCCTGTTGTTTGATATTCTTTCACCATATCTAAAAAGTATTTATGCATTCGATAATCATCCGTTAGTTCTGGATGAAAAGATGCTGCCAAAAATTGCCCTTGGCGAGCCGCTACAATATTATCTTCATGTTTCGCTAACACTTCACCTTTATCGCTGACTTGCAGGATAAGAGGTGCGCGGATAAAGACCGCTGGAAAGTCAGGAGCTACGCCAGCAATCGGCATCTTGATTTCAAAGCTTTCCTTTTGACGCCCAAAAGCATTACGTGCCACTTTCATTTCCATTAAACCTAGATGAGCCTCTGGTGCATGTTCAATCTCATTTGCAATTAAAATGGCCCCTGCGCATGTTCCAAAAACGGGTTTTTTCTCAGACGCAAATTGACGAATAGCATCTATAAAGCCATATTTATGCATGAGCTTGCTGATGGTTGTACTCTCGCCACCCGGAATGACCAAACCATCTACTTCAGATAGCTCGTCCACCTTTTTAATTGCTACAGCTTCAGCACCTGCCAACTCAAGCATGCGCATATGTTCTGCAACCGCACCTTGTAAGGCGAGAACACCAATTCTTGGCTTGCTCATATTACCAACCGCGCTCTTGCATGCGCTCAGCTTGCGGCAACTTGGAGATTTCGATCCCTGTCATCGCAGAACCAAGATCTTTAGAAACGCGTGCAATCAGTTCATAATCAGTGTAGTGTGTTGTTGCTTCTACAATAGCACGAGCGAATTTTTCAGGATTCTCTGATTTAAAGATACCAGAACCTACAAATACGCCATCTGCGCCTAATTGCATCATCAAAGCAGCATCAGCTGGTGTTGCTACTCCACCTGCCGCGAAGTTTACAACCGGAAGCTTACCTGTTTTGTGAACTTGCTCTAACAATTCATACGGAGCTCCAAGATTTTTTGCTTCCGCCATTAATTCATCATAAGACATGCTTTGTACTTTACGCATTTGTGCTTGCATCGTACGCATATGGCGAACAGCTTCAACAATGTTTCCTGTTCCTGGTTCCCCTTTTGTACGAATCATAGATGCACCTTCTCCAAGACGACGAAGAGCTTCACCTAGATCACGTGCACCACAAACGAATGGTACTGTGAAATCTTTTTTATTAATATGGTACAAGTCATCAGCAGGAGTAAGTACTTCACTTTCATCAAGATAATCTACTCCCATAGATTCAAGGACACGTGCTTCTACAAAATGACCGATACGTGCTTTTGCCATTACAGGAATAGAAACGGATTTTAGTACTTCCTCTACAATTCCTAGATCGGCCATGCGCGCTACTCCACCAGCCGCACGAATATCAGATGGAACGCGTTCCAGTGCCATAACGGCTACTGCACCCGCAGCTTCCGCAATCTTAGCTTGCTCAGCATTGACAACGTCCATAATAACGCCGCCTTTTTGCATTTCTGCCATTCCACGTTTAACACGATCTGTACCTACCTGTACCATCAGTGAGCCTCCCCTATAAGTGAACATCCCTACAAAAGAATTAGATTTGAAACATTGTTTTCATTGTAAACCAATCAGAAAAAGTAGACAACATATCTTGACAGAATATTTGCCTTCTTTTAAAGTTCTGTTTTGTTCTATGCTATTCTCCTATACTACCCAACAATACTTTTAAACAGACTAGCAATAAACTCGAAGATACTTCTAAAGAACAAGCGAATCCAACTACCTTCTTCCACATCTTCAGTAGCTATAAGATCTACTCCGCCTTTTTGATTACTTGGCAACAAATAATCGCTTTTTCCTTCTGTATCAAGGTATACCTTTCCAATCACATCGCCTTTTTTAATAGGCGCTGTCAAATCTTTATACTCTACACGAGGCGTTACTTTGGCTTCTTCTCCGATTTTACCGATAACATTGACCGATTTAGCGGTAATAGCTGGCACTTCTAGCTGTACACCCTTTTTAATAGGTGCATTCTCAAATCCTGCTACAGGTACACCTTTACCCAGCTTCTCTGTGGCTTTGTAGGTAGAATATCCATAATTTAACAACTTTTTGGTTTCTTCAAAACGACTTGTTTTTGTTTTGGCTCCCATAACAACCGTAATTAAACGCATTCCATCACGATTAGCCGTTCCAGTAAAACAATATTCAGCTTCTTGTGTATAACCAGTTTTAAGTCCATCTACTCCAAGCGTCTCACTTGGCAATCCTGGAAGCATCCAGTTATTGTTTGCTAGCTTGCTCTCATCTTTTTGACCTTCCCGGAACACTAACCGCGGCATTTTAGAAATATCTAGTGCCTCTGGATAGTCAGTCACTAAATGATCTGCCAAAATAGCTGCATCACGTGCAGACATCACGTTATCTTTGCTTGTGTCAGCCGGTGAAAAAGGACCTAATTCATTAGCAGGCAAACCAGTCGATGTAACAAAAAACGTATTTTTCATCCCAAATTCTTGAGCTTTTTTATTCATCATGGCTACAAAGTTGGCTTCAGAACCGCCGACTTTTTCTGCTAAAAGAGCTGTAGCATCATTAGCTGAAGCAATAGCCATAGCTTTATATAATTCACTTACCTTGTGACTTTCTCCAGCATTTAAGTAAACGCCTGCTGAATCCTTAATTTTTGCAATAAAGAAAGCATAGTCACTAACAGGTACTAGTTCGTCCATTTTAATTTTGTTGGTCTTAACAGCTTCAAGTACCAGATATTCGGTCATCATTTTAGTCATACTAGCTGGTGGCAATGGTACGTCTGGATTTGTACTGTACAATATCTTTCCTGTAGAAGCCTCTACCAAGATTGCTGATTTCACCTTTAGATCAAGATTGGCAACTGTCCCAGCAGCAGAAGCCTGCATAGCTCCCCCCACAATGGATAGCATGCCAATCGCACCAGCTAATAAAAGTTTGTTTACTCTTGCTGTCCATTTGTGCATCATGTCTACAATCACTCCCCTACTTTTTGAAAATGTTCTTTTTCTTCTTTTTTCCTGTTGAACACAATCTTTAGTCTATCATACTAAAAGCCGTTGTTTGAAGAGCACTATATGCATCTCATCCAGAAAATTTGTTGGTAAAGCTAACCAGCATAAAAACCCTTCTTTTTACCTGACGTTCTAGTAGCATGTTTTGATACAGATTTTACTTTTTTTATTAGGAAATAAATTCAGTCTCTAGGGTCCGTAATCTTTAGTGAAGCGCAATACTCTATACCTACTATTACATTCACCTGTGATTCATAAAAAACAAAAGGACCTCCAAATGGAAAGCTGATATGCTCCCCTTGTGGTAGACAGTTGAAATAATATAACTGTTTCCTTACAAGGAGGAGCATTTTTATGTCCCATAAAGCAAAAATATCTGGGTCAGAAAAGATTGCAGCTATTGAAAAATATCTTCGTGGGGAAGATTCGCTTAATCATTTAGCAAATCTTCTAGATGTTTCCTTTCCATCTATTAAACAATGGCTTCAAACTTATCAATCATTAGGTCCAAACGGATTGCTCAATACATCCAAGAACTCCTCCTATTCCACAGAATTAAAGAAAACAGCTGTCGAGGATTATCTGGCTAGTCGTGGTTCTCACATGGATATATGTAAAAGATATGGCATCAAATCAACCCGCCAACTGCGTAACTGGATCCTGAAGTATAATGGTCATGAGAAGCCGAAAGCTTGCGGCACAGGAGGAACACCAATCATGACAAAAGGACGAGCAACTACTTACGATGAAAGAATTGAAATCGTCAGATTCTGTATAGAACATCAACACAATTACGCCCAAACCGCACAGAAATTTCAGGTATCCTATCAGCAAGTTTATTCTTGGACAAATAAATACATTAAATCTGGTGTAGATGCACTTCAGGATAAACGTGGAAAGCGAAAATCTGAAGATGAGATGTCCGAAGTGGAGAAGCTGAGGGCACAAAATAAGCTGCTTCAAGCTGAGAACAGAAGAAAGCAAATGGAGATTGATTTATTAAAAAAGCTGGACGAAATCCAAAGGAGGCGATTCTAAGCCAAGTCCGATATGAACCTGTATATCTTGCAATACGTGATCTTCATGAAAGTAAATCATATCCCATAAGTCTACTCTGTGAAAACATGGGAATTCAACGTTCTTCGTATTATAAATGGCTAAATAGGAAAGAAAGCCATAACGAGAAATTCAACAAAGAGTTGCTTCCCATGATTAAGGATGCCTATGAAGAAAGAAATGGGATCCTTGGATATCGTCAGATGACAATCAAACTAAACCGACAACACAATCTTACTGTTAACCATAAACGGATATACAGACTCATGAGAATCTTACAAATAAAATCAGTATGCCGCAGGAAGAAGAAAAGTTACATTCCGTCAACTCCTCAAATTACGACGGAAAATATTTTGAACAGAGATTTCGAATCCGACGGATTCGGTACAAAATGGCTCACTGACGTGACGGAAATGAAGTATGGCCTTCAAAGCAAGGCTTATTTGAGTGCAATCATGGATTTGTCAGATAAAAGTATTGTTTCTTTTGTGGTAGGGCATTCCAACAACAATGAACTTGTGTTTAGAACTTTTGATATCGCACATCAATCATATCCTAATGCTAAACCCATCTTTCATAGTGACCGAGGATTCCAATATACGAACAAAATGTTCAAAAAGAAACTGGACGACGCAGGAATGATACAAAGCATGTCGAGGGTATCTAGATGCATAGACAATGGACCGATGGAATCGTTTTGGGGAATGATAAAATCCGAGATGTATTATCTCAATAAATTTAATACATGAATCAATTTCATAAAGGCTTTTTCCAAAAATAATTAGACTATCCCTACGGGATTAATGCTGTTTTTTTGAAAAAATTAAGCTGCTACTTTCATCCTACTTGCCAGTTCCTACGAATTCGATCCACTGCTAACTTGGATGCATTATAAACAAGAGTAACCAAGTCAAAATGGACTTTTGCCCTCTTTCCTGTGCGATATCGGACATTGTTTAGCTGAAAGAACTCCTTCAAATAAGCATGTACTCGCTCTACGGCTGTTCTCTGGTCATATAGTTCTTCCCACGTTTTTGTTCCTCTGGCTGGCGCGGTGTACTTTCGAAGATCGGTTTCAGCCTTAATTTTATAGACTTTTTGACAGAGAGAATCCTGATTCAATGGACAGTCTTTACATTCTTTTGGCCGTACAAATTTCAACGTTTTGTACTTCTTATCATAACTGTCGTAACGATAAGAGCATTCTCGGACACAAGTTGGCGCAAAATGTGAATCGAATCCAACCATTTCTCCTTCATTCCGCTTGTTGTAAGCAATAATCGCTTGTGCGTTCATTCGTCCGATTTGTTGATAGATCGGGACATAGTCATATCCCGCATCCATGATTGCATATCGCATGTGATTGGGAAGGACAGTTTGAATTCCTTTCAACAAAGGAATCGCTGCTTTCCCATCGTTCATACTTCCAGAGGACATGAGGGAGCAAAGAATATATTGACTTTTCGTACTGACTGCAAGATGAGCTTTGTATCCAAACCAAAACATGTTCTTTCCATCACTATTTTTCTTTATTCCCCAAGCAGGTTTGATAGGAACTTGGTACCGTAGGTCCTCCAACGTCACATCCAGTTGAGCTGCAATGGTTTTTTCATATAAGGACTTCTGGGCTTCCTTTTCTTGCTTTTGCTTGTCGTAGATATCTTTTTCTGCTTTTGATTTACGTCCACGTTTTTTCAATTCTGGTTTCGTCTTTTTTTCTTTTGCCACACCTCGATCACGGGATTCAAAATGGGTTGCATCGATGGCAATTGCTTCATCGCCTATGAACCCTTCCTGTATCGCTTGCAACAGTAACTTGTCTTGGACTTTATTGAGGTGTGCTGTTTCAGAAAGCTTCTGAACGAGACGAGAGTACGATGCCTCGGAAGGAAGATTGTCAGAAAACAGAAAACCGCATTCCATTCGAAAGATAAAGTCATGTTTTAGTCGTTTTCGTAAATCTTTCACAGTGGGAATTCGTTCTACGATTCGAGCGACCAGAGAATATAGCATGGCAGCATAATTCAACTCGGTAGGAGCACCATAGATCGACTTTTTGGAAATAGAGAAAAGAAGCGGTTCAATGTCAAGAGTGGAGAAAATAGCCTCAAAACGTTTGGGAGGTTCTAAGTCGAATAATTCCTGTATATCAAATAGGCTTCCTTGTTTTATAATAGACATTGGGAGTCACCACCACCTCTTAAGTTTGGGTCGCACTTAACTTATTAGAGATTTGGGGAGGTACTCCTTTTTCTATGCTCAAAAACTCTTGGGCCCGTAGGGCTCTGATTTATGAAATTGATTCACATACAAAGAATTGGAAGTAGCAATTATGGAATACATAACTTACTACAATAACCATCGATACCAGAAAAGACTAAACTGTATGACGCCTTTGGAATACAGGCACTACCTTCAAAATTCAGCAGCATAAGAAAGACACCAACCCATGTGAAAATAGTTGGTGTCAGATTTTTTTGTTTTTCCGTTGTCTACTTGACTGGGGGCAGTTCAAGCCCTTTTGTCTTACCTTGCTATATTAGCTTGGCAAAGCTATAGTTGCCCTACTTTTATGATATAGAGTAGTTTGGAGATTCTTTTGTAATTTGAACATCATGTGGATGGCTTTCACGCAATCCTGCACCAGTAATGCGAACGAAAGTAGATTTGTCACGCAAATCCGCAATCGTTGCAGCACCGCAATAACCCATACCGGCACGAAGACCACCGATTAGCTGATAAACAACGTCAGCCAAAGGTCCTTTGTAAGCTACACGTCCTTCAATACCTTCAGGAACTAGCTTCTGTGCATTCTCTTGAAAGTAACGGTCTTTACTTCCTGCTTTCATAGCACCGATGGAACCCATTCCACGATACACTTTAAAACGGCGTCCTTGATAAATTTCAAATTCACCTGGGGATTCATCTGTACCTGCAAACAAGCTACCAATCATGATAACAGATGCACCGGCACCTACAGCTTTTGGTAGGTCCCCTGAGTATTTAATACCACCGTCAGCGATAACAGGAATATTATATTCACGTGCTACAGTCGCACACTCATAAATCGCTGTAATCTGTGGAACCCCAATTCCAGCAACAACACGAGTTGTACAAATCGAACCAGGACCAATTCCAACTTTAACAACGGAAGCCCCTGCCTCAATTAAATCCTTTGTAGCTTGTCCAGTAGCCACGTTACCAGCAATAATCGTTAATTCAGGGTAAAGGGTACGTACTTTCTTAACTGTCTCTAGAACCCCTTTAGAATGGCCATGTGCTGTATCGATAACTAATACATCAATTCCTGCTTGCACTAATGCTTCTGTTCGCTCAAATGTATCACTTGAGACCCCTACAGCTGCTCCGCAAAGTAAACGACCTTGCTCATCTTTCGCTGCATTAGGATATTGAATAAGTTTTTCGATGTCCTTAATGGTGATAAGCCCTTTTAAGACATTATTTTCATCTACCAAAGGTAGCTTTTCAATCTTATGCTTCTGTAAAATTTGTTCAGCTTCCAGCAATGTAGTACCTACAGCTGCTGTAACTAGATTTTCCTTTGTCATTACTTCTTTTACCAAGATGGAGAAGTCGTGTACAAAACGTAGATCTCGGTTTGTTAAAATACCAATCAATTGATTTTGATCGTTAACGATTGGTACACCGGAAATACGGTATTTACCCATGAGGGCATCTGCATCTGCAACAGTGTGGTTTTCACTTAAAGAGAATGGATTTGTAATAACACCACTCTCAGAACGCTTTACGCGATCTACCTCACTTGCTTGCTGCTCAATGGTCATATTTTTATGAATGATACCCAAACCGCCTTGACGAGCCATTGCAATAGCAAGTGCAGATTCTGTTACTGTATCCATACCGGCGCTGATTAATGGTATGTTGAGTTTCACCTTTTTGCTTAATACTGTGGATACATTAACGTCTTTTGGAAGCACTTCTGATTTAGCTGGTACCAATAATACATCATCAAAAGTTAAGCCTTCCTTAGCAAACTTATTTTCCCACACGGTTCAAGGACCCCTTTCAGCCGAAAAATCTTTTCATCAGTGTAGCAAACGGCTCAATTTAATGTCAAGGAATGCTTATATTGTTCGCTTTTATAGGAGAAAATATAAATGTTTCTTAGATTCCATAAGAAAATTATTTACAAAAATGAATATTCGAAATATAAAGGGGTAATCTTTTCCATGTCCTTTCAAAATGTCTGGCACCAGCTTTCCGTAGTGGAAACGGAGCCTACTTCACGTTCTTTTCTTACTACCTCTTACCACAGAATTGGCTTAGAAAATCCTGAAAAACATGCTTTTCAAAATAGCACACGTTTCCTATACACTTGGATGCAAGCTAGACATTTCTATGAGATGGCTGCAAAAAGCCCTTTATTAATCCAACCTCTCTTATTGTTTTATGGCTGTGTGCATTTGCTCAAGGGGCTAGTCTTATCCAAAGATCCTAGCTACCCTCAGAATAGTCGTATGCTACAGCATGGTGTTACTGCGAGAAAGGTTAAGAAAAGCCCCTATCATTTGTTGGATGACGAGATGAAGCCTCAAAAGGAAGGATTCTTTCCTCATTTGTGTCGACTCCTTTCGCTACATCCCATATCCAATCGTTATCGAATAGGTGACCTATTTCTATCACTTCCTGAACTTCGTGAGGAAATGAAGTATTTTCATTTATCGAGCCCTTGGATTCCTACGCCGATCATAACGGAGAAACCATTTGTTTTTGCCTTGTCCCAAGAAGATCAAGGAGCACTCTCTTATTCAGATGAAACCTTGCACCATTTTCTAAATCGTAGTTCTTCAAAAAAGGAAGTATCTACAAATTTCCCACCATTTTGTACTCATAGACTAAACATCGATAAGGATAAAGTTGAGTCGGCTCTTCCCTCAGCTTCTTCTAAGCACGTACGGTTTTTTGATTGTGAAGGTGGACGAGTATCTCTTTTAAACCATCCCCTGTTCTCGATGGATCAGAGTAAGAACTTTTATTTATGGAATGACACACAAAATCAGCCTATTCCCTTTTTGGCAAGTCATTATCTACTGCTTTATGGTCTAAGCATGCTTTGTCGTTATGAAAGTGAAACATGGGGAGATTTAGTTTTATCACATCAATATGCTGAAAAACTGTTAGTAGACAAATTTTGCAAGCATCATTTGGAGTTTTTTCCTTATATGGTAGGTCAGGAATTACACCTTCTTACGTAAAGTAATTAACATACCAAAAAAGCTAGTTACCGTAAAAGGTACCTAGCTTCTATCTTTATTCCCTGAAAACTGGATAATGAAAGTCAGCATAAAGGCAATGTGGATAAGTCCTCGACCGATTAGTATTCGTCAGCTCCATGCATTACTGCACTTCCACACCGAACCTATCAACCTCATCGTCTATGAGGGGTCTTACTAGCTTGCGCTATGGGAAGTCTCATCTTGAAGGGGGCTTCACGCTTAGATGCTTTCAGCGCTTATCCCGTCCGCACATAGCTACCCAGCTGTGCCACTGGCGTGACAACTGGTGCACCAGGGGTGCGTCCATCCCGGTCCTCTCGTACTAAGGACAGCTCTCCTCAAACTTCCTACGCCCGCGACAGATAGGGACCGAACTGTCTCACGACGTTCTGAACCCAGCTCGCGTACCGCTTTAATGGGCGAACAGCCCAACCCTTGGGACCTACTTCAGCCCCAGGATGCGATGAGCCGACATCGAGGTGCCAAACCTCCCCGTCGATGTGGACTCTTGGGGGAGATAAGCCTGTTATCCCCAGGGTAGCTTTTATCCGTTGAGCGATGGCCCTTCCATGCGGAACCACCGGATCACTAAGCCCGACTTTCGTCCCTGCTCGACTTGTAGGTCTCGCAGTCAAGCTCCCTTGTGCCTTTACACTCTACGAATGATTTCCGACCATTCTGAGGGAACCTTTGGGCGCCTCCGTTACTCTTTAGGAGGCGACCGCCCCAGTCAAACTGCCCACCTGGCATGGTCCTTCCACCCGATAAGGGCGGCAAGTTAGAAACTCCGTACATCAAGGGTGGTATCCCAACGACAGCTCCACGAAGGCTGGCGCCCTCGCTTCACAGCTTCCCACCTATTCTGTACATGATGCACAAAGTTTCAATACCAGGCTACAGT